>DALZLW010000080.1:0-16375 GCA_032007425.1 Stenotrophomonas sp.
CGGCGCAAGAGGCCACGCTGGAACTGACCCAGGCCCGCCAGGCGGTCGACCGTGCCACCCGCGCCGATGCCGACCAGTACGCCCCGGATCTTCTGGAACTGGCCCGGCAAGGGCTGGAGCAGGCCCAGCGTGCCGCCGGCGAGCGCCGTGAGCGCAAGAATGCCGCGCCGCTGGCCCTGCGCGCGGCCGCCGACGCCGATCTGGCCCGTGCCCGCAGCGAGGAAGCCACCAACACCGCAGCCGTGCAGCTGCGCCGTAACGAGGTCATCCAGTTGCAACGCCAATTGAACAATGGGGAGGGCCGCTGATGCGCCTGCACCGCACCCTGCTGGCCGCCGCGCTGTTGGCTTCGCCGTTGCTGTCCCTGGCCGCCGAAGATCCGGCCGTGGCCCAGCTGAGCCAGCGCCTGATGGCGATCAACGCCACGCCCGACACCGCTGACATGGCCGCCTTCGAGCGGCTGCAGGCACAGCAGGCGATCACCACCCTGCAGAATGCCAAGCGGCGCGACCAGGAGCTGGCCCGCTACCTGGCCGAACGCCGGGTGGAAATCGCCGAAACGGCGGTACGCACCGCCTTGGCCGCGCGCGAGGCCGATCGCCTTGAGCAGACCCGCAACGAGCTGATGATCGAAGCCAGCCGCCGCGATGCGGCGCGCGCCCGGCAGGAGACCGAGCGGTTGCGCATGCAGGCGCAGATCCAGGCCGAGGAGTCCGAGCGCCTGCGCCTGGCAGCGGAAAACGAAGCGCTGGCGCGGCAGGACGCGGAGAATGCGCTCAGCAGCGTGGCTGGCAAACAGCAGGCCCGGTTGAGCGCGGCCCAGCAGAATGCGGCCAAGCTGGCCCGTGAAGAGGCTGAGCTGGTGTCCGGGCAGAAGCTGCCAGCGGCGAAGTTCGACAACCGCGGCGAAGTGTTCACGCTCGCTGGTGATGCCTTTGCCAGCGGCGGGGCCGCCTTGTCGGCCGCAGCGAAGAACCAGGCCAAGGCCCTGGCCGAATACCTCAACATCGGCAAGAAGGGGCGGGTGCGCATCCAGGCTTGGGACGCGGCGGCGGGTGTCGGACAGCAGCGCGCCGAGGCCTTGCGCGATGCCCTGGTGGCTGCCGGCGTGGCCGGCAATCGCCTGCAGCTCACCGGTACCAAGGGCGCGGCCACCAAGGCCCGCGCGGCCGAGGTTGTTATTGTTCCGTAAGTAACTGATTGCGATGAACTTTGATGTTCATCGCATTCAGCTGAACCGCTCGTCAGCGATGCCCGGTTTTTTGTCGCGAGAGGCTTGAATGGCCCCACTGGCCGGCGTAGGGTCGATTGTCCGGGACGCACTACCGCGGACCGGACGATGGGAGGGCCGGGCTGATGCACGTGAAGCGCCACCACCTTGGACACGCCGCCGGCCAGTGCGGCAAGCCTCCGGTGGAGCGGCGTGCAGGTGCGCCCGGCCGTCCTTCCCCTGACAGCGCCCCGTGCCGCAAGGCCGGGGCGTTCGTGTTCCAGCTGAAGGAGGAAAATCATGTTCGAAGACCAGCCCCAGAGCGAGATCGACGCACGTCGCAAGCAAGATCCGGAGTTCAGGGCCCTGCATGACCAGCACAGGAAGTTGAACAAGAAGTGCATGGATGCCGAGCTGGGTGTGCTCCCGATCGACGATGTCACCCTGGGACGCATGAAGCGGGAAAAGCTGCTGGCCAAGCAACGCCTGCTGCGGATGTTTGACGCACCGCCACCGTCCTCCTCTCCCGCGCCCCACTGACATTCAGTGCGTTGCGCGCCCCTCCGGGCGCCTCCTGGCGGGCCGGCGAGCCGGTCCGCCTCCCTCCCCGGGTCGCGTTGCGTGCGCGGCCCGGTCCGTCCCCGGGTTCTCTTGTCGCGGGCGAAGCCGGCGTCCTCGTCTGCCGGCTTCGTCCGCGTCAACTTGTCTTTACATGCACCTGACTGACTTTCCCGCCCATCCGGCGGATAATCGAGTATCCGGCCCTTTGTGGCGCGAACCGAAAGTCCTTCAATGCCCATCCTGTCCTCCGTTCTCGATCTCATCGGCAAGACCCCGATCATCAAGGCCCAGCGCCTGGATACAGGGGTCTGCGAGCTGTACCTGAAGCTGGAGAGCGCCAATCCGGGTGGGTCGATCAAGGACCGTATCGGCCTGTCCATGATCGAGGCAGCAGAAAAACGCGGCGACCTGAAGCCCGGTGCGATCCTGGTGGAAGGCACTGCCGGCAATACCGGACTCGGCTTGGCCCTCGTGGCCCAGCAGAAGGGCTACAAGCTCATCCTGGTCGTGCCGGATAAAATGAGCCGGGAGAAGATCTTCAACCTCAAGGCCATGGGCGCCGAAGTGCGCCTGACCCGCTCGGATGTGGCCAAGGGCCATCCGGAGTACTACCAGGATCTGGCCAAGACCATCGCCGAACAGACCCCGGGCGCCTATTTCATCAACCAGTTCGGCAATCCGGACAACCCGGCTGCGCATGAGTTCGGCACCGGTCCGGAAATCCTCGAGCAGATGGGCGGCGAGCTGGACGCCATCGTCTTCGGCTGCGGCAGCTCGGGCACCATGACCGGCCTGTCGCGCGCCTTCGCCAAGCTCTCGCCGTCCACCGAACTGGTCCTGGCCGACCCGGTAGGTTCGATTCTGGCCGAATACATCAACGACGGCGTGCTCAACGACAAATCCGGCAGCTGGCTGGTGGAAGGCATCGGTGAGGACTTCCTGCCGTCCATCGCTGATTTCACCCGGGTCACCAAGGCTTATCCGATCACCGACGCGGAAAGCTTCCATACCGCGCGTGAACTGCTGGGCAAGGAAGGCATCCTGGGCGGCTCGTCGACGGGCACCCTGCTGGCTGCCGGCCTGAAGTACTGCCGCGAGCAGACCACGCCCAAGAAGGTGCTGGTGCTGGTGCCCGACACCGGCAACAAGTACCTGTCCAAGATGTACAACGACTACTGGATGCTGGACAACGGCTTCCTGGAGCGCCCGCAGCACGGGGACCTGCGTGACCTGATCCTGCGCCCCTATGGCCAGCGCGACACCGTCGTGATCGGCCCGAATGACCTGCTGACCACCGCCTACCAGCGGATGAAGCTGTACGACGTATCGCAGTTGCCGGTGCTGGACGGCGAGCAGCTGGTCGGTATCGTCGATGAAAGCGACGTGCTGCTGCATGTGTATGGCGATGAGGCGCGCTTCCGCGACAAGGTATCCACCGCCATGGTCAGCAAGCTGGACCGGCTGGACGTCAAATCCCCGATCGAAGCGCTGTTGCCAGTGTTTGATCGCGGCCAGGTGGCCATCATCATGGACGGGGAGACCTTCCTGGGCCTGATCACCCGCATCGACCTGCTCAACTTCCTGCGCCGTCGCGCGCAGTAAGGGCGGGCGTCGACCGCTGCACGGCTGAATTACCGTTTATCCGCATCAAGGCCTGTTAACGCCCCGCTGATAGACTCCCGCACCTTTGGTGGCGCCCCATGGGCGCCTGCAGGAAATCCTTATGTCCGATATCTCCAAGCGTTCACTGGCCCTGGCCACGCTGGCCATCCACGGCGGTCAATCGCCCGATCCCAGCACCGGCGCGGTGATGCCGCCGATCTACGCCACCTCAACGTATGCGCAGTCCAGCCCGGGCGAGCACCAGGGCTTCGAGTACTCGCGCACCCACAACCCCACCCGCTTTGCCTACGAGCGCTGCGTGGCGTCGTTGGAAGGCGGTACGCGCGGCTTCGCTTTTGCCTCGGGCATGGCTGCCAGTGCGACCGTGATCGAGTTGCTGGATGCCGGCAGCCATGTGGTGGCGATGGATGACATCTACGGTGGCAGCTTCCGCCTGTTCGAGCGCGTGCGCCGCCGCACCGCAGGGTTGGATTTCAGCTTCGTCGACCTGACCGACCTGGCGGCCTTCGAAGCGGCGATCACTCCGGCAACGAAGATGGTCTGGATCGAGACGCCGACCAACCCGATGCTGAAGATCGTCGACATCGCGGCGGTGGCGGCCATCGCCAAGCGCCATGGGCTGACCGTGGTGGTCGACAACACCTTCGCCTCGCCGATGCTGCAGCGTCCGCTGGAACTGGGGGCCGACCTGGTCCTGCATTCGGCCACCAAATACCTCAACGGCCATTCGGACATGGTCGGCGGCATGGTAGTGGTCGGCGACGACGCCGAACTGGCCGAGCAGATGGCATTCCTGCAGAACTCCATCGGCGGCGTACAGGGGCCGTTCGACAGCTTCCTGGCCCTGCGCGGGTTGAAGACCCTGCCGCTGCGCATGAAGGCGCATTGCGCCAACGCGCTGGCCCTGGCCCAGTGGTTGGAAAAGCACCCGGCAGTGGAAAAGGTGATCTACCCGGGCCTGCCCTCGCACCCGCAGCACGAGCTGGCCGCGCGACAGATGGCCGGTTTCGGTGGCATCGTGTCGATCGTGCTGAAGGGCGGCTACGACGCGGCCAAGCGCTTCTGCGAAAAGACCGAGCTGTTCACCCTGGCCGAATCGCTGGGCGGGGTGGAAAGCCTGGTCAACCACCCGGCGGTGATGACCCATGCGTCCATCCCGGTCGCACGCCGCGAGCAGCTGGGCATCAGCGATGCGCTGGTGCGGCTGAGCGTGGGGGTGGAGGAATTGGGGGATCTGCAGATGGATCTGGAGCAGGCACTGGTGGGGGCATGAGCACGAGCCTGGATACCGCAACCTCATTCCGTGTTGCTGGTCCGCTTGAAGGATTGCGCCGTCATCGCGACCTTACATGGGAAATGACGCGGCGCGAGGTCCTTGGACGGTATCGCGGCGCGAGCTTCGGGCTGCTGTGGTCTCTGATCAGTCCGTTCATGATGCTGACGATCTATACGTTGGCGTTCGGGTATGTCCTGAAGTCAAGATGGCCCGGCGCCAGCGGGAACATGGGCGACTTCGCAATGCTGCTGTTCATCGGCTTGATCGTGCATGGCTTTTTTGCAGAGTGTCTGACGCGTTCGTCAAACCTGGTCGTTGGCAATCCGAACCTGGTCAAACGTATCGTTTTTCCATTGCAGATACTCCCGTGGTCCATGGTTCTCTCCGCGCTGTTTCACGCTTTCGCCAACATGGTGGTTTTTGTCGTGGTGAACTTCGTGGTGCGTGGCGAGCTGCATGCGACCATGCTCCTGCTGCCGGTGATTTTCCTGCCGCTGGCAATCGGGGTACTGGGCTTGGGGTGGCTGCTGTCTTCCATGACTGTCTATCTGCGCGACATCAACCAGATCACTGGTGTTGTCGCCACGGCGATGTTGTTCCTTTCTTCGGCGATCGTACCGGTCCAGACGCTGCCTGAGAATTACCAGGCTGTCTTCAAACTCAACCCGTTGACCTTCATCATCGACCAGGCACGCGAAGTCGCGTTCTGGGGTCGACTGCCCGATTGGGAGGGCCTGGCCCTCTACACCATTGCGGCCACCTTCTTCGCCTATATCGGTTACGCCGTGTTCCAGAAGTCGCGCAGGGGGTTTGCAGATGTCCTCTGATCAACGCACGGGCGTGCAGGACCTGGTGGTCGACGCCGAAAATGTCGGCAAGTGCTACCACGTTTATGAAAGGCCATCGCACCGCCTGCTGCAGGGGCTCGTTGGGGCACGGCGGCGGTTCTATTCCGAGTTCTGGGCGCTTCGTGGTGCGGATCTGCAGATCAGGAAGGGAGAGACGGTTGGCTTGATTGGCAGGAACGGGTCAGGGAAATCTACTTTCCTGCAGATGATTGCCGGCACGCTTACACCCACTGAAGGGCGTGTGGAGGTGCAAGGCCGCGTGGCGGCGTTGCTCGAGCTGGGCAGTGGCTTCAATCCTGAGTTCACCGGTCGCGAGAATGTCTATCTCAACGGCGCGATACTTGGATTGAGCAAGGCGGAAGTCGACGCCAACCTTGACAGAATCCTCGCGTTTGCAGACATCGGACCGTTCATCGACCAGCCTATCCGCAACTACTCCAGCGGCATGGTCGTCAGGTTGGCCTTTGCCGTGCAGGCGCAGGTGAATCCACAACTGTTGATTGTCGATGAGGCATTGTCGGTCGGTGATGCAAAATTCCAGGCAAAATGCTTCGCTCGATTGAGGCAGCTGAAGGAGGACGGCGCCTCGATCCTCTTCGTTAGTCACTCCGCAGACCAGATCGTCCAACACTGCGACAGGGCTCTGCTATTGGACGGTGGCCGCGTCTGCATGACGGGGCATCCCAAGCACGTAGTAAATGCCTATTACGACCTGTTGTTCGGCAAAGGCGATGAAGCCAAGGCTGATGCGATCTCCGCAGGTGATGCACCAACGCAGGCCGAAGACTTCGGTGACCTGTTCACTGGAGAGGCCGCTGGGTTCGAGCAGCGCTCCAACTACAATCCCCATGAATTTCGTTGGGGGGATGCCGCGGCGCGAATCGTCGATTTCGACCTCGGTACGCATGGCCACTCCTACCCGTCGGTAGTCGAATCCGGGCAGGAAATGCGCCTGGCGCTGCGCATCCACTTCTCGCGTGACATCGCCAGGCCGATTCTGGGAGTAACCGTGAAGACCGCAGAGGGCGTGCCTGTTTATGGATCAAACAGCGAGTACCAGCCAATTGCCGGCTGGGACAATGCTGGAGTGGCTGGGAGCACGGTCGACGTTGAAACCATCTTCCGCGCCGGCCTGGCGGACGGTGATTATTTCATCTCGGTCGGCATCGCCAGCCGCGGCGAAGAGGATGTCGTCCCGCATGACCGGCGTTACGACAGTATCCACTTCAAGGTCATCCAGGCACGCTTCTTCGGAATGGGGGACCTGGGCATGCGTTTCGCTGTCCTGGAGCGAAATCATGCTGGATAACCGTAATCACAACTTCCAAGGCTCGTCCTCATGACTCAGATAGAAAGCTCCCTCGCCGCATCAGGCTATGTGCTTGGGGAAGATAGCGGCGTTTGGCACCACGCCGATTTCGGCAGCATTGCCTACAACGACGGCGATGACAGCGAAGTGCGCCTGTGGGAAATCCTGCGGAATGCATCCGACAAAGGGGTATTTTCCACGGAGCTGGCAGCAGCCTGCTCTGATTGGCCGAGTCGCTATCACCTGTCCAGCGAGCGGGGCAACATCATGCGGCCTTTCGCCGCGCACCTTCAGCCAGGGGCGCGGGTGCTCGAGATTGGTGCCGGATGCGGTGCGGTTACTCGCTATCTGGGTGAATCAGGCGCCAACGTCCTGGCACTTGAAGGCTCGCTGCGCCGTGCAGCCATCGCACGGGAACGTACCAGCGACCTGCCCAACGTTGCAGTGCTCGCTGAGCGCTTCCAGGACCTGGCGATCGATGAACGCTTCGATGTCGTCACGTTGATCGGCGTGCTTGAGTACGCAAGCCTGTTTTCCGATGCAGCCGAGCCCGCGGTGGACATGCTGATCAGGGCGCGGAAGCTTCTGGCGCCGTGTGGACGACTCGTCATCGCCATCGAAAACAAGATCGGGCTGAAGTACCTGGCTGGCGTCCCCGAAGATCACCTGGGCGAGCCGATGGTGGGTGTCGAGAATCGCTACGCTGCCAAAGGTGCGCGGACTTATGGGCGCGTGGAGCTGGAGAAGTTGCTGGAGGACGCCGGATACGCCCATCGGCGTGTGCATGTGCCAATGCCAGACTACAAAATGCCTGCGACGATACTCTCGGCGGCAGGCTGCGCAGCAGACCCGGCTGTGTTCGACGTTGGGGCATTGGCATCGCAGGCCGTGCGCCGTGATCCTCAGTTGACCCCAACCACGTTCAACCTGCAACGCGTCTGGAAGGAAGTTGCCGCCAATCGCTTGGTAGCCGATCTCGCCAACTCCTTCCTCGTGGAAGCGTGCGCGGAGCAGCAGGATGCCCCGGAGGACATCCTGGCCTGGCACTTCAGTACGCAACGTCGTGCATTGTTCGCGCGCGAGACTGTCTTCGTCAGCGGTCGCGCAGGCATTGCCGTGCGGTCGCGGGGACTCGGGTCCGGCACTTCGAACCATGCGCATGGTGCCGTGGCGATGGATATCGAGCCTGAGTGCGCGTATATCCGCGGCGAACTGTACGTCGACAAGATCCGTGAGGTCCTAACAGCCCCGGGCTGGCGCATTGGCGAGCTATCGGTTGCATTTTCTGCTTATCTGGATGGGCTCGATGTGGTGCTGGAAGGCGAGGGCCTTGCCCCCCTGGCACGGCGGTCTACCGATCTTCTGCCGGACCACTACCTGGATGCGACGCCGTCAAATCTCATTCGTGGAAAAGACGGACGAATCGTTTTCTTTGACCGCGAATGGAAAGTCGATGCGCCGACCCTTGGCTGGCTGATGACGCGAAGCGTGCTGTTCTCGGTCAGTGGGACGCCGGTGGCGCCCATGCATCGCGAGGGCGCATGTACGACGCTGCGCGAGTTGACGCTGCAGTTGCTGGGTCAGTTGCTCGATGGATACAACGAGGCCAGCTTTGAATCTGCCTTGGAAAAGGAAATTGAATTCCAAGTGGCAGCAACGGGACGTGATCCGCGTGCAGCCATGCAGTCGATGGCTGCGGCGACGATACCGGTCGTGACGGAGAACATGGCTGAGCCAGCGCCGGACGAGCTTGTGTCGACGATGCAGCGGTTCGATGGCATCCAGCATGCCCTCAATCTGTCGGCGCAGCATCAACTGAATGTATTCGCATTTGTCGAAGCGCTCGGAAACAAAGTGGACTCTTTGTCCGAGCAGCTTGCCGCGCGACATTCCGACGAGCTCATGTCGCAGCAGATCGAGCTGATGGAATCGTTAAATGCCCAGATGCAGAAGCTCCAGGAGCAGAAAGAGGCGAACGGGGCTTTGGTGCGTGATGCAGCAGTCCAACAAACCGCTGTCGAAGGCTCCCGCCCAGATCCAACCAGCCCAGTGAGTACCGGCTGATCTGGACTGCGTGGGTCAGGTAGGATTGTCGGCCTTGCACAACAATCCCGCGTCCGAGAGGCTGTCGGTTAGCCTCTTTGGCCTGGATGGCGCGGCGGCCAGTCTCATCCGGCAGCTATCGCAACGATGCCCCTTCATGTCCACCATGTTCCAATTCTTGGCTATGCTCGGCGTGATGCCCAGATCGTAGCTCTGCACCATCCCTGATTACGGAATGCAGTGTGTTCCAGAGGCCAGATTTTCAAATGTACAACGGACGTTCCCTTGAGTTGACCGCCCTCCACCAGATTTCCGTGCTCAGCCCCAAGGGGGAGGTGCAGGCGGGTTGGCGTGCCTCTGGCTTGGACCCGCAGTTTGCAGTGAACCTGGGGAACCAGGTTCTGGAAGCTGGCTGGTACTTTTTCTCGGGTAATCTGCAGGTGATGCAGGGCCGCCTGCACGCGCCCGCGTTCTATCCCGACTATGGCACCGGGATGCACGAGAGCGATCGCATCGACCTGCCATTGGATACAGCCCGCTGCGACCCGCGTGTTTTCAACATCCTGGTCAACTTCAACGGGGGTGCCCACGCCCTGCGATTTGACCCCTCGACCGCACCCGCAGATTTCAGGTTTGAGAACCTCGAGCTCAGGAAAATTGGCAGGTTGCGGGCTTTGGGCCACATGATGCTGACCCTTGGTCGACGTCGCCGCAGCATCAATGAGCGGGTCCGGCTGCTCGCGCGCACGACTGTTGATTTCCTCAGAGGCGGCAGTCGTCGGATGGCGACGCGTCTGTTATCGGACTATCGCCGGGCGATGGATCCATCCGCTTACAGCGATTACAGCGCATGGCAGGACATGTACGAGTGCCGGGACGACGCATGGCACGGGGCGGAAAGGCATCTGGCCACGCTGGATTCACTGCCGCTCGTATCGATCATCGTTCCGACCTTCAATACACCTGAGCCGTGGCTGCGCCGTTGCATTGAAAGCGTACAGGCGCAGGTGTACACCGCGTGGGAGCTGTGCATTGCCGATGATGCGTCGACGGATCCGCGCGTACGCGAAGTTCTTGAGGAGTACGCGGCGAGCGATCCACGCGTCCGCGTAACGTACCGATCGGCGAACGGCCACATTTCGGCGGCGTCCAATTCTGCGATCAAGTCGGCTTCTGGCGAGTTCATTGCGTTGTTGGACCACGACGATGAACTACATCCCATGGCCTTGTTCGAGGTGGTGCTGGCATTCCAGCAGAATCCTGGCTGGGAGATGCTGTTCACCGATGAGGATAAGATCGACACCTCGGGTGTGCGCTCGGATCCATATTTCAAGTCCGATTGGAATCCAGACCTGCTGCTTTCCCAGAACTGCGTTTGTCACCTGACTGTCTACAGGTCACGTCACGTGCACGAGGTGGGCGGTTTCAGGGTCGGCTTCGAAGGCGCGCAGGATTGGGACCTTGCGCTCCGTATCGTCGAGCGGCTTGAGCCGGCACAGATCGGCCATGTACCTAAAGTGCTCTATCACTGGCGAATGATCGCTGGCTCCACGGCGACGGCTGCATCGGAGAAATCCTATGCCCACGAAGCAGGGCGGCGTAGCGTCCAGGAGCACCTGGAACGCATGGGCTCCGGTGCCAAGGTGGTCGATACGGATGGGAGCGGATACTTCCGGATCGTACATCCCTTGCCGCAGGAACGTCCCTTGGTGAGCCTGCTGATCCCAACGCGTGATCGAATTGATCTGCTGAAGCAGTGTATCGACTCAATCCTCGAACGCACGCTTTACCCAGCGTACGAGATCATTGTCATTGATAATGATTCCCAAGAGCAGGTCTCGAAAGACTATTTCGCGCAGATCCAGCAGGACCCCCGGATAAAGGTGCTTGCTTACCCGCAGCCATTCAACTACTCGGCCATCAACAATGCCGGTGCACGCCTGGCGAAGGGCAGCGTTTTGGGCTTGCTCAACAACGATATCGAAGTAATCAGCCCGGATTGGCTTGACGAGATGGTGGCCCATGCCCTCCGGCCCGCGATCGGCGTCGTTGGCGCAATGCTCTATTATCCCGATGACACGATCCAACATGCGGGTGTGATCATCGGGATCGGTGGCGTTGCGGGGCACTGTTACGTTGGCATGCCCCGCGGCTGGGCGGGCGACAAGAGTCGTGCGCGCCTGGCACAGAATCTGAGCGCGGTAACTGCGGCGTGCATTGTGGTTCGGCGTGATGTGTTCGAAGAACTGGATGGGCTGGACGAGGGCTTACAGGTTGCGTTCAATGACGTCGATTTTTGCCTGCGCGTGCGTGACGCGGGCTATCGGAATCTGTGGACGCCATTCGCCGAACTCTACCACCATGAATCTGCGTCGCGCGGTTATGAGACAACGCCCGAAAAGGTTGCGCGCTTCAATGGTGAGATCGCATTCATGACGTCCCGTTGGGGCGAGTCGTTGAAGTACGATCCCTATTACAACGTCAACCTTTCGTTGGATAGCACGCCGTTCTCGCTGGCCTATCCGCCGCGCGTTCGACCCAGCTAGCCATTCACGTCTGGTGAAAAGGGCGCCCTTGGTCGGCGCCCTTTTTTGTGGGCAGGAGCCCGCAGGACAGGTCTGCTTACTGCGCTTTCAGTTTGACGGTTCGATGGATGCTGGTGCGCGGCACGCTGGCGATATCGTAGCTGATGAACGCCAAGATGAATTGCAAGCCTGTGGTCAATGACAGGATCGCGATCATGATCGTGCCAACCGGGGTCGCCGTTCCCGCAGCGCTTGAGCTGGCCCAGTGATAGCCGCCAAATGCAGCACCGAAACCCAGCAGAACACTACCGGCGACCAACTGCAGGGCGGCGACAGGCAGGTCGCGCAGGAAGTAGTTGTAACCTATGCGCTTGAACAGGTTGCGCACATGCTTGTACGCAAACTCGCCAATGATCTTGCTGATCTTAAGGTTGCTTTCTTCGTCAGCATAATGCGCGTCCATAGGGACATCATGGACCACGGCGCGCAGGGTGCTCAGGCGGAACAGGATATCCGTCTCGAAGAAGTAACGCCTGCTGATGGATGCGAATGGCAGGTGGCTGGCTACTTTGGCGTGGATCGCGGTATAGCCATTGGTGGGATCAAAAGTGTCCCAATAACCTGAAGATGCCTTCGCCATGAACGAGAGACCGAGGTTTCCGATGCGGCGCACCAGCGGCATCTGCTTGATCTGGGAAAGTTCCCAGAAGCGATTGCCTTTGGTGTAATCGGCCTCGCCGCGGATGATCGGTTCGATGAAATCGGTGAGCAGCGCTGGATCCATCTGCCCATCGCCATCGATCTTGACCATGATGTCCATCTGATCGTTTATGGCCGCCTGATACCCGGTCATAACGGCCCCACCTACACCTTGGTTCTTGTCATGGGTGAGCACGCGGACTCGGGGATCGAACGCGTGCTCACGAATGAACTCACCACTCTTTTCCGGGCAAGCATCGTCTACGCAGTAGATGCGTTCAACCCTGTCGCTGATGGCGGCAATGACGCCAAGAACGTGCCGTTTGACCTTGTAGCATGGAATGACGACGGCGACGCGCATGGTGGTGGCTTGGGAGTGTTCAGTGTTCATCGGAGGGGCCATCCGTGTCGTAAGGCAGGCGAGTGCAGTTCAGGTCACCGTTGGGGAATCGGACGGTGGTGACGCGATTGTCCGTATCCTGGGTCTGTATGCAGACTTCGGTCGAGGTCGTGGCTGGGCCAAATTCGATGGTCAGCGCAAAGCCTGAGTCAAGCAGATCGGAAGCCACTACCTTGGCGACATCCGGTCGTTGAATGACAGAAAGTGCCGTCTGGACCTGCTCTGTCGATGTCCAGACCAGGATCCGTGTGTCTCGATTCAGTGGGGCGTGGAACCACCCCTGCAGGGTGAGTCGTCCATCCAGAATTGGGCCAACACTGTCTACATGTCCGATCGGAACGTCAGCGCTGACAGGAGGTGGGCGGGGGCCTTGGCGCTCGACGGCGGCAACATTCTCGCTCGTCGCGTCCGCCGTGCCGAGCATGACCGCTGCCGGGACCTGTATATGATCGGGAGCGAGTACGCGCGGGAGCGTGCCCGCACCGATGGAGACGTGGGCATAGCGGTTGAACACCTCGTCGAATTCCTGCTTGGGAAGCTCGCCGAAATATCGCTTGAAGAAAGCAGGCTGCGGGTAGTAAAGGACGTGATTGATTGAAGGCAGTCCGATGCCAGCCAGCAGGGCTCCATAATGGCCGGGGGCAACAAGATAGCCTTCGGGGCTGGTGGTTGCGCCTCTTTCGGACAGCAAGCGCTGTACCTCGGTCTTGTCGACAGCGAAAATCGGCGTGGCGGACTGAATGGGGTTGAAGGTGCCGTAGGCCAGAATGTTGCCGATCATGGCCGTGAACAGAACGAATGCCGCACCCCGGGCCGGAGGAAGTGCCAACAGGCGGCCGACCAACAGGGTTGCCACGCATACGTAAGGGATCACGTCAAGCAGGCTGTAAGTCGCGATGATCGTGCCGCCGGCCACGAAATACTTCATTGCCGTAGCAGCCAGCGTGACAGCCGCAAGCAGGGCAAGTCGTCGCAGGCTCAGCTGTACGCCGCAGTTGGCGATCAGGATGGCGCAGCCAATGTTGACCAGCAAGCCTAGCGCGAGTAGCGCGCGTTGCGGTGGAACCATGAAGAGGCCGGTGATCTTGGCGACCACGGCTGGCATCGGCAGGAATATCCAGCAGGCAATGAACACGGTGCCGGACAGGAAAATGAACGCCGCAGCCTGGTGGCGATCCATCCAAAGCGCCAGGTTGTGGCGGTTGAGCAGCAACGTATACATCGGAAGCAATGACGACATGACCGCGATTTCGCAGGCGTTGCTGTTACTGAACGCCGCCAGTGGCTCAAAGCGATAAGTCGTGAGTCCCGAGCCAAGGTGGGCAAACAGTTTCGCCCACTCCGTCCCTCCGCCAGCGCTTTCGCGGCGGCCCGGGTATACCGTGTTTTGAATGATGTCAATCAAATCATGGAAATAGAAGATGAACAATGACAGCGCGATTGCGCCGGCGATCGTTGCATCAAACAGGCGGGCACCGGTGAGTTTGTCGCGGCGGAGGGCGAAAACAAGGATGGCCATCGCCAAGCCGGCGGAGTACAGAAAGGGCGGATAGGCACAGGCCAGCAGCCACACTGCCAGCGCGTAGGTGCTCAGTACGATTCGAACCCATCGCCGCTCGAAATACAGCCAGGCCAACGCCGCCCATGGCGCCAGAGCGAATGCGCCTGCATTGCTGGTCCACCAGACCTGTACGAACGGCGAAAAATACAGCGTTACCGATACCAGCCCGGCGGCAACGGCAGGAACGCGAAGCTGTCGCATGAAAAGCGCCCAGCCTGTGATGAAGGCGGCGGTCAGCGAGGCGAAGTAGAAGGCGTAGGCGTTGGCTGCGGGCAGCAGCATGAAGCCCCAGTGGTAAGGCTTGAATAGCAATGCCCAGTCGAGGATCGGCAGCGACTGGAACGAGCGCAGATCTTCGTGATAGGGCGAGGCGAGGTTGACCGGGCCAAAGCCGTTGGCAACGGCGATCTGTACATAGGGGGTGAAGACCATCCACTCGTCTGATCGTATGCCCCTGGGATTGCCCAGCAGGAACCCTTGGCGCTGCAGGCCCAGCATGTCGAACGCCGATCCATACGACGAGGGCGTCAATGCAAGGCCGACATAGAGCATGAACGCAGAGAGCGCGAGAAACATCAGCCAACGAGACGCGAGTGACTGCCGTGACCACAGGATCACCACGCTATCGAAGACGTTCTGTCCACGTTGTTGCATTCCCGGCATCCTCTGGATTGGTTCGCCAAGCGTCAGCAGGCGATCAAACGCCGAGTATGACATGAGCCGCCTCGCACCGGCTTATCGTGGTCGCGCTGTCCGGAAGATGAGCTTTGAGGCGATCACGTAGTTCCACACGGCGACAGCGGCCATGACGAAGAACTTCGCCAGTAGCGGGTCAAGGCCGACGACGCGGGTGAGCAGTGAAATGAGCAGGTTGCCGAATGCCAGGTTGATCGTGGCCAGGCAGAGGTACTTCCCTAGTTCGACAAACCAGCTGCCTCCGCTTCTGAAAACCCAGCTGCGTGCAAGGAAAAAGCTGAGTACGAATCCGCAGCCAAAGCTCAAGGATTGGCTGAGGTGAAGATGCGTTTCACCGAGTTCATCATTAAGAGCGAAGAAAACCAGATACTCGAGGGCAGCTGCAGAGCCTCCCGAAACGAGGAAGCGCAAGATTGGAGAGTTGATCATGTCGTCGGATCGTAGAGGGTGGCGGTTGTGCCTGCCACCCTCCAGATGGCTCAGCCCAACTGAGCTTCCAGCTCCGGCAACAAGGTGAACAGATCACCCACCAGCCCGATATCGGCGATCTCGAAGATCGGCGAATCCGGATCCTTGTTGATCGCCACGATGGTGCCGGCGTCCTTGATCCCGGTCAGGTGCTGGATCGCACCGCTGATGCCAACGGCGACATACAGTTCCGGGGCGATGATCTTGCCGGTCTGGCCGACCTGCAGCTCATTGGGCACGTAACCGGCATCGACGGCCGCACGCGAGGCACCAACCGCCGCGCCGAGCTTGTCGGCCAACTGGTAGATCACCTTGAAGTTCTCTTCCGAGCCGACGCCGCGGCCACCGGAGACCACGCGCTTGGCGCTCTGCAGGTCCGGGCGGTCGCTGCTGGCTGCCGCCAGGGCAATGTAGCGGGTGTGGGTGGGCAGGGCCACGTCCACGCTCAGCGCTTCGACGCTGGCGCTGCCGCCCTGCGCCGCTTCCGGCCAGGAGGCCGCACGCACGGTGGCGACCACGGTCTGGTCGGCTGGCGCCTCGACCGTGATGATGGCATTGCCAGCGTAGATCGGACGCTTGAAGGTGTGGCTGCCTTCCACTGCCATGAGGTCCGACACCTGCGCCACGCCCAGCAGGGCGGCCACGCAGGGCATCAAATCCTTGCCAAAGGTGGTGGAGGGGCCGAACACGTGGCTGTACCCAGCGGCGGCCTTGGCGATCTGCGGGGCCAGCACCTGCGCGATCGGCTGCGCGTTGGCGGCATTGGCCACGGTCAGCACCTTGCCCACGCCGGCGATCTGCGCGGCCTGCGCGGCCACGGCAGCCGGGTCAGCGGCCAGCACCAGCACGTCGATCTGCGCACCGCTGATGGCAGCGGCCGCACTGACGGTCTTGGCGGTGGCGGCATTGAGCTTGCCGTCGTGGTGTTCTGCGATGACGAGAATCTTGCTCATTACAGCAACCCCTTCTGCTTGAGTGCAGCCACCAGTTCGGCGGCGTCCTTCACCATCACGCCCTTGCTGCGCTTGCCGGGGGCGGCGTGGTGGGTGGTCTTCAGCGTATCGGCCGCTTCGACCGCCAGATCCGCCAACTGCAGGGTCTCCAGCGGCTTGGCCTTGGCCTTCATGATGTCGGGCAGCTTGATGAAGCGCGGCTC
>DALZLW010000081.1:0-16045 GCA_032007425.1 Stenotrophomonas sp.
TGATCATGATCACGCGCAGGTCGCGCGACATCGCCAGCAGCATCTTGCGGAAGCTTTCCGCCGCCGCTTCCTGGCGGTCACGGAATTTCAGTTTGTCCAACTTGGTCACGCCATCGACCAGCTCGGCCACCGCCTCGCCGAACTGTGCCGCCAGCTCTTCACGGGTGAGCGGGGTGTCCTCGATGGTGTCGTGCAGGATCGCGGCGATCAACGCCTCCACGTCCAGGCCCTGCTCGGCCAGCACCTGCGCCACGGCCACTGGATGGGTGATGTAGGGCTCACCGGATTTGCGTGTCTGCCCGGCGTGGGCGGCCGCACCAACCTCCCAGGCACGGCGCAGCATGGGCAACTGCTCCGGCGGCAGGTAATTGGCTGCACGCTCGAGCTGCAGTACGTAATCGGGTACGACCGCGGCGGGCGCCGTGGCTACCTTGGCAGTGGGGCCTGGGTTCATGGCCGAAGCCTATGCCAGAGCCGCCATAACAGCAAATCCTGAATACGAAACAGCCCGCTCAGGGCGGGCTGTTCGCTACGAACCAGGAACGTGCCGACCGGGCAATCAGTCGTCGTTCTTGGACATGTCTTCGTCGGCCACCACTTCAGCGGCAGCCCATTCCAGCGCTTCGCGCTCAATGCGCTCGCGCTCGGCTTTCTCGACTTCGTCGATCAGCGCGTTGTCGATCTTGCGGGCAGCGATTTCACGCAGCGCCAGCACGGTCGGCTTGTCTTCGGTTTCGCTGTTGTCCAGGGTGGCCTGCACGCCGTTGGCGAGCTGGCGGGCGCGCTTGGACGCCATCATGACCAGTTCGAAACGGTTGTTCACGACTTCCAGACAATCTTCTACGGTGATGCGGGCCATGCGGGCTCCCGGCGACCGGTGGGGCCGCTCAGTCGAATGAGGGAAAGGGGGTGGAGTGTACGCGCAAGGGCCGGGGAAAATCAAGCAAGCCCCGGCTTGACCCGTTTGTAATCAGTCAGTTGCGACGATCAGACCGGCCCATCCTGGCGCAGCAACGCCTGCAGCAGGGCCGCGTGGCGCACTTTCTGTGCCTCGCGGCGCAGGCGGCTGGCGGTGAAAATAGCGCACAGTTCATCGACTGCGGTGTCGAAGACCTCATTGACGATGACGTAGTCAAAGTCGTTGAAATGCAGCATTTCCTCGCGCGCGGCCGACAACCGCTGGGCGATCACCGTCTCGCTGTCCTGGCCGCGCTTGCGCATGCGATCCTGCAGGGCCAGCTTGGACGGCGGCAGGATGAACACGGTCACCGTGCCCGGCACCAGCTGACGCACCTGCTGCGCGCCCTGCCAGTCGATTTCCAGCAGCACATCGTGGCCGGCAGCGAGCTGGGGCTCGACAGACTGCCGGGCGGTGCCCTTCCAGTCGCCGTGCACCCAGGCGTGCTCGAAGAAATCGCCGGCCGCGATCATTTCCTCGAAGACCTTGGCGCTGACGAAGTGGTAATGCTCACCGTCCACTTCCCCCGGGCGCATGGCCCGCGAGGTGAACGAGATCGACAACGCGATCTGTGGGTCGCGGGCCAGCGTGGCATTGACGATGCTGCTTTTGCCGGCACCGGACGGCGCAGCCACGATATACAGGGTGCCGCGAGCGGGCGCGGTGGCGCCGGCCTGGAGGGCGGGGGTCTGCGGGTTGCTCATTCGAGGTTCTGCACCTGTTCGCGGATCTGGTCGATCAAGACCTTCAGTTCAACGGCGGCATTGGAAGTACGGCTGTCCACCGACTTGGAGCCCAGCGTGTTGGCCTCGCGGTTGAACTCCTGCAGCAGGAAATCCAGGCGGCGGCCGGCCGGTTCACGCTGCCGCAGCACGCGACGGATCTCGCCGATGTGGCTGGACAACCGGTCCAGCTCCTCGTCCACGTCCAGCTTCTGCAGCCACATCACCAACTCCTGCTCGGCACGACCCGGATCGACCGGGTGCGGCAGGTCCGCCAGGCGGGCGGCCAGCTTGATCCGCTGCCCTTCGCGGATCGCCGGGATCAACGTGCGCACGTCGCCGGCGATGCGTTCGATGCCATCAACGCGCTCGCTGATCGCCGCCGCCAGCTTGCCGCCTTCGCGCTCACGCGCCTGGATGAAGCTGTCCAGCACCTGCTCGAGCAGGGACAGCGCCTCGGCGTGCAGTGCCGCGGCATCGGTGGCCTCGCCCTGCAGGACGCCCGGCACCTGCAGCAGCTCGGTGAAGCTGACGTGCAGCGACGGGAAAGCTGAATGCATGCGCACGGCCAGCTCGCCCAACTGGTCCAGCATGGCGTCATTGACCTGCAGGCGGGTGGCAGCTTCCGGCGCGCGCAGGCGCATCACCAGGTCCAGCTTGCCGCGGCCAAGACGGGCGCTGATGCGCTCGCGCAATTGCGGTTCCAACGCGCGCAGTTCGTCGGGCAGGCGCGTGCCGACCTCCAGGAACCGGTGGTTGACCGAGCGCAGCTCGCAGCCCAGCGTGCCCCAGGGGGTCGCGCGCTCGCCGCCGGCGTAGGCGGTCATGCTTCGAATCATGAGGGTTTCCGATGCTCCCAAAGGGGGAATGTTACCCTAGACGCCCCTTTCGAGCCCCCTGCCCGCCCCATCCGGCGCGGGCACGGCGGCCTGCTCCCTGCCCAATGGAACGTCCCCATGTCTGATTCCCGCCCCAGCGGCCGCCAGCCCGACCAGATGCGCCAGGTCACCCTGCAGCGCGGCTTCACCCGCCACGCCGAAGGTTCGGTGCTGGTGAGCTTCGGCGAAACCCGCGTGCTGTGTACCGCCAGCATTGAAAACCGTGTGCCCGGCTTCCTGCGCGGCAAAGGCGAAGGCTGGGTGACGGCCGAGTACGGCATGCTGCCGCGCGCCACCCACACCCGCAGCGACCGCGAAGCCGCGCGCGGCAAGCAGGGTGGCCGCACGCTGGAAATCCAGCGCCTGATCGGCCGCAGCCTGCGCGCGTGTGTGGACCGCAACGCCTTGGGCGAGCGCACCATCACCCTGGACTGCGATGTACTGCAGGCCGATGGCGGCACCCGTACCGCGGCCATCACCGGCGCCTATGTCGCGCTGGTCGACGCGGTGAACGTCCTGCTCAAGCGTGGCGAGATCAAGCGCAACCCGGTGATCGGCGCGGTCGCCGCGGTCAGTGTCGGCGTCTATCGCGGCACCCCGGTGCTGGATCTGGATTACGCCGAAGACAGCGACTGCGACACCGACATGAACGTGGTGATGAACGACGGTGGCGGCTTCATCGAGCTGCAGGGCACGGCCGAAGGCCATGCCTTCCGCCGCGACGAGCTGGACGCCCTGCTGGCACTGGCCGAAAAGGGCGTGGGCGAACTGTTGGCCGCGCAGCAGCAAGCGCTGTCGGCATGAACCGGCGCCTGGCCCTGACCACCTATCTGGTGGACGACTACGACCGCGCCATCGCCTGGTTCACCCAGGCGCTGGGCTTCCATCTGCAACAGGACATCGACCAGGGCAATGGCAAGCGCTGGGTGGTGGTGGGCCCCCAGACCGAGGGCGGCGCCGCGCTGCTGCTGGCCCGCGCCAGCACTGCACAGCAACAGGCCCGCATCGGTGACCAGACCGGTGGCCGCGTCAGCCTGTTTTTGGAAACCGACGATTTCCACCGCGACCATGCGGCCATGCTCGCCGCCGGGGTGGAGTTCCTTGAAACCCCGCGGGTGGAGCCTTATGCCACGGTGGCGGTGTTCCGCGATCTGTACGGCGCCACCTGGGACCTGCTGGAGCCCCGCCAATGAGCATCGCCACGCAACGGACCCTGGTGCTTGCCAGCCACAATGCCGGCAAGCTGAAGGAAATGCAGGCCATGCTGGCCGCGCAGCCGTGGCGCATCACCTCGGCTGCCGAACTGGGCCTGGGCGATGTCGCTGAAACCGGCCTGACGTTCGTCGAGAATGCCCTGCTCAAGGCGCGCGCGGCCTGCCAGGCCACCGGCCTTCCGGCGCTGGCGGACGACTCCGGCCTGATCGTCGATGCGCTGGGCGGTGCACCGGGGCTGTACAGCGCCCGCTATGCCGGCAGCCCCACCGACGATGCGGCCAACAACCGCAAGCTGCTGCACGATCTGCGCGAGGTACCGGACGACCAGCGCACCGCGCGTTTCTATGCGGTGATCGTGCTGCTGCGCCACGCCAACGACCCGCAGCCACTGATCTGCGAAGGTCGGTGGGAGGGCGTGATCCTGCGCGAAACACGCGGCAGCAACGGCTTCGGCTACAACCCGGTGTTCCTGGACCCGCGCCACGGCCTGACCGCCGCTGAAATGGATCCAGCATTGAAGAACACCCTCAGCCACCGTGCCTTGGCCCTGCAGCAGCTCATCGCGCAGCTGGCCGCCTGGCACTGATCCAACCTTCCAAACAGCCAAAGCGATCCATGGCGCAGCCACACGACCCGTGCACCCACCCGCCAGGCCACGCCTGCGACGGCGAGCACCGCCACCACGCGCCCATGCTGGTGCCGCCACCGTTGGCGCTGTATGTGCACCTGCCCTGGTGCGTGCGCAAATGCCCGTACTGCGATTTCAATTCGCACCAGGCCAAGGGCGAGCTGCCCTTCGATGCCTACATCGATGCGCTGGTGCGTGACCTGGACCAGGACCTGCCCCTGGTCTGGGGCCGGGTGGTGCACAGCGTGTTCTTCGGCGGCGGCACCCCCAGCCTGTTCCCGGCCGAGGCCATCGACCGCTTCCTGCAGCAGGCCAGCGCGCGCCTGCGCTTTGCCCCCAACGCCGAAGTCACCCTGGAGACCAACCCGGGCACGACCGAACACGGCCGCTTCGATGGCTATCGCCGGGCCGGTGTGAACCGGCTCAGCTTCGGCATCCAGAGCTTCGACGACGTGGCGCTGAAACGGCTGGGGCGCATCCACGACAGTGGCGAGGCCGAGCGTGCAGTGAAGATGGCCCAGGATGCTGGCTTCGACAATTTCAACATTGACCTGATGTATGCCCTGCCCGAGCAGACGCTGGCCGGTGCAGAGAGCGACCTGCAGCGCGCCTTCGCGCTGCAGCCCGCGCATATTTCGCATTACCAGCTCACGCTGGAGCCGAACACGGTCTTCTTCGCCCGCCCGCCGCAGGGCATCCCGGACGAGGACAACGCCTGGGACATGCAGGAACACTGCCAGGCCCTGTTGGCCGACGCCGGCTACGGGCAGTACGAAGTCAGCGCCTACGCCCGGCCGGGCCGGCAGAGCGCGCACAACCTCAATTACTGGCGCTTCGGTGACTACCTTGGCATCGGCGCCGGCGCGCACGGCAAGATCAGCTCCGGCGCCGGCCAGGACGTGCTGCGGCGCTGGAAGCACAAACACCCGCAGACCTTCCTGGATACCGCCGGCACGCCGGCGTCGATCGGCGGCGATGACACGATCGATGCCAACCGGTTGCCGTTCGAATACATGCTCAACCTGCTGCGCCTGCACGAAGGCTTCGACCTGCGTGATTTTGAATCGCGCACCGGGCTGCACCGCCGCGTGCTGGAGGCACCGCTGGCGCAGGCGCTGGAACGCGGCTGGCTGCAGCGCGAAGGCGATTACCTGCAACCCACCGAGCTGGGCCGTCGGTTCACCAATGACGTGGTGGAACTGTTCCTGCCGGATTGACCTGCGGGATCGGACTGCCGGCCAGCGCTGGACGCTGGCCGGACAGGCCCCTCAGGCCGCGGCGAACACTGGCCGGGTCAGGTTGTCCGCTTCGCCGTCGGTGCACAGCACCTCGTCTTCGATGCGGATGCCGCCATACGGACGGAAGGCATCCACCCGCGCCCAGTCGACAGCATCGCCATGGCCGGCCTGCTTCACTTCATCCAGCAGCATGTCGATGAAGTACAGACCCGGTTCGATGGTCACCACCATGCCCGGTTGCAGCTCGCGGGTGAGCCGCAGGTAAGGATGCCCCGCCGGGCGCTCGATGCGCCCACCGGCATCGCTGGCCGCGAAACCGGCCACATCGTGCACCTGCAGGCCGATGGAATGGCCGATGCCGTGCGGGAAAAACGCCGCACTGACGCCGGTTTCCAGCGCGGTCTGTGGTGACACCCGGATCACCCCGAAGTCCTTCAGCACGCCCATCAACGACAGATGCGCCTGCACGTGCAGGTGCTTGTAATCCACGCCCGCGCGCACGCTGGCACACATCTGCTGCTGGGCGGCGTCGACGGCCTGGATCAGGCTGGCGAACTCGTCGTGGCCGGCGGCCGCATAGGTGCGGGTGATATCACTGGCATAGCCATGGGCACTGGCGCCGGCATCGATCAGGAAACTGCGCAAAGGCGTCGGTGCCTTGCGGCCCAGTTCGGTGTAATGCAACACCGCAGCATGCTCATTGAGCGCGACGATGTTGCCATAGGGCAGCTCGGTACTGTCCTGGCCCACGGCACTGCAGTAGGCCATGTGGATGGAAAACTCATCGGCACCGGCCCGGAACGCGGCCTCGGCGGCACGGTGACCGCGCACGCCCAGCACCTGGGCCTGGCGCATCAGTGCGATTTCATACGGCGTTTTGTACGCGCGGTGGTAATCCAGATAGTCCAGCACCGGCTGCGGATTGTTCGGCACCCAGTCGCCCAGCGTGCTCTGCGCCTCACCGAGCACGGCACAGCGCTCGCGCGCCTTCGGCAGCAGCGCCAGGGCTTCTTCCGGCTTGCGGATGATCTGGATATCGACATGCTCCACCCACCACCCGTTGGGTGCATCCGGGACCACGTGCCAGTAGTCGAAGGGCTGGTGGAAGATCACCAAGGGGCGCTTGCCGGGGGTGAACACCAGCCAGCTGTTGGGCACGCGGGTGAGCGGCAGCCAGGCCTTGAACTGTGGATTGACCGCATACGGGTAATCGCGGTCATCGAACAGTTGGTAATGCAGGGTGCCGCTGGGGATCACCAGGTGGTCGAAGCCACCGCGCTGCAGGGCCACGCTGGCGCGGCGGGCCAGTTCGGCCAGGTGAGCGGGGTACAGGGCGCCGGGGTCGTGCAGGGTCATTGCGGTGCTCGCGGGAAATCAGTTGTTGATTTTGCCGCATGCGGCGCCGGCGTGCTGTGCTGGTTCCGGCAGGGTTTGCGCTGGGAGCGGGCTGCGTGCGCTCTGGGTTGGCCGCTGGGGGCGGGCTGCGTGTACGCACGGTTGGCCGCGAGCGGCGGTAGGTGCTTGTGGGGGCTGTCTGGTGCGTTTGGTTTCTCGGGGCGGGCCGGGGGCCGTGGCTGGAGCGGGGGACGGCAGAAGCCGCATCCATGCAGGCCTCGCGTTTCGCCATCCATGGCGAAACACGCCCCCGTCCAGCCACAGCCCCCAGCCCTCTCCACCATCACGCGTCGCCCAGCCACGAAGCAGGAATGAAAAAAGCAAAAGCAGAAGCAAAAGCCGAAGCCGAAGCCGAAGCCAGCGCAGCGGCGCACATCTGGCTGTCGCCGCTGCTGTTGCCGCTGCTGTTGCCGCTGCTGTTGCCGCTGCTGTTGCCGCTGCTATTGCCCTGGCTGTTGCTGTTGCCCTGGCTGTTGCCGTTGCCGTTGCTCTTTATTCTTATCGCTTGTGGGCTGGCGCGTGCGTTGCGGTGTCCGAGGGCGGTCGGGCTGGGGGTGTGGGGGCGTGTTTCGCCATGGATGGCGAAACGCGAGGCACGCAGGAGCGGTTTTTGCCGTCCCCCACACCACCAGCCCGACCGCCCAGCGCGACCCACCGCGCCCCCACAAGCACCCGCCGCTGTCAGCGGCCAACCAACCGAAGCGGCCAGACGGTCAACCCGCCATGGACCCCTCGATCTCATCAGCGCTGCGCGCCAGGCCCTCGGTCAACACGCGGTGGCCATCCTCTGTGATCAGCACGTCGTCCTCGGTGCGGATGCCGATGCCGCGCCACCGCGCCTCCACCGTGCGGTCATCCGTGCCGATGTACAGCCCTGGCTCGATGGTGAACACCATGCCCGGTTCCAGCAGACGCGATTCGCCCGCCAGGCGGTAATCGCCGACATCGTGGACGTCCAGGCCCAGCCAGTGACCGGTCTTGTGACGGTAGAAACGCTGGTACTGGCCGCTGCTGATGTTCTCTTCCAGGCTGCCCTGCAGCAACCCCAGGCGCAGCAGGCCTTCGGTCAGCGTGTGTACCGCCGCCAGATGCCCGGCCTCGTAGGCCACGCCCGGTCGCGCCTGGGCCAGTGCGGCCGCCTGGGCGGCCCCCACCAGATCGTGCAGCGCGCGCTGTTCGACGCTGAACCGACCGTTGTTCGGGAAGGTCCGGGTGATGTCACTGGCATAGCCACGGTATTCGGCGCCAGCATCGATCAGCACCAGGGCGCCGTCGGCGACCTGCGCGTTGTTGTCCCGGTAATGCAGGATGCAGCCGTTGCTGCCGGCGCCGACAATGCTGTTGTAGGCAGGCACGGCGTCATTGAGGCGGAACACGCGTTCCAGTTCGGCTTGTAATACGTATTCGGCGATACCCGGTCGCGCGGCCCGCATCGCGGCCTCGTGGGCCTGGATGCTGATCTGCGCGGCGCGCGCCATCAGGGCGATTTCACCGGGTGATTTGAACAGACGCTGCTCGTGCAGCAGATGCCCCAATTCCAGGAACTCGTGCGGCGGCTGGGCACCATGGCGCACCTGCGATCGCACCCGGTTCACCCAGCCGATCAGCTTGAGGTCGAACTCCGCATCGCGACCGAAGTGGTAGTACACCCGGCTGCGCCCTTCCAGCAGGCCCGGCAGGATGTCGTCCAGGTCGTCGATCGGGTAGGCATCGTCCATGCCGTAATCCCCTACCGCACCTTCCTGGCCGGCACGCGGACCATCCCAGGCTTCCCGCTCCGGATCGCGCTCGCGGCAGAACAGGATCACCTCACCGTGGCGCCGCCCGGGCACCAGCACCAGCACAGCGTCCGGTTCGGCAAAGCCGCTCAGGTACCAGAAGTCCGAATCCTGACGGTAGGGAAAGTGGGTATCGAGGCTGCGTACTTTCTCGGCAGCGGCAGGCAGCACCAGGATGGCGTCCTCGCCCACCATGTCCATCAACTGCCGGCGGCGATCGATGTACTCGGCAGCGCTGATGCCGGTGCGAGCCAGCAGGTCCATCAGTTCAACCGCTGGCGGTGGCGGGCGGCCATCACGCAGTCGCCATGCAGCAGCAACACGGCAACGCGCACGAATTCTTCAATCTCCGCCAGGGCATCTTCGTCGCCTTCGCCATCGCTGTCGAAATCCTCGCTGGAGGCACTGGCCAGGCTGGCCAGGTCACGCAGGGCCTCTTCGCCTTCTTCCGACAGGGTCGGACGGCGGCCACCGGCACCCAGGCCAAAGCCGCCCAGGAATGCCCGCGCCCAGCTGAACAACGCATCGGCCTGCTGCGCGGTTTCGGCGCTGTCGGTCAGCAGCAATTCAAAACCAAAGTCGCGGTCTTCCAACTGCTTCACCGTGATATCCAGCAGTTGCCCCAGGGCGTCGTCACTGGACACCGGCGGCAGCGCGTCGTCGGCCAGCACGCGCGCGGGCCAGTCATTGCCGGCCGCCCCGCCGGCGGCCAGCCAACCGCACAGACCGCCATGCAGTTCGGCCGGGCTCGCGCCCAGGCCACGGGCCTGGCTGGCGCGGGAAACGTCGTCGACGGAAGGAAGTTCGGTCATCGTGGTGCTCGTTTTTGGAAGGATGCGGCCCCGCCGGATCGTGCCGGGCCCTGCTGCGTAGTGTAGAACGTGTGCCCGGTAAGGACAGCCGTGTCACAGGCAGCTTGACCGGCCCGGTAGGCCTTGACACTCTTGGCATCATGGATCCCGCCAGCCCCTTCGATCAGTTGCAGGCCTTCGCCGCCCGGGTGGAAGCCCTGCTGGAGCGCAACCAGCGGCTGAGCGAGGAAAACCGCAGCCTGCGCCAGCAGCAGGAACAACTGACCGCCGAGCGCGCGCAGTTACTGGCCAAGAACGAGCAGGCGCGCTCGCGCGTGGAAGCCATGATCAGCCGACTCAAATCCCTGGAACAGCACACATGAGCCAGTCCGAGCCGGTCAGCGTCCGCATCCTGGACCGTGAGTACACCGTCGGGGTGGGCGCCGATGAACGGGAAAGCCTGACCGCCGCCGCACGCCTGCTGGATGCGCGCATGCGCGAGATCCGCGGCAACAACCGCATGGCCGCGGTGGACCGCGTCGCGGTGCTGGCCGCACTGAACCTGGCCCACGAACTGCAGTTGCTGCGCGATGAACAGGCCCGGCAATCGGTCGCCCTGCAGCAGGCCTTGGCGGATCTGAACCGGCGGCTGGACCGCGCCATCGACGGCGGCTGAACACGGGACACTGCGTGCCGACGAACGGAGTAGCCGTCGCGGTGGACAGCGCTATAATGGCCTCGCGTTCTCTGCGGTACTCGACGGCATGTGCAAACATTCGCCTTGTCCCTTAAGAACGACACCGGGAGCGCGACGGCGCCGGGAGTGCAGGTCCGCCTTGTAGCGGGAAGCCCGATGGTTCCCCAGCGTTCCCACTTGAGCCCCCGGGTTCAAGGTCGTTTCGCATGCATCGACATTGCGGAGAATGCAATATTCCACAAGGGCGGCGTCTTCGGACGTCGCCTTTGTCTTTTACAGACCGGCCACGGCACAATGCCGACCACCGCCCGTCGAGTGCCCCCATGACCGATCCGCGCCAGGCCCTGCGCAGTGAGTTGCGCCAGCGTCGTCGTGCCCTGCCTGCAGCCAATCGCATCGCCGCGGCCGAAGCGCTGGCCGGACACCTGCTGGCCCTGCCCTTTGCGCCCGATCGCGGTTTCGTCGCGGGGTACTGGGCGATGGATGGCGAAATCGCCCTGCACCGCTGGCAGCTGCAGCTCCCCGCTGACCTGCATTACTGTTTGCCGGTGCTATGCGGCAACGTGCTGCGCTTCGCCCCGTGGCGGCCAGGGCAGGCGCTGCGACAGAACCGCTTCGGCATTCCCGAGCCGGACGTCGAGGCCGCTGACACGGTCGCCGCCGAGCAGATGGCGCTGGTCGTCACGCCCCTGGTTGGCTTCGACCCGCACGGCGGCCGGCTGGGCATGGGAGGCGGCTGGTATGATCGCAGCTTCGCATTCCGCCATGATCGCCCCGCCCCGCCGTGGCTGGTCGGTGCCGCCTTCGCGGTGCAGCAGGTGGCGGCGCTGCCGATGGCAGACTGGGACGTGCGCGTGGATGCGATCTGCACCGATACCGAAACCCTTTTCCCCCAACGCGTGACCGCATGACTGCCCGCAAGCGCTACTGGCTGATGAAGTCCGAACCGGACGCTTTTTCCATCGACGACCTGGCCAAGGTCGGCACCGAGCCCTGGAACGGGGTCCGCAACTACCAGGCGCGCAACTTCATGCGCGACGGCATGCAGGTCGGTGACGGCATTCTGTTCTACCACTCCAATACCAAAGTGCCCGGCATTGTCGGCATCGCCAGTGTCGCCAGCCCGGCCTACCCCGACGACACCCAGTTCGACCCCGGATCGGATTACCACGACCCCAAGAGCACGCGCGAGAACCCGCGCTGGATGCTTGTCGACGTGGCCTTCGAGCGCAAACTGCGCCAGGTGATCGCGCTGGATGAAATCAAGCTGCACGCCGATGCGTTGGGCGAAGGCTTCCCGCTGGTGGCCCAGGGCAACCGCCTGTCCGTGTTCCCGGTGACCGCATCGCAGTGGAAGCTGCTGCTGTCGCTGGAAAAATCCTCCTGATTCCCTGATCGAGATTGCCCCATGTCCGAAGCCAAGCGCCTTGCCGCCGAAAAAGCCATCGAATACGTCGAAGACGGGATGATCGTCGGCGTCGGCACCGGTTCCACCGTGGCCTATTTCATCGATGCCCTGGCCCGCATCCAGCACCGCATCAAGGGCGCGGTGTCCAGCTCCGAGCAGAGCACCGAACGCCTGCGCAAGCATGGCATCGAGGTGCTGGAACTTAACCATACCGGCACCTTGTCGCTGTACGTCGATGGCGCCGACGAATGTGATGGCAACAAGTGCCTGATCAAGGGCGGCGGCGCGGCACTGACCCGCGAGAAGATCATCGCCGAGGCCAGCGAACGCTTCGTCTGCATCGTCGACCCGAGCAAGCAGGTGCCGGTGCTGGGCCGCTTCCCGCTGCCGGTGGAAGTCATTCCGATGGCCCGCAGCCTGGTCGCCCGGCAGATCCGCGACATCACCGGTGGCCAGCCGGCCTGGCGCGAAGGCGTGGTCACCGACAACGGCAACCAGATCCTGGACATCCACAACCTGCACATCACCGACCCGGTCAAACTCGAGCGCGACCTCAACCAGCTGCCGGGCGTGGTCTGCGTTGGCCTGTTCGCGCGTCGGCCAGCCGATGTGGTGATCGTCGGCGGCGAACCGCCGATCGTCCTGTAAGCAACCAAGGAGCTGCCAATGATGTCGTTGAAGACCCTGTTCGTGTTGCCGCTGCTGGCCCTGGCCGGCTGCGCCAGCGACCCGGCCCGGCATTGGGTGGAACTCGACGGCCACCGCTACAAGGTGGAGCTGGCGACCAACGAAGAGAACCGTGCCCGCGGCCTGATGTTCCGCGACAGCATGGCCGAAGACCACGGCATGCTGTTCATCCATGAAGCCGAGCAACCACTGGCGTATTGGATGAAGAACACGCGCCTGGGCCTGGACATCCTGTACTTCGACGCCGAGCGCAGGCTGGTCAGCCAGCAGCGCGATGTGCCGCCGTGTTCGGCCGGCGACCGGTGCCCGCCATATCCCAGCAGCAGCCCGGCGCGCTATGTGCTGGAACTCAACGCCGGGCAGGCCGAGAAGATCCAACTGAAGGACGGCACCGAGATCACCTTTGGTCCCGGCATTCCGACCGAGTAATCACCGACGCTGCCCTGTTGCCATCGGCAGTTTGTCCGTCGGCAACAGGGCCAGACCGGCTCAAGTCTTGAAACGCGCTGGCATTGCCGCCAGTCTGTGCCCATGCAGGATACTTTCCGCCTCCCCGACTGGGACAGCCTGGCCGAACTCGACGACGAGGCATTGCCGCTGCTGCCCACCGCCTTGCTGATCGCCCGTGACGAGTACCCGGCACTGGATCCGGCGGCCTATGACGCGACCGTGCAGCAGCACGTCGATCACCTGCGCCCGGAGGTGGAGAGCATTGCAGCGCTGCCGCTGAAGATGGCGGCTATCAACCGCCACCTTTTTGATGAGCTTGGCTATGGCGGGGATCACGACGAGTACCATGATCCGCGCAACAGCTACCTCAACGAGGTCTTCGAACGGCGCTTGGGCAACCCGATTTCGCTGGCCCTGGTGCAGATCGAAGTGGCGCGCCGCCTCGGCATTCCCTTGGATGGGGTGTCCTTCCCGGGCCATTTCCTGGTCCGCCTGCCGGTGGACGATGGGGTGCTGGTGATGGACCCCTTCAATGGGGGCCGACCGCTGGGCGTGGACGAACTGCGTGAACGCGCCCGTGTTCATCTGGGTGGGCAAGCACCAGATGACCAGGTGCTGGCACAGATCCTCGAGCCGGCCCCCGCACGGGCGATCCTGCTGCGGGTGCTGCGCAACCTGCACGGCACCTATGCCGAAGCGGCGCAATGGGATCGTGCCGCACGCAGTGCCGATCGCCTGCTCAAGCTGGCGCCAGAACTGGATGACGCACTGCGCGACCGCGGCTTGGCCTACCTGCAACTGGACTACCTGGCCGGCGCCAGACGCGACCTGGGCCGATACCTCACCCGTAACCGCGATGCCAGCGATGCGCAATGGCTGCGTGAAAAACTGGTGGACATCGGCGGTCCCATGCCACGGCTGCACTGAGACGGCCACGCCTGGCCAGCGCACGCTCCAGCGCGGGCTCAGTCGATCTCCACCATTTCGAAATCGTCCTTGCCGACCCCGCAATCCGGGCACGTCCAGTCGGCGGGCACGTCTTCCCAGGCGGTGCCCGGGGCGATGCCTTCCTCGGGCAGGCCTTCGGCTTCGCTGTACAGGAAGCCGCAGATCACACACATCCAGGTACGCAAGGTGGTCGCCGGGGTGTCGCTCATTGGATAATCGTGGGCCAGTTCATTCCAGCGGCCATTGTCCCACCCGCGCCGCGCGACCGGTAGACACGCCATGACCTCAGTTGCTCCCACGCCCCGCGGCGTGTACCTGATCACCCCAGATGATGCCGACACCGCCCACCTGCTGGCCAGCGTGCAGCCGCTGCTGCTGCCCGGCGTGGTCTGGCTGCAGTACCGCAACAAGAGCGCCGATGCCGCACTGCGGGCGCACCAGGCCATCGCCCTGCAGGCCCTGTGCGCCACCCACGAGGTGCCGCTGATCATCAACGACGACGCCCATCTGGCGCGCGACATCGGTGCGGCCGGCGTGCATCTGGGCATCAACGACATGGACGTTGCCAGCGCGCGCGCCCTGCTCGGCCCGCAGGCCATCATCGGTGCAGGCTGCTACGACCAATTGGAACTGGCCGAGCGCGCGGTCGCCAAGGGCGCCAGCTACGTCGGTTTTGGTGCCTTCCACCCCACCCGCACCAAGGTCACCACCAGCCGCGCACATCCGGACCTGCTGCGGCAAAGCGCTGCACTGGGCGTACCACGGGTGGCTGTCGGCGGGCTGACGCCGGACAATGTCGCTCCGCTCATCGCCGCCGGCGCCGATCTGCTCGCCGTGGTCAGTGGTGTGTTCGCCGCCACCGACCCGGTGGCCACCTTGCACGCCTATCTTGCCCAGTTCCCGTCTTCCGCAGGCCACCCATGAATCACGATCAGTCCCACGCCCTGTTCACCCGCGCCCAGGCGCTGCTGCCCGGCGGCGTCAATTCGCCGGTTCGCGCGTTCAAATCCGTCGGCGGTGAACCCTTCTTCGTCGAACGCGCCGATGGCGCCTACCTGTATGACGTCGATGGCAACCGTTACATCGATTACGTCGGCTCCTGGGGCCCGATGATCGTCGGCCACAACCACCCGGCCGTGCGCCAGGCGGTGAAGCGCGCCATCGACAACGGACTCTCTTTCGGCGCGCCCTGCGCGGCCGAGGTCACCATGGCCGAGACCATCACCCGGCTGGTGCCTTCGTGCGAGATGGTGCGCATGGTCAATTCTGGAACCGAGGCGACACTGTCGGCCATCCGCCTGGCCCGTGGCGCCACCGGCCGCAACTGCATCGTCAAGTTCGAAGGCTGCTATCACGGCCACGGCGACTCCTTCCTGGTCAAAGCCGGCAGCGGCATGCTGACACTGGGCGTGCCCACCTCACCGGGTGTGCCCGAAGGCCTCAGCGCGCTGACCCTGACCCTGCCCTACAACGATTTCGAGGCCGCCACCGCCCTGTTCCAGGCCCATGGCAACGACATCGCCGGGCTGATCATCGAGCCCGTGGTCGGCAACGCCAACTGCATTCCACCGCGCGACGGCTATCTGCAGCACCTGCGCGAGCTTTGTACCCAACACGGCGCCCTGCTGATCTTCGATGAAGTCATGACCGGCTTCCGCGTCGCCCTGGGCGGTGCGCAGTCCCATTACGGCATCACCCCGGACCTGAGCACCTTCGGCAAGATCATCGGCGGCGGCATGCCGGTGGGCGCCTACGGCGGCCGTCGCGACCTGATGCAGCAGATCGCCCCGGCCGGCCCGATCTACCAGGCCGGCACCCTGAGCGGCAACCCGGTGGCGATGGCGGCGGGCCTGGCCATGCTGGAACTGGTCTCGGCACCGGGCTTCCACGACGATCTGTCGGCACGCGCCGCCCGTCTGTGCGCCGGTCTGGAAACGGCCGCGGCCGAGGCCGGCGTGGCGGTGACGACCACCCAGGTGGGCGCGATGTTCGGCCTGTTCTTCACTGACCAGAAGGTGGAAACCTATGCCCAGGCCACGGCCTGCGACATTCCGGCGTTCAACCGTTTCTTCCACGCAATGCTGGACCAGGGCGTGTTCCTGGCCCCATCGGCGTACGAAGCTGGCTTCATCTCCAGTGCCCATGATGATGCGGTGATCGATGCCACCCTGGTCGCGGCACGGGCCGCCTTCAAGGCGATCTGACGCGCGCGCCGGCCCCGGCCGGCGGCGCCATCCGACGCCACGCCGTGC
>DALZLW010000082.1:0-15934 GCA_032007425.1 Stenotrophomonas sp.
CACCACCTGCGTGCTGTTTGGTGACGGCGCGGGCGCCGTCGTGCTCAAGGCCGATGAAGACACCGGCATCCTCAGCACCCACCTGCATGCCGATGGCAGCAAGAAAGAGCTGCTGTGGAATCCCGTGGGGATTTCCGCCGGCCTCGGGCCCAAGGAAGAGAACAACGGCCGCGGTGCGATCAAGATGAAGGGCAACGACGTGTTCAAGTACGCCGTCAAGGCGCTGGATTCGGTCGTGGATGAAACCCTGCAGGCCAATGGCCTGTCCAAGACCGACCTGAATTGGTTGATCCCGCACCAGGCCAATCTGCGCATCATCGAAGCCACCGCCAAGCGGCTGGACATGTCGATGGAGCAGGTGGTGGTGACGGTGGACAAACACGGCAATACCTCGGCCGGTTCGGTGCCGCTGGCGCTGGATGCCGCGATCCGTTCGGGCAAGGTCGAGCGGGGTCAACTCGTGCTGCTTGAGGCGTTTGGTGGCGGCTTCACCTGGGGTTCGGCTCTACTGCGCTATTGATGGTGCTTGTTACGGCATCGTTAAACGACAAAACGGTCCCGATGGGGCCGTTTTGCGTTCTGGAGGTTTGTGGTGGTTGAACCAATCGTCATTGAAGGCCAGCGGGCCTGGTTGAAGCAGTACGGGGCTGGCAGCCGTGCCTTGGCCCTGGGCCTGTTGAAGTACGTCGCCAATCGCTTCCAGCTGGACGCATTGCGGCCCCCGCCGCATCGGGGCGGTGACGACGCCGCCAGGACCGAGGCGCGCCGGCTGGGTGAACTGCAGGCGCAGGGCATCAATGTGCCGCCTGTCATCGGCAGCGGCCATGCGGCGCTCGTGCTGGGTGACAACGGCAGCTCCTTCAATACCTGCCTGCGCGAGGCTGACGATGCCGGCCGCGACCGCCTGGTGGCTGCGGCGATGGCTGCGATTGCTGCCGCGCATGCCCGTGGTGCTTACTTCGGCCAGCCGCTGCCGCGCAACCTGACCTGGGATGGCAGCCAGATCGGCTTCATCGATTTCGAAGAAGATCCGTTGGAAGTGATGGATCTGGCCCAGGCCCAGGCGCGTGACTGGCTCATGTTCGGCTATGGCGTGGCCAAGTATTACGCGCAGCGGCCGGAGCAGTTGCAGGCCATGATGGCGGCGGCGATGGATGGCGCACAGGCACCAGTGATCGCCCATGCGCATGATGTCACCGGTCGCTTGAAGGGGCTCGCCAATGCCAGCCTCAAGCTGGGGCGCTCGGCACGCGCGTTGGCGCACGCAATCATCATCGTGCATGGCGCGACCACGCTGGGGGTGTTGATGGTACTGGCCGTGTGTGTGGACTGGCTGGCCGATGGCCAGTTGGACCTGCTTGAACTGTTCACCTGAGCGTTGATGGTGTCTTGCCGACCAACGGTCGGCACCCAAGGTCGCACCGGCCTGGTGGGCGGTGACCGGGCGCTGGAGGGCGGCGAGCGCTGTCGATTACGCCGCTCCGACAGCCTTGGCCAGGCCCATGAATACGGCCGCAATACGCGCACGTACAGACGCGTGGCCTCAATCACCTTTATCATGCGTCGCTTCGATTCCACCAAGCGGATGACCGCGTGACCGATTCCACCCTCGCTTTTGTATTCCCGGGCCAAGGCTCGCAGTCCGTGGGCATGCTGGCTGAACTGGCCGAGCTGCACCCGCAGGTGCGTGAAGCCTTCGCCGAAGCCTCCGAGGGTGCCGGTGTCGATCTGTGGGCCTTGTCCCAAGGCGGCCCGGAGGAAATGCTCAACCGTACCGAGTACACCCAGCCGGCCCTGCTGGCGGGCAGCATCGGTGTCTGGCGCGCCTGGAATGCCGCTGGCGGCGTGCGTCCTTCGGTCCTGGCAGGTCACAGCCTGGGCGAGTACACCGCACTGGTCGCTGCCGGCGCGCTGAGCCTGCACGATGGTGCCCATCTGGTGCGCCTGCGCGGCCAGCTGATGCAGGAAGCCGCGCCGGCCGGCGTGGGGGCCATGGCGGCCGTGCTCGGCGCCGAAGACCAGCTGGTGCTCGATGTCTGCGCAGAAGCCGCTGGCAGCCAGGTGCTGGTGCCGGCCAACTTCAATTCCCCCGGCCAGATCGTGATCGGCGGCGACGCCGCCGCTGTCGACCGCGCGCTGGCGCTGCTGGCCGAAAAGGGCGTGCGCAAGGCGGTCAAGCTGGCCGTGAGCGTGCCCTCGCACACCCCGCTGATGCGCGAAGCCGCCAACCGTCTGGCTGAAACCATGGCTGGCCTGGCCTGGCAGGCGCCGCAGTTGCCGGTGGTGCAGAACGTCGACGCCAAGGTGCATGACGGCGTGGATGCCATCCGCACGGCACTGGTGCAGCAGTTGTACCAGCCGGTGCAGTGGACCGGCTGCGTGCAGGCGCTGGCTGCCCGTGGCATCACCCGGCTTGCCGAATGCGGCCCGGGCAAAGTGCTGACGGGTCTGGCCAAGCGCATCGACAAGGGCCTGGATGGCCGTTCCCTGGCCACCTCGGGCGATTTCGAAAGCGCCCGCGAGGCATGGTCGGCCTGATGTTTTCCCAGTCTTCGCCTGCTTCCGGCCGTTCATCGAGCGCGCAGGGAGCCGGCGCTGGCCATTCAACAAGGAACTACGCATGAGCAAGCCCCTGCAGGGTGAAATCGCACTGGTCACTGGCGCAAGCCGTGGCATCGGTGCCGCCATTGCCGATCTGCTGGCCGCCCAGGGCGCCACGGTGATCGGTACCGCCACCACTGATTCCGGTGCCGCTGCCATCGGCGAGCGCCTGGCCGCGCTGGGCGGCCACGGCCGCGCGCTGAACGTGACCGACGCCGCGGCCCTGGATGCCGTGCTGGCGGAGATCGCCAAGGAGTTCGGTGCGATCTCCATCCTGGTCAACAATGCCGGGATCACCCGCGACAATCTGCTGATGCGCATGAAGGACGAGGACTGGCAGGCCATCCTCGACACCAACCTGACCAGCGTGTTCCGCACCAGCAAGGCGGTGATGCGCGGCATGATGAAGGCGCGCAAGGGCCGCATCATCAACATCGCCTCGGTGGTCGGCGTGACCGGCAATGCCGGCCAGGCCAACTATGCGGCCGCCAAGGCTGGCATCATCGGCTTCTCCAAGTCGCTGGCGCAGGAAATCGGCTCGCGCGGCGTCACCGTGAACGTGGTGGCCCCGGGCTTCATCGATACCGACATGACCAAGGCATTGCCGGAAGAAGCGCGCACCGCGCTGATCGGCGATATCGCACTCGAACGGCTGGGTTCGCCGGAAGACATCGCCCACGCGGTGGCCTTCCTGGCGGGTCCGTCGGCCGGTTACATCACCGGCGAAACCCTCCATGTGAACGGCGGCATGTACATGCCGTAAGCAAGGGGCGCATGGACTGCGCCGCAAGTGGTTGATCCGGAAGCTGTTTCTTGCCTATGCAAGGCGGCTCCGGTTTCCACTACACTATCCCACGGCCATCGCCCTGATGGCGAACCATTTGATCCACTACTCCATCTGGAGCGATACCCCATGAGCACCATCGAAGAACGCGTCAAGAAAATCGTCGTCGAGCAGCTTGGCGTCAAGGAAGAAGAAGTCATCAACACCGCATCGTTCGTCGATGACCTGGGCGCTGACTCGCTGGACACCGTCGAGCTGGTGATGGCCCTGGAAGAAGAGTTCGAGTGCGAGATCCCGGACGAAGAAGCCGAGAAGATCAGCACCGTGCAGGCCGCCATCGACTACGTCACCGCCCACGTCAAGGCCTGATGTACGGCGGCTGGTGCGCGGCGCAAGGCAGCAATGCCCGCCGCGCACGGCAACCCATGGGGCCGCGCATGCGGCCCCGTGCTTTTGAAGCGTCACCCCGCACTGTTTACGGGTCAGGAGAACTGCAATGAAGCGTCGCGTCGTCGTTACCGGCATGGGCATGGTTTCACCCCTGGGCAATGACCTGGCCAGCAGCTGGCAAGGCATCACCGAAGGGCGTTCCGGCATCGGCCCGCTGACCAACGTTTCAGAGTCCTACCTGGACCGTTTCACCACCAAGATCGCAGGTGAGGTCAAAGGATTCGACATCACCGCCGACAATGAACTGTTCGGCAAGTACCGGGTCAGCGGCAAGGACGCCAAGAAGATGGACCCGTTCATCCATTACGGCCTGGGCGCCGCCTTCATGGCGCTGCACGACTCCGGCCTGGAAATCACCGAAGCCAACGCCGAGCGCGTGGGTGCCATCGTCGGCGCCGGCATCGGTGGCCTGCTGGGCATCGAAGAACAGACCATCGACTTCCACGAAGGGAAGAAGATCTCGCCGTTCTATGTGCCCAAGACCATCATCAACATGCTGCCGGGCCAGCTGAGCATCATCGCCGGGCTGAAGGGTCCGTCGTTCTCGGCGGTGTCGGCCTGCGCCACCTCCAACCATTCCATCGGCACGGCCATGCGCATGATCCAGTACGGCGATGCGGACGTGATGGTGGCCGGTGGCGCCGAACGCGGCTCCTCGCCGACCGCGCTGGGCGGCTTCTGCGCCATGAAGGCCATGTCCACCCGCAACGACGCACCGGCCGAAGCCTCGCGGCCGTGGGACAAGGACCGCGACGGCTTCGTGCTGGGCGACGGCGCCGGCATCCTGATCCTGGAAGAGTACGAGCACGCCAAGGCGCGCGGTGCGAAGATCTATTGCGAGCTGGCCGGCTTTGGCGCCAGCTCCGACGCCTACCACATGACCGCGCCGAGCGAGAACGGCGAAGGTGCCGCCCGCTGCATGGCGATGGCGCTGAAGGATGCCGGCGTGAATCCGGAACAGGTCGGTTACCTCAATGCCCACGGCACCTCCACCCCGCTGGGTGATCTGGGTGAAACCATGGCAATGAAGACCGCCTTTGGCGATCACGCCTACAAGATGCTGGTCAGCTCGACCAAGTCGATGACCGGTCACCTGCTGGGTGCCGCCGGCGGCGTGGAAGCGATCTTCTCCGTGCTGGCGCTGAAGGACGGCATCATTCCGCCGACCATCAACCTGCAGCAGCCGGGCGAAGGCTGCGACCTGGATTACGTGCCCAACGTGGCCCGCCAGGCCAACGTGGACGTGGTGATGTCCAACGGCTTCGGCTTCGGTGGCACCAACGGCACGCTGGTCTTCAAGCGCGTCTGAGGACCGTCCCGGGCCTGGCTTCGATCATGTCACGGGCCCTGTACACACGCGCCGCCGCAAGGCGGCGTTTGTGCGTGTGAACGTCTACTATTGTCGGGATGAGCCAGCCCTTCCTGATCCACCCCCTGTCGCAGCCGATCGACCTGCTCGCCCTGCAGCAGCACGCCCCGGCACGTTTTCCGCTGCTGATGGAATCCACGGCTTCCGGCACCGCGCAGGGGCGCTGGAGCCTGTTGCTGGCCGCCAGTGGCCAGAGCCTAAGGCTGGATGCCGATGGACAGGTCCGCGACGAGCTCGATGCCGTGCAGCCGGGCACCTTCCTGCAGGCGCTGGACCGGGTGTGGGACGCCCAGCGGCTGCCGCATGCCGGCCACTGCCACCTGCCGTTCCGCGGCGGCTGGGCTCTGTTGCTGGATTATGAAATAGCCAGCGAGGTGGAACCCGTGCTGCCGTTCCAGCCGCGTGCCGACGGCCAGCCCACGGCGCTGGCGCTGCGTTGCCCGCTGGCGGTGCTGCATGACCATGTCGCCGGGGGCAGCTTCATCGTGGCCGAAGACGGCCAGGACGGCTTGCTGGCGGAAGTGACGGCGCTGGCCGGCGGTGCGCTGCCCGATACCGGCAGCGGCTGGGTGCCGCCGCAGGCCATCGGTGAGGACGAACCGCAGCGCTTCACCGACGGCGTGCGCCGGATCATCGACTACCTGCATGCCGGCGACGTGTTCCAGGTCAACCTGTCGCGGCGCTGGAGCGCGCAGTTCGATGCGCCGGTCAGCCCACAGGCGTTGTACGCGCAGCTGCGCCGGGCCAACCCTGCACCCTTTGCCGGTCTGTTCAGTGCCCACGGCCGTCACGTGGTCAGCTCCTCGCCCGAGCGACTGGTGTCAGTGCATGAAGGCCACGCCCAGACCCGGCCGATCGCCGGTACCCGTGCGCGCTTTGATGGCGACGACGACGCGGCGCGCATCCAGGAGCTGGTCGGCCACCCGAAGGAACGTGCCGAGCACGTGATGCTGATCGACCTGGAGCGCAACGACCTGGGCCGCATCTGCAGGCCCGGCAGTGTGGTGGTGGATGAATTGATGACGGTGGAAAGCTATGCCCACGTGCACCACATCGTCAGCAATGTCAGCGGCCAGCTACGTGACGGGATCACCCCGGGCCAGGTGATCGCGGCGACCTTCCCCGGTGGCACGATCACTGGCTGCCCGAAGGTACGTTGCATGCAGATCATCAGCGAACTGGAGCAGGTGCCGCGCGGCGCCTACACGGGGGCGTTCGGCTGGTTGAACCGCGATGGCGACATGGACCTGAACATCCTGATCCGCACCGCCGAAGTGGATGGCAGCACCGTCTCCTTCCGCACCGGCGCCGGCATCGTGGTGGATTCGGACCCGGACAAGGAACTGGATGAAACCCGCGCCAAGGCCAGGGGATTGATGCGCGCCCTGGGGCGGCAGGGGTGACCGTGCGCCGCCGGTCCATCTTCGGCTGGCGTGGTGGCCCCGGGTGACCTGCGGCCGCAGCTCCTCCGTTCCATGTCACCCACACCCGATCCGGTATCCTGCTGGGCGGGAACGACTTCAGAGGTAGTCCATGGCGGTAGCCAAGCGCGGGTGTCTGCTGGTGGTAACGGTACTGGTCCTGCTGGCCGCCGTGGCGGTGGGTGCCGGCGCCTGGTTCTTCCACCGCCAGGCCCAGTTCGCGGATGCACCCCTCACCCCGGCCGCGGAAAGCATGGTCATCGCCAGCGGTGATGGCTTCAATACCGTGCTGCGCAAGCTGCGCGACGCCGGCGTGGATGAAGGCAACGATGCCCAGTGGCAGCTGCTGGCCCGGCAGATGGACGCGGCGGGCAAGCTGAAGGTGGGCGAGTACGCCCTGGACCGCAGCCTCACCCCGCGCGAACTGCTGGCCCGCATGCGCCAGGGCCGCGTCCTGCAGCATCGCATCACCCTCATCGAAGGCTGGAACATCCGCCAGGTGCGGGCGGCGCTGAAGCGCGCCGAGCCGTTGGTACACACCACCGACACCCTGGACGATGCCGCGCTCATGACCCGCCTTGGCTTCGATGGCCAGCACCCGGAAGGGCGCTTCCTGCCCGAAACCTACGTCTACCAGCGCGGCGACACCGATATGGATGTGCTCAAGCGCGCCCATGCGGCCATGGAAAAGGCCCTCGACGAAGCCTGGCAGTCGCGCCAGGGTGACTTGCCGATCAACAGCCCGTACGAGCTGCTGACGCTGGCGTCGATCATCGAGAAGGAAACCGCGCTGGCCAGCGAACGCCCGCAGATCGCCGGGGTGTTCATGCGCCGACTGAAGATCGGCATGCGCCTGCAGACCGACCCGACGGTCATCTACGGCATCGGCGCGGCTTACGACGGCAACATCCGCAAGCGTGACCTCACCACCGATACGCCTTACAACACCTACACCCGTGCCGGGCTGACCCCGACCCCGATCGCCATGCCCAGTCGTGATGCGCTGATGGCGGCGGCCCAGCCGGCGGCTGGCGATGCGCTCTATTTCGTCGCCGTCGGCGACGGCAGTGGCGCGCACGTGTTTTCAGCCAACTATTCCGACCATAACGCCGCCGTGGCCCGCTATCTGCAGCAGCTGCGCCGGCAACGTACCCAGGAGACCCCGGCGCAATGAGTTCCGCGCTGTTACGGCACCCGCGTTTCGTCAGCCTTGAAGGCGGCGAGGGGGCCGGCAAGACCACTGCCATCACCGCCATCCATGAGTGCTTGCGTGCACGTGGCCATGACGTGGTGCTGACCCGTGAGCCCGGCGGTACCCCGCTGGCCGAGCGCATCCGCGGGCTGCTGCTCAAGCCCGACGAAGCCATCGCCGGCGAACCGCTGAGCGCCGAGGCGGAACTGCTGCTGGTGTTCGCCGCGCGTGCCCAGCACGTGCGGGAAGTGATCCAGCCGGCGCTGCGCCGCGGGGCCTATGTGCTCAGCGACCGCTTCACCGATTCCAGCTATGCCTACCAGGGCGGCGGCCGTGGCCTGGATGCCGGGTGGATCGCCGAGCTGGAGCGCCGCGTGGTCGGCCTGCAGCCCAGCCTGACGCTGCTGTTGGACGTGGATGTGGCCGTGGGCCGTGCGCGTGCCAGCGGTCGCGATCTGTGGCCGGACCGCATCGAGAGCGAACACGACGATTTCTTCCAGCGCGTGCGTGCGGTGTTCCGCCAGCGTGCGGCAGCCGACCCGGAGCGCTTCGGCGTGGTCGATGCCAGCCAGGTGCAGGACCGGGTGGCCGCGGACGTGGTGGCCCACATCGAGCGCTGGCTGCAGGCCGGGGAGGGCGCATGACGGCGTTCGCCCCCTGGCAGCAGCGCGCCTATGACCAGACCGTCGCCGCGCTCGATGCCGGCCGCCTCGGGCACGCCCTGCTGCTGTGCGGCCCGGCCGGGCTGGGGCAGCGTGAAGTGGCCGAGGCCCTGGCCCTGCACTTGCTGGCGCGGGGCGAGCCGGCACAGATCGAGCGTGCGCGGCAGCTGATCGCCGCCGGCACCCACCCCGACCTCAGGGTGGTGGGTTTCATCCCCAATAAAACCGGCGACAAACTGCGCACCGAGATCGTGATCGAGCAGGTGCGCGCGATCGGCGAAAGCCTGGCGCTGACCCCGCAGTACGGCGTGGCCCAGGTGGTGATCGTGGACCCGGCCGATGCGATCAACCGCGCCGCGGCCAATGCTTTGCTGAAGACGCTGGAAGAGCCGCAGCCCGGTCGCTACCTGTGGCTGGTGAGCAGTGACCCGGCGCGGCTGCCGCAGACCATCCGCAGCCGCTGCCAGCGCCTGGAGTTCAAGCTGCCGCCGCGCGAGGAATCACTGGCCTGGCTGCGCAGCCGCGGCCATGCCGATGCGCCCGCCGTGGAGGCGCTTGATGCCGCGCGCGGCCATCCGGGGCTGGCCGACCAATGGCTGCAGGACGACGGCCTGGCCCTGCGCAGCGAGGTGGCGCGCGACCTGGAGCAATTGGCTGCCGGCCGTTCCGGCGCGGTGGATGTGGCGCAGAGATGGTGCGGTGACGACCAGGCCGCGCTGCGGCTGCGCTTCGCCGCTGACCTTGCACTGGCCCAGGCCAGCAGCGCCGATGGCTTGACCGCGCCGGAGCGTTTGCACAAGCTGGCCGCATGGTTCGACGCCGCCAACCGCACCCGCGACCTGCTGCGCACCACCGTGCGGGCCGATCTGGCCGTGGTGGAGCTGCTGCTGGCGTGGGGCAAGGTTACTGAGCGGCAACCCAAAGGACACCGATGAGCAGCCCCAACGCCCGCCAAGGCATCCTCTCGCTGGCAGTGAAAGACAAGGCGGCCCTGTACGCGGCCTACATGCCCTTCGTGAAGAACGGCAGCGTCTTCGTGCCCACTCCGAAGCGTTACTTCATCGGCGATGAAGTGTTCCTGCTGCTGACCCTGCCCGATTCCAGCGAGCGCCTGCCGGTGGCCGGCAAGGTGATCTGGGTGACCCCCGCCGGGGCCCAGGGCAATCGCCCCGCCGGCATCGGCGTGCAGCTGCCCGATGGCCAGGAAGGGGAGGCGGTACGGACCAAGATCGAGACGGCATTGGCTGGTCTGATCGGTTCGGAGAAGCCGACCAACACGATGTGAGGATGTTTGTTAAAAAGTGTTGACGGGTTCGGAAAAACCCCTATAATGAGCGGCTCAGCAACACACCGGGCGGTTAGCTCAGCGGTAGAGCATTGCCTTCACACGGCAAGGGTCACAGGTTCGATCCCTGTACCGCCCACCAAGTTGTAGATGAAAAGCCTCTGGAAACAGGGGCTTTTTTGTTGCCCGTTTTTCCAGTCAGGTGGAGCTTGGACGATGCCGCTTGGCTGAGTGTTCCGGGATCGGTAGGATCGGATTGACGGCGAGTGTGTGTTCTGCCCACGCCTTGGTTCCATCAGTCGCGGTGGCGCCATCCCAGACCCATAGGATGCCAGGACCGTGATTGGCTCAGTCAAGCCGCCACTGACGATTGAGGAAGTGCAGAGCCGAGCCGCGCAAGGTGCAACGCGGCCATTCCTGTGCCGCTGTGATGATGGCTCTCTTTACTATGTCAAAGGGGGTGGTGCTAATCGTCGTAGTCTTGTGTGCGAGTGGCTTGCAGGTAACCTGGCCAAGGGCTTTGGGTTGAATGTTCCTGACTTCCGTCTTGCCCACGTCCCGGCACAGTTGGTTGAGCTTCATCCGGATGGTCGTGATCTCGGCACAGGTACGGTTTTCGCATCACGCGCTGCGCCGATATCAAATGAAATCGTGTATTCCGAGGTGGAGCGCGTGCCGGCAAGGATTCGCAGGGATGTCGCGGCGTTTGATTGGTGGACACAGAACTCAGATCGAACGCTGACTGAGCGAGGCGGAAATCCCAACCTTCTATGGAGCGCTGCAGAGCAGGAATTGGTTGTCATCGACCATAATCTGGCTTTTGATTCTGAATTCGACGCGAAAAGTTTCCTGGATACGCATATCTTCAGAAATGACTTGCGGGACTTGTGTAGTGATCTGGAAATGATGGCATCGTATGCAACGAGGATGCAGGCGCTGCTCCCGCGTTGGGCGGAGGCGCTGGCTCAGGTGCCGGACGAATGGTATTTCCATGATGATGAACGGTCAGTGCCTATCTGCTTCGATGTCGCAGCGAGCTATGGGACATTGGAGCGCTGCTTGGTTGAAGATATTTGGAGGTTACCCTGAGCATGCGAGTCGCTTGCCAGTACTCGATCATCCAATTCCTGCCTTTCCCGGAAACAGGAGAGTTTGCGAACATTGGTGTGGTTCTTGCGTGTCCCGCGATGCGTTATCTCAGTTCGAGACTCGCACCGGCCAGACGCAGCAAGCGAATCACTGATTTCTTTGACGGACTTGAAGCGAAGGTCTATCGCGAATCCCTGAGGTATATCGAGGGCGACTTGACGCGCTTTGCCGATGCTGTGCTGCATGGACGGATCCTGGCTGCGCCTGCCTTCGCCGAGGTGACGCGTCCTCGAGAGGCGCTCATCCGTTATGGTGAAACACGTACGATCATGGCCGAAGGCCATCCCCATGACGTTCTTGATCGACTCTTCGCTCGGTATGTTGAGCGTGATTTCGCGACCAAGGAGTATCACGAAGGCGTGATGCGGCAGAAATTGGACGACCTATTGGTCGGCGCGCAACTTCGCGACTACTTCGCGGAGGGATCGGTCGGTGACGAAATCTATCCGGTGAAGTTTCCGTTTGTCTCACTCGAGTCACATACCGCACAGGTCGTCATCAAGCCACTCAACCTTACGCAGGCTGAGCCGGTCAAGATTTTCGAACACGGCCACGCTTGGATATCTCGATTGGATCGCTTGAGCAAGCGCGGCACCCTGCCAGCTACGGTCTTGTTTGCTGTCGACCAAGCGGATGAGGGGGCCGCAAGAGTGGTGGCCGCCAGGGAAGTGGCCGCGGATCTCAGGAATGCTGGTGCAATCGTGGCTTCAATTCGCGATACAGATGAGATTCTGCGCGTTGCCCAAAGGGCCAAGTCATAGGCGGCGACTCCAGCCCCGCCGCCTGTTATGCCTCATCGGGTATTGGCTGGCCGTTTGCACTTCTAGCGCTGTTGGCCACGGTCCTGCCATTGGCATACCCTGGATCAATGGCAACGGTTACTTGTGAGCCATCGACGAAAATTATCTTGAAGTTCATCCAGGGCTGGGAGGCTCTGTCTTTTCGGCTCCCCGACGGCATGACTGCATCAGGCACTGTCTCAGGGACTACAGCAGTCGCCGCTTCGAGTCGTCCTGAGTCAATCGTGCGCATGATGAAATCGTTGTTGCCAACGGCGGACGCAACCATCCCCTGAAGGTTGTGATCACGCATGTAGTCGGTGACCGTTCTGGAAGCCAGAGTCGGGTTGAGACCGAGATCGGCAAACGGCACGACGTAGGTTGGGGCGTTGGGGCCAATGCGGTCGGCTTTGGATCCAGCGTCACTCTGGACCTGCTCCCGGGAGCCCGGGTGACCAACGGCAGCCCCGTCCGTTGCGGGTACTGGCACATCGTCAGCGCCATTGTCACGGGTGTCGTGACCGACGTGGTACTGCTCGATCGTGTTGTTGGTGATGTTGTAGACGATGTGAATGCCCGGCCCAGCAGCTACCGCCTGTGTGCGGAAATCGGCCGAGTTCATGCATGTATCGCAGCGGATGGCGTCTGCTTTGGCATCAGACGCGAAAAGGCCAAAGCAGGCTAGAGAAACAGCAGCCAATACGATGTTCTTGAACAAGAGCCACTCCGGAAATACAGGAAAGCATAGGTCAACAGGCGCCGGGATCCGCTACGCGCTTGAGTGGCGCATCACCTGCATGATGGCTTGATGTTACCGGAGTGAGCACGTCATCCATGTAGGTAATTTCCGACAGCCGTGGCAATCCTGAGGATCCACATTGCGTCGATCATCTGCTCCGATGCAGCTGTCCTTGAGGAACTAGGGCGCCGAATGGCCCAGTCGACGGCCAAGGATCAGCCTGCCAGCCACGAACAGGCCTTCCAGCAGCCGATCGTCCAACAGAAGCTCGCGGTTGTCGTCTTCGCGCGCCTGCTGGGCCGAGTGCAGGATTTCCAGAATCGTTCCAAGGGCATGGTGGTGTAGTGCATCAAGCGCGCATGCTTCACCTGACACGGCTGTCATGCGGCGGTTCCCGACGTTTCGGACAGCCAAGTGTTGCGGCTCCCGTAGCTGCAACGTGAGCATCTTTTCCAGTGTCGCGAACGCGGCATCCGGCAACAGCTTTGCCGGTTCGCCGATCAGTGCATAGAGCCGTGATGCATCCCGGTGTTCTGTAGACATACGTAGCCTCCCGTCGTTTGAAGCCACCTGCGCCGAGGCGCAGGGTGGCGGGCGATGCGGGTTGGCATACCGGCAAGTCTGTTCAAAACCGGCGGATCGGGGATCCCCGCACATCGCCCGCCGTATGACCGGCAAGGCAATGCATTCTCCGCCGTGCCCAGGGGCAGCAACAGAGTGCGGTGAACAGACTTGAAGAACAGGATGCCAATCCCGGCTGATGTTGTTTGCACCAGCCTCACCATCCTGCCCATAAGGCTTGCAGTCGGCTATCAGAAAACCCGCAAAGTGGGGTGGGGCGTCATCGATCGTGCCGCGTTCACTCGCCGCGCTGCTTGGCCAACGCATCCCACACGCGTCCCCGACGCTGTGCCGGAGTGGTCACGGCATCTACGGCGCCCGCGCCGAGCCGGTCCTGCAGTTGCTGCAGATAGAGACTGCGTGGGCTGACCACTCCGGAGGGATGTTCCACCCTTCCTGGCGCTTCTTCAGGCGGAAACTTTCCCGTCACGCGTTCCCCGATTTCGCCAACACTCCAGTTCATCGCATGCGGAGGCGTCTGCAGCACGTAGTGCGCGGTGCCCGTGTTCCAGAACATCTGCTGCGCGCCAGCCCAACCGTGGCCTGAGCCGCTGCGCCGCCGGTTCTGCGCCTTCAATTGCGCGTCGCGGGTGTTGTCATACAGCGTGCCGGTGGCCAAGCGGTGGTGCGGGCCGCTGTCATTGCTGCCATCCACGGACAGGCAATCCAGGAACACATTCGGGCCGGGAGTCTTCGCACCGGTGACGAAGCTGTGCCGGGCGTGCTCGGCGTAGCAGCGCTGGGTCAGGTTGAACGCTGCGTTGCCTTCGTAGTTATAGGCATAGCGTCGCATTCCCTCGGTACGCCCATAGCGTGGTTCCAGATACGCCAGCTCCTGGAAGGTGTTGAAGTGCGCACCGTTATGCGCGGTGATGCCATGGGAGACGTAGCGCATCGTCACGTTGCGCACCCATGCATCGCGCACGCCGTTGAAGCGGATCGCGGTGTAAGGCCCATTGTCAGGCGTGTGCAGCGCGGTGCCGGTATCCGGGTTGCCTTCCAGGCGCAGGTTCTCGACACCTGTCTCGCGGATGCGCTGCGGCGCGACCTTGAACACGGCACCACCGCCAAAGCGCTGCTCGATGGCATCGACGATCGGGGCGTCAAGGGTGAGCGTGGTGCCTTTCACTGCAGTGACGATGCGTTCGTAGTCCATGACGAAGTCTTCGGGCGTCCAGCCGTAGCGCGCGGTGTCGATGCCTTCGCTGCCCAGCCATGTGGCATTCGGGGTGCGGCGCACGATGATGTGGTCGCCAGCGTTGAGGCCTTGAGTGGAGCCCAAGGGAATGCGCAGTGCGCCAACGGGGACGCGTTCGGCGGAGATGGTGTACGGCTGGAGCGCTTTGGTATCGACCAGCCGGACGGGTTCCGGGTTGCCGACTTCGACAATGTTGCCGCGACGACCCGTGTAGGTGGAGCGGATGATGGTGCCGTTGCTGCCTCGGCCTTCGCCACGCAGGATGACCCCGCCGCTGCGGATCACCAGTCCCTGGGAGATCGTGTAGCTGCCGCGCTTGAGCAGTACGACGCCCCGGATGCCACGTGCATCGGGCGAACGTGCGCTGACGGTGTCGATGGCCTGCTGGATGCGGGCGTAGTCATCCACGCTGGACGAGGGCGACAGCGTCGCGCGGACCGTCAGCGATTCGGGCGCAGGCAAGGCGACACCGCCGCCGCGATACCCCGCGCGGGAGAAGTCCGGGACGATGTTGCCGGGTCTGTCACTGCCACGCTCGGCGTATAGCGCGTAGTGCAGGCGGCCGCTGCTGCTCAGGGAGACAAGCGCGGCGTCGTGCGACGTGTTGATGGGATGTGTGAGCAGGTTAGGGCGGGCAGCGGGCTCGCCTGCAAATAAGCCATGCGAAAAACAGGCCAGCAGCATGCTGAGTGCCAGCGGTCGTCCTCCACGCAGGATCATCAACAAGTTCATCCCACATCCTTGCGTCGTGGCGACTCGATGGTTTGTTCGGACTATAGCCCACATGCCGGTATGCCCTGTAAGCCAATTGAAATATGTTCAGGCGATCCTTCCCGCTTTCCAGCGTCAGCCGAAGGATCGCGGCACCGTGGCCGAGCAGCACAAGTGGGGGGTGGCACGCATGTTCGCCCAGCATGGTTCGACCCTGCGCGGCTTCTTCGTCCGCCGCGGTGCCACTGAAGACGCCGAAGACCTGGTGCAGGAGACCTACCTGCGCCTGCTGCGCGCCCATCACCGCGATGCGCGGCCGATCGACAACCCCGAGGCCTACCTGTACACGGTGGCCTTGAACCTGGCCCGTGAGCAGGCCGCCAAGCGGCGCCAAGCGCCTGCGCCGACGGCGGAGTTTGAAGAAGTGGTTGCCCAGCTGGGCAGTCACGATGATGCGCTGGATGGTGCTGCGCAGCGCGCCCAGAGTGCGCGCCAGTTGCAGGATGCGCTGAAGGCCTTGCCCGACCGCACCCGTGCGGTGCTGGTGATGCAGTACCGCGACAATATGAGCTATCAGCAGATTGCCGAGCGCATGGGCATTTCCACCCATATGGTGAAGAAGCACGTGGTGCGTGGTCTGGCGGCCTGTCGTACGCGGTTGGCCGGGCACGGAGGGCTGCCATGACGCGCTCGCTGGCCTCGCCGTCGTCCATTACCCAGCAGGCCGCGAACTGGCAGGCCATGCACCGCGAGGGACCGCTGTCCGATGCCGATCGCGCGACTTTCATGGCGTGGCTGGTGGCCTCGCCGGAGCACCTGCGTGAGTATCTTGTCTTGGGCCACATCGGCAGTGCGTTGTCCGAGGCGCTGGCTGATGAAGATATCGATGCGCTGCTGGCCAGTCCGGACGAAGGGGCGCGCGGCAACGTGCTGAGGTTGCCGCAGACCGGCGCCCAGGCGGGGCGCGCCGGCA
>DALZLW010000083.1:0-15798 GCA_032007425.1 Stenotrophomonas sp.
GTTCGGGCGGGTGAGGCTGACCGGGGGCGTGTCGCGCCATGGATGGCGCGACGCGAGGCACGCATGGGTGAGGGCGCTTTGTTTGCGAGGCACTGCTTCGCAAGCGCCCGAACGCCCAGCCGCCCAGCCGCCCAGCGGCTGGGCCGGTCCCCGAAGGGGCGGTCTCTGCCGTCCCCCGGGGCCAGCCTCACCCGCCCGGAAACCAAACCCCTGCCAACGACAAAAGCGCCGCCGCTTCCCGCGAGAAACCCAAACGAAGCAAAGACCTCAGGGCACCGGCACCACGTTGTTCAACCGGGTCACTTCCTCGCCGCCGTCGGCCAGCTGCACGCGTACCTGCAGCGCGTCACGCGGCCCCGCCGGCAGCGGCAACTGCACCACCGCGGTCCGCGGCTGCAGGTCCAGCGGTGCCTCCATCGCCGGTACTTCGGTACGGGCCAGTTCGCGGCCGGCGGCATCCTCCAGGATCGCCACGCCGACGCCCGTCGCCATGTGCCCCAGGCTGTGCACGGTCACCTGCAGTTGCCTGCCGTCAACACGCACGTCACCGCGGCCGATGCCCAGGTCGGGACGGGTCGTCACCTCGGTGCCGGCACTGATGCGCTCGAACTCGAACACCTCGGTCCGGCCTGGCTGGAACACCAACGGCACGGCCACGCTGGTTTCCAGCAATACGCTGCGCGTACTGGCCTTGCCGTCGATGCGACCATCACCATCGGCATCCACGCCACTGCGCACCTGCCATTGGCCGCTGGCCACATTCCAGCCCGTCATCTGTGCCTGGATCGGCCGCGTGCCCAGGTTGTGGCTGGTCACGGTGAAGCGCTCGCGCGAGGGTGCATGCACCAGCAGGCCGACCCGCTCGGCATCGCCCTCGGCGGCGAACCGCCAGCTCACCGTATGCCCCGGCCAGCTCTGGTTGCGCTTCAATGCGATGCCACCCAGACGGGCGCGCTGCAGGAACTCGCTGGGTGCTTCAACACGGTCCGACCACCAGTGGCCTTCGGTGTTCATGTACTCGCGCTGCGCCTTGGCCTGGATGCCTTCGGCATGCAGTGCACTGATGTAATCGCGGTTGCCGGTGGCCTGCCACGCCATCAGGTTGGCGAAGCCGCCCTTGCCCGCTTCGGCGTCGGCCGTCAGCTTCGGGTACCAGTCCTGCTGCCGTCCCAGTACCTCGACGTAGTTCTCGCCCAGGTTGGACAGCGCGCCCGGGCCGCCGCGGGCAACGCGGTAGTCCAGTGCCTTGAGGTACCTGACATCACCCGTCCAGCGCCAGGCGGCCCAGAAGGTGTGCATCGTGTCGCCGCTGCCGGAGCCGTTGTTGAGCTCACCACCGCGGGTTTCGCCGGTCGCCCAGTTGATTTCGTTGGGCAGGGTGAAGCGGCCCTGATCATCGCTGCCGGCGTGCGCCAGGTAGCCGTCGGCCAGGCCGATCACCAGCTTGCGGCCGGTTGGATCGGCGTTGTACTGGCCAAGCAGGAACGCCGGGTGCAGCACCGGGAAAGAGTACGGCTTCTGCCACTGCCAGTTCGGTTCGCGGTAGACCTTGTTGCCACCAAACCAGTTGCTGGAAAACAGCAGGTCGCCCTTCGGGTTGGGCAGGATGATGCGCTCATCGAAGGCCTTCACCGTTTCCATCAGGCGCTCCACCGTCAGCGGATCGCCCCAGTTGAGGTAGAGCATCGCGCTGTTGGTGTTGATGCCTTCTTCGTAAGCGTGCAGCTCATCGGTTTCGATGGTGCTCAGGCCATTGCTGAACATGCCATTGCGGTACACAGCGTCGGACAACGCGGTCAGCGAAGCGTTGAGCCGCTGCGGTTCAACGCCCATCAGGGCCAGGCCCGGCCACTGCTGGGTGAGATCGGAATCGTCGGAGATTCCGCCGCCGAAATCTCCATAGGCCACCTGGCGGTGGTCGATCCACCAGTCGATGAAGCGGCGCACGTAGGCCAGGTCCTGCGTCTGGTTGAACGCCCATGCCGGCACGCCCTTGGGCACCTGCGGGGCAGTGAACGGCGGTCGGCCCTGGCTGTTGTAACTGATGTAGTTCCAGTACAGGCGGCCCAGTTCATGGTCTGGATCCACCCGCAGCAGATCACTCAGATCGGCGTATACACGCGCATACAGCCGCTGGCGCTTGGAGGTGGTGTGCTCCTCCACCAGGAAGCCCCAGTTGTCGCGCACCTGGTTGAAGCGGTCGGCCACGTGCTCCTTGATCGCCTCGGCGCGCGGCTTGAACACCAGGCGGATCTCCGCACCGTCCAGTGCCTTGGCATCGAAGCCCGGCGCTGCCGAGGCAATCGACAGCCACAGGCTGTCGGCGGTCAGGATGCGGTCACGCAGGTCCAGCCACAGCGTGCGCTTCTGCCCGGGTTTGACCGAGACCGATACATCGATCATGTCCCGTGCCGGCCAGATCGGATCCTTGATGCGGATATTGAGCGGCACAAGCCCGTCACGCGTGGCAGGCACATCCAGCGCCGGCAGGTCGATGGCCACGCCATCCAGGCCGTCGTACATGTTTTCCCAGCTGTGCGCCCAACTGCGGATCAGCGGCTGGTTGGCCGGCGCATCGCCGACCCCGGAAGGAATCAGCACGTGCACGATCGGCAGCGGATCAGCCGGCAGGGTATCGGCCGTGCGGCGACGCGAGCCGGCGCCCTTGGGCAATGCCATCACCGTGCTGCGCTCGGCAGCGGGGTAGCGGCCATCGATGTACTGCCGCAGGCCCTGCAGGTTGGTGTAGTCGGGCAGGGCACCGCTGTCGATCAGGTAACGCTGCTTGACGATGCCTTCCGGCTCGGCGCCCTGGTCCACGTGGTATGCCCAGATTTCCTGGATCGGTGTTTCCTGCTCCACGTTGCTGAAACGCAGCACGCCGCCGCGCTGGGCCGGGAAACTGTCCACGCTGCGCACCACGCCGCGCGGGCGCTGCGCCAGCACCTGCGTGGCCACCTCCGCGCTGGGGCCGTGGGCGAGACGACCGAAGGCCGCACCGCGGATCTCCACCCGATTCACCGCCTCGCCTTCAGGCAGGGTCAGGTCCAGATGCTGGCCGCCCTCCACATAGGTGTTCCAATCCGGCAGCTGGAAATAGTCGTTGCGGCCCGGCAGCCGCGAGCGGTTGTAGACGCCCGGCCAGGTGGTTTCAGCGATGCCATCGGTGGCTTTCCACATCCACGCCTTCAGGTCCTTGGTGTCGGCGAACTCGACTTTGCGGATACGCGTGGTGCCGGCCTCCAGCGCTGGCGGCAGCGTGCCCTCCCAGCCAAAGCGGTGCAGCCAGGCGCGTGCGTCGCTGGACCCGGCAATGGCACTGGTGGGTGCCTTGCCGGCCGCCAGTGCCGCCACCGCTGCACCATCGAGCATGCGGTCATACACACGGATGTGCTGGAAATCGCTGCCACGCAGGAAGTTGTAGCGGCTCTGCACCTGGTAGGGCGCCATCACCCGTCCGGCCAGGCCCAATTGGTCCAACGCGGCATCGTAGTCGCCGGTGGTTTCTGCACGGGCGACTTCCTTGCCATCGACGAACAGGCGCACGCCATGGTCTTCGTCCCAGGCAAACGCCAGGTGCAGCCATTGTTCCGGCGTCGGGTTGGCGGGCATGCGGAACGACACCCGCGTGCGGGCGAGGTTCGCGTCGGTGACGAAGGCATCAAAGCCCTGTCCGTTCCAGTCGATGCGCAGCCAGGCCATGTCCCAACTGCTGTGGTCGGCGTAGCCGACACGGAAGATCACGAACGGTGCCTCGCCCACCGCATAGCGTGACTTCCAGTCGAAGGCCAGGGTGCCGCGCTGGGCCAGGATGTTGCCCGGTGCGTTCCACGCCAACACGCCATCGTCCTGCCACTCGATCGCCTTGCCCTGCACCGCATCGTCCACCACCGCGACCTTGTCGCGGAAGTTCGGGATGGCCTCGCCAGCCGCCACCGCCGCCTGCAGCCCCTGCCTGGCATCCACATGGAACAACAGCGTCGGCGGGCTGGCCGCCGAAGCAGACGTGGTCAACAGGCTGGCCGCGAGGGCCAGCAGGGTACGGCGCAATGGCACGGCGGTGCAGTAGGGCATGGAACCTTCCTTTCAACGACAGGCGACGGTACGACTCAGAAGCGGTAGCGCAGGCCGAGGTAGTACTGGCGGCCGGTGTGGGTGTAGCGGTCTGGCAGGGACAGCGCCGAATCAACGTAGCGCTCATCGCTGGTATCAAGCAGGTTGATCGCCTCGAAACTCACGGTCAGCTGCTTGTTGAACTTCCAGGACATGTTGAAGTCCACGTTCTCCACGCTGTACTTGCCGGTGACGTCGGCGGTGGCGAACTGGTTGCCATCCAGGTCCCAGACGTTCTCCTGCGAGAGGATCTGGTTGATGTAGGCATCACGATAGCTGGTCGAAACGCGGGCACTGAACCGACCATCGTCGTAGTACAGCGTGGCGTTGTACGAGTTCGGCGACAGGTTCAGCAGATCGTTCTCGGTATACGTGGTGACGATGGTGCTGCCACTGCCGGAGCTGAACAGGTATTTGATCTTCGAATCGACGTGGGTGTAGTTGAGCTGTATGCCGAAGTTCTTCCAGAAACCGGGCAGGAAACTGAAAGGCTGCTGGTAGGTGAGCTCATAGCCCTTCAACGGACCACCGGGGGTGTTGAAGTAGCTCTGCACGTTGAACAGCGAGTTGGGACTGAAGCCGGCCGGCAGCAGGTCCAGCGAATAGCCCATGTCCGCCCAGGTGGTCAGCAGGCGGGTGCGCTGCACATAGGTCTCGATGTCCTTGTAGAACACGGCGGCCGACAGCAACGCGCCTTCGGCGAAGTACCACTCCGCGCTCAGGTCATAGTTGGTGGAGCGGAATGGATCCAGCTTCGGGTTGCCCAGGTTGATCGAGTAATAGCGGTCTTCGTCCTGGAAAGCAGTAGGGCCACCGCTGACACTGGGCGACAGGTTGGACAGGGTCGGCCGGGCCATGGTCTTGGCCGCACCGAAGCGCAGCACCACGCTGTCGGTCAGGTCCAGCGCCAGGTTGAGCGAGGGCAGCCAGTCGTCGTACTTGTGGCCGACGTTGGTGGCCACCAGCAGACGCTCACCTGCATCGGCGGTGGCGCTGGCCACGCCGAGGAAGGGCTCGCAGGCGGCGGACAGGTCGTCGCTGCTGGCCGCCTGGCAGGGAGCGTAGCCAGCGGCGTCGATGCGGGTCTGCACGTAACGCAGGCCGATGTTGCCGCGGAACGGGCGGTCCCACAGGTCGGTGTTGAAGTCCAGCTGCAGGTAACTGGCGTAGCTCTTTTCGTTGACGTCGAAGTTGTTGTTGGACGCGCCGTAATGGCCGACGCTGGCCAGCCGGTAGTCACCGCCCAGCGTCCCGGTGTTGCAGTTGCAGTAGATGTCCAGCAGCTCGGCGACGCGCTTGAAATCCGGGATCAGCCAGCTCGACGGCGTGCTGCCATCCAGGCCTTTGCCGAAGCCGTTGAGCGTGGTGCTCAGGTCACCCACGCCGACACCGTCCGGCAACGCCTGCGACAGGCGGCCGTAACTGATGTTGCGGTACTCCCGCGTGCTCATGTCGTAGTCCTTGTAGGCAAGGCCACCACGCAGGGTGAAGGTCGGCGACATGTTGAAGGTGAGGTCCACCTTCGCGGTGTCGAAGGTGTTGTCCACATACTGCGGATTGAGGCGGATTTCGCTGATGTTGCCGCCACGCGCGGTGCCGTTGGCGTTGACCGGCGTGGTGCCGTAGCCCAGCCACTGCCATGACTGCGCGCTGTCGAGCGAGAACGGGAAACTCATCGAGGGCATGCCGGCGTTGTTGCGCATGTCCAGCACGAAGCCGTCCAGGTTGCTGTTGTCGAAGCTGACCATGGAGAAGATCGGTCGCTCGAAGTTTGATTCGGAGTGACCCACCAGCGCATCCAGGCGCACGGCATCATTGAAGCGGTGCTCGAAGTTCAGGCTGGCCTGCTTGAACTCGGTGCTCTCTTCGATGGCCGTGGATTCAGTACGGAAGTCCACGTTGTCGAAGACACCGTAGGTAAGTCGGTTCTGTGCGTCCACCTGTGCTTCGCGCACCACGATCTGGGTCTTGCCACCGTACTGTGCGGTGCGATGCAGGTTGGCGCCGAGCGAGTCCTCGCGCTGGTCCTTGTCCAGCTTCGAATACATCATGTCGAAGTTGAGCTGGCTGTCATCGGTGAACTTGAACTGCAGCGCGCCGGTCACGCCGAGCCGCTCGATCTCATGCTCGGTGCGCACATAGCGCGGGTAACGTGGAATCCATGCATTGGTCGCGGTCTCGTAGGCCGCGATGTTCTCGGCCGTGGCCGCCGGGCGGTCAATGCCGGTGCCGCAGTGCGTGGCATCGATGCCGTAGCTGCCCCAGCCATTGTTGCGTGCCTGGTTGGCGGCACTGCCGACGCCCTGCGCCGTTTCGTTGGCCAGCGGGTTGCGCGGGGTCTGCGGGTCATAGCCCACCGGGCTGCAGAAGCCGTAGGTGCCGTTGTTGGTGGCGGTGGCCTGGTTGGAATTGCGGTAGTTGCCGTGTTCCCAGCGCACCGGGTTGTAGCCTTCCTCGAAGATGGTGCGCTTGCTCCACGCCACCGACATCAAGGCCCCGAAACGGCCATCGGCCCAGGTGTTGCTGAGCAGGGCCGACACGCGCGGATCCTTGCTGCGCGACAACTCGTTGAAGCCGTACTGGCCGTTGAGCGAGGCCTGGAAGCCATCGAAGTCGAACGGACGCGATGCGCGCAGGTCCACCGTGGCGCCGAGCGAGCCTTCATCCACCGAGGCCGATTGGGTCTTGTTGACCTTGACGCGGCTGAACAGTTCCGAGGCGAAGGTGTTGAAGTCGAAGCCGCGGCTGCGGTTCACCCCGGTCGTGCCGCTGCCTGCGGTGGACAGCGCTTCCAGGCCGTTGATGCGCACCCGGGTGAAGTCCGAACCCAGGCCGCGCACGGAAATCTGCTGGCCTTCGCCGCCTTCGCGGTCGATGGACACACCGGCGATGCGCTGCATCGACTCGGCGAGGTTGAGGTCAGGGAATTTGCCGATGTCTTCGGCATAGATCGCATCGACCTGCTCGATGCTGTAGCGCTTCTCGTCCAGCGATTGCTGCAGGCTTTCACGGTAGGTGGCTTTGACTTCCACCTTGTCCAGGTCCACCGCATTGGGGCCACTGGCCGCGGCTTCCGGAATCTGCTGGGCGGCGGCACCGCCGCTGGCCAGGGCCAGGGCGATCGAAAGCGCAAGCAGGTTGGCGGGCCGACGTGCGGCCACGGTGTTACGAGCGTACAGATCCATCTTCGCGTCCCCTCCCAGGGTGTCCTCACATGTGCGTCATGACAGGCGAAGCCCGGCCTCCTCCGGAACATCGCGTGGGCGCAACATCTGCTGACACCGCTGGTCACCCGTGAACGTAGCAAACCCATTGCGGCGCATCATCTTGCGCCGCAGCAGGCGGATGGGCAGGGTCGGCACGGCTGCACCGGTGCAGCGGCGGCGTGGCTGGCACGCCGCCGCGGTGTTGCTCAGAACTTGTAGCGGACGCCGAGCATGTACTGACGCCCGGTTTCGGTGTACTGCAGCGGCAGCTGGCCGGTCGCCGGCGAGTACACCCACTCATCGGAGCCTTCGTTGCTCAGGTTGATGCCTTCCAGGGTCAGCTCCAGCTGGTCGCTGACGCGGTAGCGCAGCGATGCGTCGATGACCGTGGTGCCGGTCATGCCGTGGTAGCCATCGGTATTGAAGCCCGCTTCCTGGCCGGTGACCACGGTGAGGTAGTCGCTGCGGTTGGTGGCCGAGACACGGCCGGACCAGGTTTCGCCTTCATAGAACAGCGTGGCGTTCCAGGCATTCTTCGAAGTACCGGTGAGCTGGTTCTTCATCGTCGCCACGCCGGTGGAGTTGACGTACTGGATGCTGGTATCAACCCAGGTGTAGTTCAACTGCACGCCGAGGTTGGACCACTTGCCCGGCAGGAAGGTGAACGGTTGGGTGTAGTTGGCTTCCACGCCGTACAGTTCGCCACCAGGGGTGTTGAGCGGTGCGCTGAAGGTGAAGTCATCGTTGACCGAGGCACCGGTGCCCTCGAGCAGGCTGGCCGGAAGGCCGCTGCTGGAGTACGGACGGGTCTCGCGTGCGGTCTGCACGAACGAATCGATGTCCTTGTAGAACAGGCCGACGCCGGCCATGGCGCCTTCGGCGAAGTACCACTCGAAGCTCATGTCCACGTTGGTGGCGCGGAACGGGTCCAGCGCCGGATTGCCGCCGGAGACCGTGCGTGCACCGCCGGCCACGGCCACGGTCACGCCCGGGGTGAGATTGCCCAGGCCTGGGCGGCTCATCACCTTGGCCGCGCCCAGGCGCACCAGGAAGTCCGGTGTGATCTCGGCGACCAGGTTGAACGAGGGCAGGGTGTCATCGTACTTGCGGTCGCTGACCGCCTGTACCAAGGCACCGCCGACGGTGGCATAGCCGGAGGAGCGCTGCTTGGTTTCCACGTAGCGCACGCCGAAGTTGCCCGACAGCGGGATGGAGCCCAGTTCGGTGGAGAACTCGCCCATCAGCCAACCACCACGCCCCTTTTCCTCCACGCCACGGCTGTTGTTCGAGCGCGGGGCAACGGCGAAGGTGCCGGTGTTGTTGTAGATATCCAGCAGGCCTGCGATGGCATCCAGGTCGGGAACGACCCAGTTCGACGGCGAGCCGGCGATGCCCTTCAGGCCCGCACCCGTGGTCAGCTCAGCCGGCAGGATGCGGGTGCCGTTGGGCAGCAGCGGTACGTTGCCTTCGCTGCTGCGACGCAGTTCCAGCGTGCTGAAGGTGTAATCCTTGGTCTGCAGGCCACCCTTCAGGCGGAAGCCGGGGCTGATGTTCCAGTTGAAGTTGACTTCGGCGGTGTCGTAATCGTTGTCCACGTACTGCGGGCGCAGGCGGATCTCAGCCAGTTCCCAGCCATTGGGATCGTTCGGGTCGATGCCGTAGTTGAGCACCGGCATGCGGCTGTTGCCACGGTAGTCGTAGCTGTAACCGTCGACGTCGTACTTGTCCATGATCAGGGTGGTCTGCACCGGGTTCTCATGCGCCGAACGCGAGAGACCGACCTTGGCATTGACCGAGAACGCGTCATTGAAACGGTGGTCGAAGTTCAGGCCGACCTGCTTGAACTCGGTGTTCCACTCGTCGTGGCGGTTTTCCGCGCGGATGTCGACGTTGTCGAACTGGCCGTAGACCAGTGCGTTGTTGCGGATCTCGCCGGCCGTGACCACGGTGGCCGGCTTGCCGTCGCGCTCGGGACGACGGTTTGCGCCGGTGCCCGAGTCGCGGTTGCGGCTGAAGGAGATCGCTTCGATGTAGTTCTCATCACGCGTCGCGTCGATCTTGGAGTACAGCGCGTCCAGCGAGATTTCAGTGCGATCGGTCGGCTTCCACTGCAGCGAACCGGTCACGCCCAGGCGCTTCTGTTCGTGCTCCATCTGCACGTAGCGCGGGAAACGCGGGTGGTAGACATCGCTGTTGCGCGCATCCGGGAAGGCCGGGCTGGCAGCGAAGCCACCATTGCTGTTGCCACCGGCCCAGCGGCCGGTATTGGAGCCTTCTTCCAGCGCCTGGCGCTCGGAGTAGGCCGCCGACAGCAGCGCGCCGAACGTGCCATCGGCGAAGGTGTTGGCGATCAACGCGGACATGCGCGGATCGGCCTTCTCGGCCATGTCGTTGTAGCTGGCCTGGCCGCTGGCGGCAAAGGTGAAGCCGTCGTAGTCGAACGGGCGCGCAGTGCGCAGATCGACGGTGGCGCCCAGCGAACCTTCCTCGACGTCGGCCGAGGCCGTCTTGCGCACCAGCATCTGCGAGAACAGGTCCGAAGCGAACACGTTGAAATCGAAGCCGCGGCCGCGATTGGTACCGCCACTCTGGTCACCGGCACCGACCGTGGTCAGTGCTTCCATGCCATTGATGCGCACGCGGGTGAAATCCGGGCCCAGGCCACGCACCGAGATGTTGCGGCCTTCGCCGGCTTCACGGGTGATCACCACGCCGGGGATGCGCTGCAGCGACTCAGCCAGGTTGAGGTCCGGGAACTTGCCGACGTCCTCGGCGACGATGGCGTCGACCACACCGGCTTCGCCGCGCTTGATGTCCAGTGCCTTCTCCACACTGGCGCGGTAACCGGTGACCGTGACCGTGTCCAGCTCGGTGGCGGCCTGTTGCGCCTGCGCGGCGCCGGCCAGCGCCATCCCGATCGACAGGGCCAACAAGGTAACCGGTGTCTTTTTAATCTGCTTGCGAGAATACATACCCTTTCCCTCTCCCAAAGGTCTGGTTCGCGACGCCGTGCCGGGGTGATGACACCGCTGGTCAAGGCGGACGTTAACAGCCCGTGGAGATCAGGGCATCTTGCACCGCAACAGATCTGTAATGTCCCGGCGACGCTTGCGGGACAAGGATCCGGGCCATTTGGATGGATGTCCCGGCACGTCACCAGCGCTAGAATGACACCGATGGTCAATGCCGGCACGGCCTGCGCCAATCCAGTAGGCTGGCGGGCGCCACATTCATACGGAGGCGGGAGAGGACACGATGGGTTCAGTGGTCTGTTTCGGGGAACTGCTATTGCGGCTGGGGGCTGCTGGCCACCAGTTGCTGCTGCAGGAGCCCCGGCTTGAAGTGCATGTTGGCGGTGCAGAAGCCAACGTCGGCGTGTCATTGGCGCGGTTCGGCCATGATGTGCGCATGGCCACCACGGTGGCCGACAACCCGCTGGGCGCGCACGCGCTGGGCGAACTGCGCCGTCATGGCGTGGACACCCGCAGCGTGAAGCGCGAGGCGGATGGGCGCATGGGGCTGTACTTCCTCACGACGGGCGCAGTACAGCGCGCCAGCGAGGTGGTCTACGACCGTGCAGATTCGTCCTTCGCACGCAGCAGCGCGGCCGATTACAACTGGGATGAGCTGCTGCAGCGGGCGCAGTGGCTGCACCTGTCCGGGGTGAGCCCGGCATTGGGTGCGGACGTGGCGCAGGCCACGCTGGCCGCTGCACGCGCCGCGCGCAGCAAGGGCATCAAGGTGTCGTTCGATGGCAACTTCCGCCCCAAGCTGTGGCAACGCTGGGGCGGGGATGCCAAGGCCATCCTGCGCGAGCTGTTCGACCAGGCCGACATCGTGTTCGCCGATTACCGCGATATCGAAGTCGTGCTGGGCCTGGGCTTCGACCAGGCCGACGTGGTGGCCAAGGTGGAGGCCGCGGCCACGGCAGCGTTTGCCGCCTTCCCCAACCTGCAATGGATGGCCTGCACCCAGCGCCACGCATTGAGCGTGGACCACCACGCACTGGGGGCCTTGCTGCTCGGCCGCGATGGCACCCGCGCGCAGGCGCCAGTGCGTCAACTGCAGGGCATCGTCGATCGCATCGGCGGCGGTGATGCCTTCGCCGCCGGTATCCTGCACGGCCTGATCCAGGGCTGGGAAGCCGATGCCACCGTGCGTTTCGGCCTGGCCGCGGGTGGCCTGAAGCATTCCATTCCTGGTGATTTCAACCCTGTCAGCGAAGCTGACGTACTGGCCCTGGTGGGCGAGGAGCGATTCGATGTCCGGCGCTGATCCGCGCGTACGTGCGGTCCTGAAACTGGCCCCGGTGATCCCGGTGTTCACCCCTGAGGACATCGACGATGCCGTGCAGGTGGCCCACGCGCTGTTCCGTGGCGGCCTGCCGGTGATCGAAGTCACCCTGCGCACGCCGCATGCGCTGGAAGCCATCAAGGCCATGGTCGAGGCAGTGCCGGATGCGGTGATCGGTGCCGGCACCGTGCTGACCGCCGCGCAGATGCAGGCGGTGAAGGACGCCGGTGGTCGGTTCGCGGTGTCACCAGGTGCGACCGAGCGGCTGTACGCGGCCGCGCGTGACGTCGATCTTCCGTTCCTGCCGGGTATCGCCACGTCTTCAGAGCTGATGCAGGGCCTGGAACAGGGCCTGGATACCTTCAAGTTCTTCCCCGCCGTGCAGGCCGGCGGTGCACCGCTGCTGTCGGCGTGGAACGGCCCGTTCGCCGATGTGCGCTTCTGCCCCACCGGCGGCATCAGCGCGCAGACCGCGCCGCAGTTCCTGCACCTGCCCAACGTGCTGTGCGTGGGCGGTTCCTGGCTGACCACGCCGGCGCTGATGCAGGCGCGCGACTGGGCCGGCATCGAGCAGCTGGCACGCGCCGCGGCAGTGCTGGCCGGTTGATCGCTGCACAGCGCGCACCGCGCACCGCTGCTATGGCGGTGCGCGGGATTTTCCGGGGCAGGGGGGCGAAAGCGGCTGCAAGGCCGGCGAGGACTGCCTGTTGTTCCAGTTCAACGCCAACAACGTCGATCTGAACCCGGTGCAGCGTTGAGACCGGGCGGTGCCGGAAGCAATCCGGCACCGCCAGGCGTCGGCACATCACCCGCCGGGCGCCTGCCCCAGCCGCCGATACAACGTACTGCGGCTGATCCCCAACTGCTTTGCGGCGGCCGAGACATTGCCCCCGGCGCTGTGCAGCGCCTGCCGCATCACCGTTTCAGTGAGGGCACGCAACCCTGCAGGTGACGCGCCAGGGCCGATGCCCTTGGCGGCTGGCGCGGACACCGGGATGGCGGCAGCGGTCAACGGCCTACGCAGTTCCACCGGCAACAGTTCAACACCCACCGGCTCCCCCGGATCGCTCAGCGCCACCAGCGTGCGCAGGCAGGCCTGCAGTTGCCGCAGGTTGCCCGGCCAGGGCTGCTCTTGCAGCACCTGCAGGGCATCAGCCTGCAACACCCGCCCCTGTGCCATCGGTGCCCACAGCGCCTGCAGCAGCGCGCCACGGTCGTCCAGCTCACGCAGCGCCGGCAGATGGACCACGTGGTCGGCGATGCGATAGTAAAGGTCGGCACGGAAGCGCCCTTCGGCCACCGCCTGTGGCAGGTCGCAGTGGCTGGCACAGACCAGGGCGAAATCCAGTTTCACCGGGCGCCCACCGCCCAACGGCGACAGCTCACGTTCCTGCAGCACGCGCAGCAGGCGCGGCTGCAGGGCCAGCGGCATGTCGCCGATTTCATCCAGGAACAGCACGCCGCCCTGCGCCTGCCGCAGCAGGCCGGTGCTGCCTTGGCGACGCGCTCCGGTGAACGCACCTTCTTCGTAACCGAACAGCTCCGCTTCGATCAGGCCTTCTGGCAACGCGGCACAGTTCACCGCCACGAAGGGCTGCTCTGCGCGCCTGCAGCGGCGATGCAGCGCGCGCGCGAACACTTCCTTGCCGGTACCTGTTTCGCCCTGTACCAGCACCGGCAGGCCGGCATCCAATACGCGCGTGGCCTGCCGCAGCAGCTGCCGCACGGCCGGAACCAGCACGGTGCCGGGGGCCGCCGGCATGGTCTCGGCAGGGGCGGCTGACGCAGCTTCGCGGCGCAGGGGCGAGGCCTTGCTGACAGGCTTGGCGCGGCCCGTGCCGTGGACGCGCCCGTACAGCGCGCGCCCCTGTCGATCCAGCAGCACGCCATCGTCATGCAGACGCGCCAGCGGCTGGTCGAACAGCGCTTCGTAGGAAGCGCGCCCGATGTCGTGCCGCTCCAGCCCGAACAGGCCCAGCGCCGCGCGATTGGCTGCGATCAGGCGGCCATTGCGGAAGCCCAGCAGGGCCTCGCGCGGGCTGCCCAGCAGCAGTGGCTGGTGGTGCAGGTGCAGCAGTTCGCAGTCGTCCAACCCATCGGCGAAGTAACGGTGCTCGATCTGGTCCACCGCCTGCCGACCCAGGGCCAGCGCGTGCAGGTGGGCATGGCGCGCATCGCCGGAAATATCCAGCACGCCGACGCGCTGGCCGTAGGGATCGAAGATCGGCGTCGCCGAGCAGGTGAGGATGCCGTGCGGGGCGAAGAAGTGTTCGCCACCACGTACCTGCAGCGCGCGTCCCTCGACGATGGCCGTGCCGATCGCATTGGTGCCCACCGTGCCTTCGTCCCAGCGTACGCCCGGCATCAGCGCCACCTGGCCGGCGCGGTCGAGGAAGCTGTTGCTGCCTTCGGCGTCCAGCACCCAGCCCTCGTCATCGGTCAACAGCACGATGCCATCGCTGCTGGACAGTGAGCCGGCCAGCCCTTCCAGTTCCGGCCGCGCCAAGCGCCACAGGCGCTCGCGGCGCTGGCGCAGTTCCCGCAGCGAGGGCTCCGGGACCGGCGCCACCTGCGGCCGTGCATCCACCGAAAGCCCTTGCCGCTGGCAGCGTCGCCAGGATTGCAGGATGGCCTCGGGCACCATGCCCGACGGCGCGGCGCCGCGCTCGAAGAAGGCACGACGCGCGCCACCGACGCGCTCGGGAAGATTCGGCTGGGACACCCTGACGCTCCTGTGTCGCATTCTGCGACAGTTGTTGCGGGCACTGTCCCGATTAAAAGCACATCTTCGCGGCAAGTGCGATGTCTATCGCTGGTGCGCTGCGGCAAGGATGGGGCCCACTTCGCGCCACGACGCTTTCCGGACCGTGCCGCACTGCAGCATGCACGGTGTTGGCACGCTCATTGCGGTGTAAGGGGCAGGCCCGGACCGTCCGGGCCCTCCAAGGAGCCCGCACCATGAATGCCGTTGCCTCACCCGCCGCGTCCACCGCCGACCCCAGTTCGATCTTCAAGCCGCGCTACGACAACTACATCGGCGGCCAGTGGGTCGCGCCGCGCAGCGGCCAGTACTTCGACAACACCACGCCGATCACCGGCAAGGTGCTCACCTCGGTGGCCCGTTCCAATGCCGAAGACGTGGACGCCGCGCTCGATGCCGCCCATGCCGCAAAGGAAGCCTGGGGCCAGCGCTCGACCACCGAGCGCGCCAACATCCTCAACCGCATCGCCGATCGCATCGAGGAGAACCTCGAACTGATCGCCCGCGCCGAAACCTGGGACAACGGCAAGCCGATCCGCGAGACCCTCAACGCCGATGTACCGCTGATGGTCGATCACTTCCGCTACTTCGCCGGTGCGGTGCGCGCACAGGAAGGCAGCCTGTCGGAGATCGACAAGGACACCGTGGCGTATCACTTCCATGAGCCACTGGGCGTGGTAGGGCAGATCATCCCGTGGAACTTCCCCTTGCTGATGGCGGCGTGGAAACTCGCGCCCGCACTGGCCGCCGGCAACTGCGTGGTGCTCAAGCCCGCCGAGCAGACGCCGGCCTCGATCCTGGTGCTGATGGAAATCATCGGCGACCTGCTGCCGCCGGGCGTGCTGAACATCGTCAATGGTTTCGGCCTGGAAGCGGGCAAACCGCTGGCCAGCAGCCCGCGCATCGCCAAGATCGCCTTCACCGGTGAAACCACCACCGGCCGACTGATCATGCAGTACGCCAGCCAGAACCTGATTCCAGTCACCCTGGAGCTGGGTGGCAAGTCGCCCAACATCTTCTTCGCCGACGTGATGGCCGAGGACGATGACTTCCTCGACAAGGCGGTGGAAGGCTTCGTGCTGTTCGCCCTGAACCAGGGCGAGGTGTGTACCTGCCCGTCGCGGGCGCTGGTGCAGGAGTCGATCTACGACGCCTTCATGGAACGCGTGCTCAAGCGCGTGGCCGCCATCAAGCAGGGTGACCCGCTTGACCCGCAGACCATGATCGGCGCGCAGGCTTCTTCCGAACAACTGGAGAAGATCCTTTCCTACATCGACATCGGCAAGCAGGAAGGGGCCGAGGTGCTGATCGGTGGCGAGCAGAACCACCTCTCCGGTGACTTGTCCGGTGGCTATTACGTGAAGCCCACGGTGTTCAAGGGCCACAACAAAATGCGCGTGTTCCAGGAAGAAATCTTCGGGCCGG
>DALZLW010000084.1:0-15718 GCA_032007425.1 Stenotrophomonas sp.
CGGCGGGCGTGGTTGCGGCCGCGGTGCGCTGGTCGGCGGCGGCACATCGCGCCCGGCGACCTGGACCACACGCAGGTCCTCGCTGTCCAGTTGCAGGGCGGTCAGCTTGCCGCCCCACACCGCGCCGGTGTCGATGGCATGCACGCCCTGGGTGATGGTCAGGCCCAGCGCAGACCAGTGGCCGCACACGATTTTCAGGTCGCGCTCCACCCGGCCGGGCACTTCGAACCAAGGGTACAGCCCCTGTTCCTGGGTGCCGGGCGTACCCTTGTCCTCGATGCCGATGCGTCCGCGCGGGGTGCAATAGCGCATGCGTGTCAGCACATTGATGATCGCGCGCGAACGGTCATAGCCGGCGAGCCCGGGGGCCCAGCTCGGCTTGTCGCCATACATGTTGCGGAACAGCTTGCGGTAGCCATTGCCGTGCAGTTGGATTTCCACTTCCTGTGCATGCTTTTCGGCCATCTGGGTGGTCCACTTCGGGGCCAGCCCGGCGTGCACCATCATCCAGCCCAGTTCGCGGTCCACATGCACCAGCTTCTGCAGGCGCAACCAGTCCAGCAGCTCGTCGCGGTCCTCGGCGAGCACGATGCGCAGCAGGTCGGGATTGACCTTGCGCTGTTCTTCTTCCGTGCGCGAGCCCACTGCCAGCAGCGACAGGTCGTGGTTGCCCAGCACCACCACGCTGTGCTCGCGCAGCGAATGCACCAGCCGCAGGGTTTCCAGCGATTGACCGCCGCGGTTGACCAGATCGCCACAGAACCACAGCGTGTCCTGTGCGGGGTCGAAGCGGATTTTCTCCAACAGCCGTTGGGTGACTTCATAGCAACCCTGCAGGTCGCCGATTGCCCAGACACTCATTGTGGGCCTCCTTCAGTGCAGGGTGCGGGGAATGGTCAGCACGAACGTGGCCACCGGCGCGGCAAACTCCGTGCCGTCGTCCGCGACCATGTCGTAATGACCCTGCATCGTGCCGTGTTCTGTCGCCAGCATGATGCCCGAGGTGTAGCGGAAATCTTCCCCGGGGCGCAGTCGCGGTTGTTCGCCGACCACGCCGTCGCCGTCCACCAGCTGCACCTGGCCGTTGGCATCGGTGATGCGCCAATGACGGGCCAGCAGGCGCGCCGCGACACGGCCACGGTTCTGGATGCGGATGGTGTAGGCGAACGCATAGCGTCCGTCTTCCGGAGCGGACTGGTCGTCGAGGAAGCGCGGTGAAACTTCAACGGTGATGGCGTAGTGGTCAGGATCTTCCATCCCGGCAGTGTACTCAGTGCGCATTGGCCAACGCGATGAATTCAGCGACCTCGAGTTGTTCAGCGCGGGCGTCAGGGCGCACGCCGGCAGCAGCGAACTGTTCAGCGCTGACCACGTTGTTCAGGGCATTGCGCAGCGTTTTGCGGCGCTGGCCAAAGGCAGCCTTCACCACCTCGGCAAAGCGCCCATGGTCGGTGATGGCAATGGTGGCCGGGTTGCGCGGTACCAGCCGGACCACGGCCGAATCGACCTTCGGCGGTGGGCGGAAGGCGCCGGGCGGCACGACGAACAGTGAGGTCACTTCACAGTAGGCCTGCAGCATCACGCTCAGGCGCCCGTAGACCTTGCTGCCCGGGCCGGCCGCCATGCGGTCCACCACTTCCTTCTGCAGCATGAAGTGCATGTCGCGCACCACGCTGGCGTGTTCCAGTGCGTGGAACAGGATCGGCGAGGAGATGTTGTAGGGCAGGTTGCCGACCAGGCGGATCGGCTGACCGGCGGCCAGTTCGGTCAGGTCCACGCGCAACACGTCGCTGTGGACGATGGTCAGCTCGCCCAGCGGTGCTGCGGCAGCGGTCAGCGGAGCAATCAGGTCACGGTCGAACTCGATCACGGTCAGCCGCGGGTGTTGGCGCAGCAGGGGCAGGGTGATGGCACCCTGGCCTGGGCCGATTTCCACCAGACGATCGCCGTCCTTCGGATTCACGGCCATGACGATCTTGTCGATGTAGTGGCGGTCGGCCAGGAAGTGCTGGCCAAGCTGCTTCTTGGCCGGGGCGGTGAACGCCGGGCCAGCGGGGGAATGCGGATTCATGCGCCAAGTTTATGCGGCATGACCATGGCCGTCACCTTTCCGGCAACGCCTGCCGATGACTCAGTGCGGCGCTGGCCGATCGGCGCCGCGTCGGCTGGCCAGTTGGGCACACAAGCGGGTGGCTGCCTGCAGGCTGGACGGGTCGGCAATGCCTTGCCCGGCCAGGTCCAGCGCGGTGCCGTGGTCGACTGCCACGCGCGGGTAGGGCAGGCCAAGGGTCAGGTTCACCGCCTGCTCGAAACCGGAGTACTTCAGCACCGGCAGGCCTTGGTCGTGGTACATCGCCACCACCGTGTCAAAGCCGCTGAGTTTGCCGGGCAGGAACGCGGTATCGGCTGGCAGCGGACCGATCAGGTCCATGCCTTCGGCGCGCAGACGCCGTAGTAATGGGATGATCACGTCGAGTTCTTCGCGTCCCAGGTGGCCGTCTTCACCGGCATGGGGGTTCAGGCCGAGCACCGCGATGCGCGGGCTGGCCAGACCGAATGCCGTCGACAGCGCGCCGTGGACGGTGCGCAGCACCTGCGCCAGGCCCTCTGCCGTGATGGCATCGGCCACGGCGCGAAGGGGCAGGTGGGTGGTGGCGAGGGCGACGCGCACGATGTCGTTGGCCAGCATCATCACCACCTCTACTCCGGCCTGTTGCGCCAGCAGTTCGGTGGTGCCGGTGTACGCGATGCCGCCCTCGTTGATGGCGGCCTTATGCACCGGCCCAGTCACCACGCCATCGAGCTCACCGGACAGGCAGGCCGCGCCGGCGGCCAGCAGGGCATCGATCACGGCGCGGGCATTGCGGGGATCGGTCTGGCCGAAGTGGCTGGGGACCGCGTTGGGCACCGCGCGCAGGCGCAGATCGCCGGGCGCGCGGGCTTGGGCGTGTTCCGGAAGCAGCTGCAGGGGCAGTTGCAGGGCCGCTGCGGCAGCCCTCAGGGTCTGCGGATCACCGAACGCCAGCAGCTGGCAGTCGCTGCGAGGCTGCTGCGCCAGACGGACACACAGCTCCGGGCCGATGCCGGCGGGTTCGCCGGCAACGAGTGCGAGCTGGGGCTGCATCACTCAGGACTGCGGTGACGTCGCAGTGTTCTCGGCACGGTCGCCGCTGCGGAAGCTGACGTAGGCTTCGCCACGCAGCTCCTGCAGGAAGCGGTTGTACTCTTCTTCCAGCTTGCGGCGGCCGATCGTTTCACGGATCTGGGCGCGCTGGTTGTCCACGCCGACATCGGTCTGGCGGGTGCCAACACGCTGCACGATGTGCCAGCCGGCGTCGGTGCGGAACGGGGCGCTGACACCGCCATCGCTGAGGCCGGTCACCTGCTGGCCAAAGTCCGGGCCGAAGGCGTCAGCCGGGAACCAGCCCAGGTCACCGCCCTGGCCACGGCTGTTGGTGTCTTCCGAGGACTCGCGGGCAACGGCCTGGAAATCCGCGCCGCCGTTGATGCGGGCGCGCAGGGTTTCGATCAGGGCCTTGGCCGCGGCGTCGGTATGTTGTTCGCCCACGCGCACCAGGATGTGGCGGCCGTGGTATTCGGTCACGGTCTGTCCGGTCGGGGCGGCACCGGCTTCACGCACGTCCACCAGCTTCAGCAGCTGGAAGCCGCTGGGACCACGCAGCGGGCCAACCACGTCGCCGGGCTTCATGTCCTGCATGATCTGCACGAAGGCATTGGGAATCTCGTCCTGGGTACGCCAGCCTAGGTCGCCGCCTTCCAGCGCATTCGGGCTGTCGGAGTAACGGACAGCAGCCGCGTTGAAGTCCAGTTCCTTCTTGTCCAGCAAGGCTTTGACGCCATCAGCCTTCTGCTGGCCGGTGGCGATCTGCTCGGCCGTGGCCCCTTCCGGGGTGGCGATCAGGATGTGCGCCAGATGGTACTGGCTGCCGGTGGTGGCTTCCTGCTTCAGCGCGGCATCGACCTCGCCTTCGCTGACGCTGATGCGGCTCTGTGCAAAGCTCTGGCGCAGGCGCTGGACAATGATTTCCTCACGCACCGAGCGACGGAACTCGTCGAAATCGATGCCGTCCTGGGCCAGGCGGCGACGCAGCTCGTCGATGCCGGTACCGTTCTGCTGGGCGATGGAGGCCAGCGCCTGGTTCAGTTCCTGGTCGGACACGCGCACACCGCTGCCTTCGGCGCGGGCAACCTGCAGCTTGACCAGCACCAGGCGCTCGAGCACCTGTCGGCTGAGCACATCGGCCGGCGGCAACTGGTTTTCACGCCCGGCGTACTGGGCACGGATGTTGGCCAGCGCCCGGTCAAGCTCGCTCTGCAGGATCACGTCCTCGTCGACCACGGCGGCGATGCGGTCCAGGGGCTGGGTCTGCTGGGACAGGGCCGGCAGCGGCACGGACACGGAGGACACCGCGATCAGCGATGCGAGAAGGACAGGCAGGGTCTTGGTCATGGGATCTGGTTCGGATCGTAGTCGTCGCGGTCCGCGCCGGTGTTGCTGGGCGGGACGAGGTAAAGGTCGTCGCGGTTGTAGCCGAGGATAGCACGGCGCAGGGTACGGTCCGTGTTCTGGCCGATGGAGCTCAGGCCCTTGAGCACGAACTCGATCTGGAACGAATTATTGAGGTCGCCGACCCGGTTGCGCACATAGCGCCGGGCCAGCGCGCGCACGGCCAGGCAGCAGCTGTCCCACTGCACGCCGCCGATGATTTCCAGGGGGCTGTTGTCCTGGATCGAGTAGTAATAGCGGCCGACCAGGCTCCAGGTGGCATTGATGGGGTAAAGGAAGGACAGATCGGCCTGTTCCAGCAGTTCGGTGCCATTGGGGTTGAGGCGATGGCGGTAGGACAGGTTGATGATGCCGTCATTGGGCATGACGTAACGCGCGCGGACGCTGGCCAGGTCCTCGCGCTTGTACTTCGGGTCCCACTGGTAGGTGGCGCCGAGGTTCCAACGGTCATTGATCTGCCAGCTGGTGTCGGCGATCCAGGCCGATTTTCCTTGTTCAACAGGCACTTCGGTGCTGCCGATGGTCACCCGGGAGTCGTCGAAATACTGGATCTGGCCAATGCTGGCCGAGAACCGTTCACGGCCAGTGGTCTGGTCGATGAACCGGGTGCTCAGGGCCATGGTCAGCTGGTTGGCATCGTTCTGCCGGTCCGGGCCGGAATAGCGCGAATCGCGGAACAACTGGCCCCAGCTGAAGGTGAAATCGCGGGTATCGAAGATCGGCAGATCACTCTGGTCGCGATACGGCGTGCGCAGGTAGAACAGCCGCGGCTCCAGCGTATGCAGGAACGGCTTGTCGCCAATGGTCGTTTCGCGGTCGAAGAACAGGCCGGCATCCAGGCTGGCGATCGGCAGGCTGCGGTGGGGCGAGGTATTGCCGCGCAGCTGTTCCGGGGTCGGGTTGGTGATGCCTGCAGCAGCCAGGTTCTGTGCGCGGATCTGGTCGGCCAGGCCGCGGTCCAGGTCGTAGCCGGTGTAGCGCCAGGCCACCGTCGGGGTGATGTACCAGGCGGCGCCGCTGAACGGCAGCGACACATAGGGTTTGAAGTCCACGCGGGAGCCGCCGAACATGCGGCTGACCTCGCCGGTGCGCACGTACTCGCCCTCTGCATCGATGGTCTTCAGATTGATGTCATCGTGCTCGAAGCGAACGACTTCGGCGTAGACGCCAGTTTCCAGCCAGGGCAGCCAGGACTCGTCCCAGGTACCAAACAGACGCGGTTGGCGGTTGTAGGGCAGGGCGGATTCGGTCAGCGTGTAGTCCGTCAGCTGCCAATAGTCGGCCATCAGCCCGCCGGTCCAGTTGCGACCCGTGCCGTAGATGCCGACCTGGCTCTGCAGGTTGGACGCGGTGACGCCCAGCAACCGGTTGGAGAAATCCTCGACGTAGCGTTCGTCACTGACCCAGGCCACGTTGGCCCTGGCCTGCCAGCGCCGGTCGATGTTGTGGTAACCGCTGAATTCCACCCGGCCGCGGTCCTTGTCGCGCAGCTTGTCGTTGGGCAGGTAGGCTGTCAGCAGTTCGCCGCGGCCGCCCTCGTAGAGGTAGCGGAATTCGTTGTCCAGCATGAAACCGCGCTTGCTCATGTAGCGCGGCATCAAGGTGTCGTCGTAGTTCGGGGCCAGGTTGAGGTAGATCGGCTGGGTATAGTCGAACCCATTACGCCCGGACAGGCCGAGTTCCGGGTACAGCAGGCCGGTCTGGCGGCGGTCGTCGATGGGGAACTTGAACCACGGCGCCCACAGCACCGGGACCTTGCCGATTCGCAGCACCGCGTTGCGGGCCGTGCCGAAACCGGCATCGTTGTCCACTTCGATCTGCGGCGCCGACAGCTTCCATACCGGCTGGGACGGGTCGCAGGTGGTATAGGTGGAACGGTGCATCTGGCCCACGGCGCCCTGCAGGTCCACCGATTCGGCGCCGCCATTACCGCGGCGGGACACCAGCTGGTACTGGATGTCGCTGATCTTGTGGGTGTCCGATTCCTGGTTGCCCTCGGCACGCTTGGCGACCATGCGGATGGAGGAGTCCTGGTAGCGGACGTTGCCTTCGGCCGTGTAATTGCCGGTGTCGGTATCGAAGCTGAGGTGGTCGGTGCCCAGGAACTGGTCGCCACGCTTGAGCGCGACATTGCCCTGGTACTGGGGCACGGTGCTGGTGCCGTACAGCTGGTCGCCTTCGATATCGGTGGGCTGCTCGGTGCGAGTGGCCGCGGCAGCTTTGTCGGCCGGGGGCGCATCGGTGAAAGCCGGCAGGACGTCGCTGACCGGGCACAGGCCGAAGTTGACCGGCTTGTCGTCGGCCAGGGCGGGCAGGCAGATGGCGATGCCAAGCGGGAGGGGCAGCAGGCGGAGGGCTTTACGCACGCGTGAGGGTATTCAGGCGAAAACGGAAGGTAGATTGCCCCATCCCTTGCATAGGGGCAATGAAGGTGGCTGGTCGCAGGCGGCCGGGGTTCATCCGCGCCTCGTCGGGCAGGCGCCTTCCAGCAGGGTGCCGACGTGGGCCACCGTGCATTCGGCGAGCGCCTGCAGGTCGTAACCGCCTTCCAGCATGGACACCACCCGGCCGGCCGCGTGGCGGCGGGCCAGGGCCTGCAGCTCGGTGGTGATCCAGGCGAAATCTTCCGCTTCCAGCATCAGGTCAGCCTGTGGGTCGCGGACGTGGGCGTCGAACCCGGCTGACAGCAGCACCAGTTGCGGGCGGAAGTCGTCGATGGCCGGCAGCATCTCGTCGGCCCATACGTTGCGGAAGCGCAGCCCGCTGCTGCCTGGTGGCAGCAGGATGTTGAGCAGGTTGCCCGCGCCACGGTCGCGGCGCAGGCCCGAATGCGGGAACAGGCCGGCCTGGTGGGTGCTGAAGTAGGCCACCCGCGGGTCGGTCTGGAAAATATCCTGGGTGCCATTGCCGTGGTGCACGTCGAAGTCGACCACGGCAATGCGTTCCAGCCCATGGCGGTCGCGGGCATGGGCGGCGGCCACGGCGATGTTGTTGAACAGGCAGAAGCCCATTGCTGTGCCGCCCGTGGCGTGGTGGCCGGGCGGGCGCACCGCACAGAAGGCCAGAGGATCATCGCCCAGCATGACTGCATCGACTGCGGCAACCCCGGCGCCAGCGGCATGCAGCGCGGCCGACGCCGAGCCCGGCGAAGTGCGTGTGTCCATGTCGAGCTGGCGCAGGGCCTGGGTCTGCGGCGCCAGCACCTGGTCGATCAGGGCGGTGTCGTGGACCCGGGCCAGATCGCCGAGCTTGGCCGACGGCGCCTGGCGCCAGTCCAGCTGGCCGGGGAATGCGCCGTGGAGGGCGTCGAGTACGGTCCGCAGGCGGAGGATCGATTCGGGATGGTCAGGGCCGGGGTCGTGCCCAAGGCAGGCAGGGTGGGTGAAAACCAGCATGGGCGATCCGGGTCCGTGGGAAGGGTCAGGCGTGCCGGCGCTGGTGCTGCCACAGCACCTCGCCATGGCCGTCGGCACGGGCCAGGACACGTGCCAGCACGAACAGCAGGTCAGACAGGCGGTTGAGGAACTGCAGGGCTTCCGGGCGGACCGGCGCCAGCCGGGCCAGCGCCACGGTTTCACGCTCGGCCCGGCGCACGATGGTGCGTGCCAGATGGCAACGCGCCGCCGCTTCGCCGCCGCCCGGCAGGATGAACTCCTTCAACACCGGCAGATCGGCGTTGTAGCGGTCCAGGTGGTGTTCCAGCGCGGTGATATCGGCAGCGTGGATGGCCGCATGGCCGGGGATGCACAGTTCGCCGCCGAGGTCGAACAACTGGTGCTGCAGCCTGACCAGCAGAGCGCGCACCGCTTCGGGCAGCGGCACCGCCAGCAGCACGCCCAAGGCCGAATTGGCTTCATCCACCGTGCCGAAGGCGCTGACGCGGGCGTCGTCCTTGGCCACGCGGCTGCCATCGCCCAGCCCGGTACTGCCGTCGTCGCCGGTGCGGGTGTAAATGCGTGAGAGCCGATTACCCATGCCTGGACGCCTTCAGTGCTGCAGTTCGCGACGGGTGTGGGCCAGCTTGACCAGTTGTTCGCAGGCCAGCTGCAGCGCCGCGGCCAGCCCCACGTACAGGGAAGTGGTCCGAAGGTAGGGGCCGAACCAATCGGCATAGTTGCGTGCCCAGCCGGCCAGGGTCGGTTCGATGACGTTGTGGCTGGTCCAGTAGAAGCCGCCCTGGGCAAACAGGTGGCACAGCGCCACCGCCGGCACCAGCAGCAGTGCGGCCTTGCCCAGGGTGCTCCAACGTGCACCGTGATAGTTGTGTGCCAGCAGCAGGCCACCGGCCCATAGCGCGAAGTAGGCCGGTACCAGCATCCAATAAGCCGGCGAAACGCAGTAGTGCTGCCAGAAATCGATCCCGGCCGAGCGGATCACGATCCAGTCCACCAGCACCGCAAAGCCCATCAGCAGCGGGAAGGCCCAGCGTGTCCATGACCGCAGGTGGAAGCCGCCGATGAAGAACACCGCCCAGGAGGCATCGGGGATGGCCGCGAAGTGGTTCACCCGCGTGGCTGCCATCACCAGGATGAGCAGGGACAGGATGCAGGCGCGTTGGCTGGTGGAGGACATGGCCGGGCCGTGGAAGTGACTGGTTCCCATTCTAGCGGCGCGGCGGGCAGGGGCAACGGCGTATCATTGGGCCATGAGTGAACGCCATGATGTCCTGATCGTTGGAGGCGGCCTGGTCGGCGCCAGCCTGGCCATTGCCCTGCAGCGCCCCGGGCGCTCTGTTGCGTTGCTGGAAGCCAGCGCGGCGGGCAGCCTGCCGGCGGTGTTCGACCAACGCAACCTCAGCTTTGCCGCGGCGACGGTCAACGCGCTGACCGCACTGGGGGTGATGCAGAAGCTGGCCGGTCGCCCCGGGCCGATCACCCGCATCCATGTCAGCCGCGCCGGTGATTTCGGCCGGGTGCAGTTGTCAGCCCCCGATTACGACCGCCCCTGGTTCGGTCAGGTGGTGGTAGCGCGTGATTTCGGCGATGCGCTGGAAGCACGGCTGCAGGAGCTGCCGCAGCTGCAGCGCTACCGGCCGGCGCGCTTCCTCGGCATGGGCCCGGTGGTGGACGGTTACCGCCAGGTCCGCATCGCCGATGGCGGCGGTGAGCGTACCGTGGTGGCGCGGCTGGTGGTTGGTGCCGATGGCACCGCCAGCAGCGTGCGCGATGCCTTGGGTATCCAGACCGATACCCACGACTTCCAGCAGACCTTGTTCGTGGCCCGCCTGCGCGCCCAGCGCGCGCCGGATGGCACGGCGTGGGAGCGCTTCACCGACAGCGGGCCAACGGCGCTGTTGCCACGTGGCGATCGCCATTACGGGGCGGTGCACGGGGTGCTGCGCGAACAGGCCGATGCGGTCATGGCACTGGACGACGCCGCTTGGCTGCAGCGCCTGCAGCAGGCGCTGGGCTGGCGCGCCGGCCGGCTGCTGGAGTCCGGTCCGCGCAATGCCTACCCGCTGCGACAGGTGCTGGCACGGACGTTGGTGGGTGAGCGGACGGTGCTGATGGGCAATGCGGCGCAGACCATCCATCCATTGGGGGCACAGGGCTTCAACCTGGGCCTGCGCGACGCGCTCACCCTGGCCGAACTGCTGGAAACGGAGGGCGTCGATGCAGGCGCCTATCCGCTGCTCCAGGCGTATGTGGGGCGTCGCGAGGAAGACCGCGCACAGACGGTCGCCTTCTCCGGTGGCCTGGCCCGGCTGACCAGCAATCCGGCGCCGCTCATGCGTCCGCTGCGCAGTCTGGGGCTGGTGGCGGCCCAGGCCACTTCACTGCAATCGCTGCTGGTGGGCGGTGCGATGGGCTTCCGCGGCGATGTGCCGCGGCTGTGTCGGGGGGCTGCCGCATGAGCCGCCGGATGCGCCTGGACGTGGTGATCGCCGGTGGCGGTGTGGTGGGTGCCAGCTGTGCCTTGGCGCTGGCCGAGGCGGGGCTGTCGGTCGCCTTGGTCGAAGGCCGCGAGCCGCCGCCGTGGCAGGCCGCGCAGCCGGACCTGCGGGTATTCGCCTTTGCCGCCGACAACGTTCAACTGCTGCGGCGGCTGGGCGTATGGGAGGCAATTGCCGCAGCGCGTGCCTGTCCTTATCGCCGCATGCAGGTGTGGGATGCCGCCGGCGGTGATGACCTGGTGTTCGACGCGGACCGCTTTGGCCGCAGCGAGCTTGGCTTCATTGTTGAAAACAGTCTGCTGCAGGATCGGCTGTGGGCCGCGCTGGGCATCGCCGGCGTGCAGGTGCATTGCCCCGCCCGGGTAGAGGCCCTGGAGCAGGATGAAGACGGGGTGCGCCTGCGGCTGGACGACGGCCAGCGGATTGAAGCGGCCCTGGCGGTGGCGGCCGATGGTGCGCAATCGACCTTGCGCGCGCTGGCCGGTATCGAGGTGGTCGCCCACGACTATCAGCAGCGTGGCGTGGTGGCCTATGTCGACAGCGAACAGGACAACCAGGCCACGGCCTGGCAGCGCTTCCTGCCGGGCGGCCCGCTGGCCCTGCTGCCGATCAGTGCCCGGCGCAGTTCCATTGTCTGGACCCTGCCCGACGCCGAGGCCGCACGCCTGCTGACGGTGGACGATGCCGTGTTCGAGCGTGAAGTGACCCGAGCCTTTGCCGGACGACTGGGCGCGTTGACGCTGGCGTCGGCCCGTGCGGCGTTCCCTTTGCGCCGGCAGCTGGCCGAGCGCTATGTGGCAGGGCGCGTGCTGGTGCTGGGTGATGCGGCACACGTGGTCCACCCGTTGGCGGGGCAGGGGGTGAACCTGGGCCTGCGCGATGTGGCCGCATTGGCAAGGTGGCTGGCGCCTTCAGCGCAGCGGCGCGGGCAGCCGCGGGTATCACCGCAACGCCTGCAACGCTGGGCACGCGAACGGCGCAGCGAGAACACCGTGGCGGCCTACAGTTTTGACGGTATCAACCGGCTTTTCTCCAACGACGAGATGCACCTGACTTTGACGCGCGGGCATGCGTTGGGCTGTGTCGGTCGTCATCAGCCGCTGCTGCAGGTGTTCTGGAAGCGGGCGGCTGGGCTGTAAGGCTGGACAGCAACGCCGCGTTGGCTCACTCCACCAGCCAACCGGCCAGATCCGTCCGATCCAGCTTGCCGCGCCGTGTGGTGTCGAGTGCACTGAACTCATCGGCCAATGACGGATTGGCCTGGGCCTCGTCGCGGCTGATATAGCCATCGCCATCGGTATCCAGTGCCGCGAAATGGATGCGGTACTGGCCTACGGTGCTGCTCGGTGTCACCGAGCGGATCGTTACCGGGGTCTCGCCCAGGGGCACGGCGACATCCACGCTGCCGGTCACCCGGCCACTGCTCAAGGCCTGTTCGCGCACCGGGCTGCCGGTATCGTGCAACGGTTGGCTCTGTGCTGGCGCTGGCCGGCCGGCCTGGGCATGGGCATGGGCCAGGCCGGGGATCAGCAGCATCAGCAGGCACAGTGGGAGACAGGCAGGCATGGACGTTTCCTCTCGTTCATCAACACGGTGACAGGCCCCCGCCGCGCGCCGGCGCACCGCGGGGGGCGGGTTCAACGCAGTGGCGAGGCCAGCACGGTGATCTCTTCGCGATCGTGGTACAGCTGCTTGGCCCGCAACACCAGCGGCTTGCCAGCCTGTTGCTGGAACAGCTCCAGGCACAGTCGGGTTTCCTCCCAGCGCTTTTTCATCGGCAGCTTGAGGTTGAAGATCGCATGGCGGCACCAGCCCTCGCGGAACCATGTTGCCATGCGCTCGGCGACCCGCCGCGGCTGCTCGACCATGTCGCAGACCATCCAGTCCAAGGGCTGATCGGGCTGCCAGTGGAACCCATCGGCGCGCAGGTGTTCGACCAGTCCGGTGTCCAGCACATGCTGGCGCAGCGGGCCGTTGTCGATGCTGAGCACGTGGATGTGCTGGCGGGTGAGCACCCAGGTCCAGCCTCCGGGCGCGGCGCCGAGGTCAGCCGCACGCATGCCCGGGCGTACCAGTGCCTCGCGTTCGTCAGCGGTGAGCAGGGTCAGCAGGGCTTCGTCCAGCTTCAGCGCCGAACGTGACGGTGCATCGGGCAACAGCTTCAGGCGCGGGATGCCCAATGCCCAGGGCGCGCTGTCCGCCGGTGTGGCCACGCAGACGAAGGCATGGGTGCCATCGACAAAGACCACGTGCAGGCGCGGCAGGCGTGCTTGCGGCTTGTCAGTGAGCAGGCCCGCCTTGCGCAGGGCCGGGCGGAATGCATTGCCGAAGGCGCGGGCCAGGCCGGACAGCGGCTTGCCGGCATCGGAGTCGGGGTGTTCCACCCACAGGTCACCGAAGCGCGGCGCGCCGGCCAGCGCGGCCAGCATCGGGGTAATGCGGTCGCTGGGATCGAGTTGCGGCAACTCGGCCAATACGCGCAATTTCTGCCGGGCGAAAATCAGCTCGCGCCAGGGCAGCGCCTGGTCCAGTGCAGCGGCTTCCTCGCACATGAACAGCACATACCCGTCGTTGCGCTGGGTGCGGGCGTAGCCGGCGAATCCAGCGTCACCGGCACGGGTGGACAGCTCGCCGGCCAGGTCGGGCTCGAAGCCCTGCCGGCACAAGCACAGCAGGCCGATTCCTGCTTCAGTAGTGGCTGCCATTGGCTTCCCCATAGGCGCGCAGCACGGCGCGCGCGTCCTCGCGCAGGATGCCCTGCACTACCTCGATGCCACGCTTGTTCAGTTCGCCCACCCAGTCGGCAGGCAGCGGACCTTCGTCGAACGTGGTCAATTCCTCCACGTCGGCAGCGCTGGCGGCGATCAACAGGCGGTTGATGCCGGCCCACACGGTTGCGCCATAACACTGGCAGCACGGCTGGCCGGAGGTGGCCAGGGTGACATGGGACAGCACTGCGTTCAGTCGCGGCGTCTGCAGGCGCTGCTGGCCGAGCATGTAGGCCATGTTCTCGGCATGGGCCACGGAGCTGTTCTGGGGTACCACGCGGTTGACACCGACGGCGATGATGCGGTCGTCCGGGCCGAACAGTGCCGCACCAAAGGGGCCGCCGCTGGCGTGCTCCACATTCAGGCGCGACAGCGCGATCGCCAGGGCGACTTTGGCCTCGTCGCCAGGATAGGCCTGGTCCACATTGACGTGCTCATGGACCCAGGCGGGCAGGGTCAGGTGGACTTGCGCATACAACATTGCGGGTGCCTCTTGGTGCGTGAAATGGGGGCGCGACCGGTCACCGGGGACGGCCGAGCCTCGGCGCGCAGTGTAGCCCGCCCCGGGTGACGGGACGGGCGGGTGCGGCGCAGCGATTGCAGTGGGACTCAGGCCGACCAGGTATCGCGCAGGGTGACGCTGCGGTTGAATACTGGCTTGGCCGCAGTATGGTCGCGGCGGTCGGCGACGAAGTAACCGGTGCGCTCGAACTGGAACGACTGCTCGGGCGCTGCCTCGGCGGCGGCGGGCTCGACAAAGCCGGTCACCGTGCGCTGGGACGCTGGATTGAGGTAATCGCGGTAGGTCTTGCCTTCCGATTCGTCGTCCGGATCAGCCACCGAGAACAGGCGATCGTACAGGCGCACTTCCGCCTCCACCGCATGCGCGGCACTGACCCAGTGGATGGTGCCCTTGACCTTGCGGTTGGCGCCTTCCATGCCGGGACGCGATTCGGGATCCAGCCAGCCGCGCAGTTCGGTGACGTTGCCGTCCGCGTCCTTGATCACCTCGTCGCAGCGGATGATTCCGGCGCCGCGCAGGCGCACTTCGCCGCCGGGGACCAGGCGCTTCCAACCCTTGGGCGGCACTTCGGCGAAGTCTTCGCGCTCGATCCACAGGGTCTGCGCGAACGGGACCTCGCGGCTGCCGAACGCTTCATCCTTCGGGTGGTTGGCAAAAGTCAGCGTTTCGCTGTGATCGGCCGGGAGGTTGGTCAACACCAGCTTGATCGGGTCGATCACCGCCATCCGCCGCGCCGCAGCGCTGTCCAGGTCTTCGCGCAGCGCGCCTTCAAGTACGCCGAAATCGATCAGCGAGTTCTGCTTGCTGATGCCCACGCGTTCAGCGAACAGGCGCATGGCCGCCGGCGTGTAGCCGCGGCGGCGCAGGCCCTGCAGGGTCGGCATGCGCGGGTCGTCCCAGCCGCTGACCAGCTGTTCGGTGACCAGCGCCATCAGCTTGCGCTTGCTCATCACGGTGAAGTTGATGTTCAGCCGCGAGAACTCGATCTGGCGCGGCTTGGCGGCTTCACGCGGCAGGCCGGCATCGACCAGCGGCTGGGTCAGCGCGGCATCGTGGGCGAAATCGACGTTGTCCACGCACCAGTCATACAGCGGGCGGTGGTCTTCGAATTCCAGCGTGCACAGCGAGTGGGTGATGCCTTCGATGGAATCCCCCAGGGCGTGGGCGAAATCGTACATCGGGTAGATCGGCCACGCATTGCCGGTGTTCTGGTGCTCAACGTGCTTGATGCGGTACAGGGCCGGATCGCGCAGGTTGATGTTGCCGCTGGCCATGTCGATCTTCGCGCGCAGGGTGCGGGCACCGTCCGGGAACTCACCGGCGCGCATGCGGCGGAACAGATCGAGGTTTTCCCCCACGCTGCGCTCGCGCCACGGCGATGGGCGACCGGGTTCGGTCAGGGTGCCGCGGTAGGCGCGCACTTCTTCGGCGGAGAGGTCGCAGACATAGGCCTTGCCCTGCTCGATCAGTTTTTCCGCGGCCAGGTAATAGGCCTGGAAGTAATCCGATGCGTGGCGCAGTTCATTCCAGGCAAAGCCCAGCCAGCGCACGTCGTCCTGGATGGCAGCCACGTATTCCGGGTCTTCCTTGGCCGGGTTGGTATCGTCCAGGCGCAGGTTGCAGACCCCGCTGAACTCACCGGCGATGCCGAAGTTCAGGCAGATCGACTTGGCATGGCCGATATGCAGGTAGCCATTGGGTTCAGGCGGAAAACGGGTCTTGATCGCCTGGTGCTTGCCGGTGGCCAGGTCGTCGCGGACGATCTGGCGGATGAAATCGCGCTTCTCGTGGCTGTCGGACGGGGACTCGGGGCGGGCGGGGGTGTGCTCGGACATGAGGCGACGGGAACGAAGGGCAGAAAGACAGCCAGTCTAGCGTGTCGGCGGGCGGGTTGCCCGGTGATGCGCCTCGTGCAACGGCGCCGGGAGATGCCCGGACGCGCAGCGCACGGCATCGGCGGGTTCGGCCGGGCAGGGCCCGGCGCGACCGTGGTGGGCGGCGTATGC
>DALZLW010000085.1:0-15649 GCA_032007425.1 Stenotrophomonas sp.
CGCCCCGCGTCCGGCCGCATCGGCCGGTGCGCCGTCGTCGCCGCGTGGCGCTGCGCCGTCGCGTGGTGATGACCGCAACAGCCGTGGTGCAGGTCGTGGCGACCGTTCCGGTGGTGAGCGCTCCGGCAGTGATCGCCCGGGCGGCGACCGCTTCGCTGGCCAGATGCACCTGTCTGCCGCCGATCGCGCCCGTCGTGGCAGTGGCAACAACAGCAACAGCCGCGGCCGTCCTGGCGGCCGTGCGCAGCCGGGCCGTCGTGATGCCCGTGGCGGTGCGAGCACCGGTCCGCACGCGTTCGAGCGGCCGACCGCGCCGGTCGTGCGTGAAGTGGCGATCGGCGAGACCATCACCGTGGCCGACCTGGCGCAGAAGCTCGCGCTGAAGGGCGGCGAGGTGGTGAAGGCGCTGTTCAAGATGGGCGTGATGGCCACCATCACCCAGACCATCGACCACGATACCGCTGCGCTGGTCACCGAAGAGCTGGGCCACGTCGTCGTGCGCGCCAACAGTGACGACGTCGAGGATGCGCTGCTGGCCGCCACCGGTGATGACCAGGGCGAGGCGGTGACCCGTCCGCCGGTGGTCACCATCATGGGCCACGTTGACCACGGCAAGACCTCGCTGCTTGATTACATCCGTCGCACCAAGGTGGCGACCGGTGAAGCCGGCGGCATTACCCAGCACATCGGCGCCTACCACGTCGAAACGCCCAAGGGCGTGATCAGCTTCCTGGATACCCCGGGCCACGCTGCGTTTACCTCGATGCGTGCCCGTGGTGCCAAGCTCACCGATATCGTGGTGCTGGTCGTGGCGGCCGATGACGGTGTCATGCCGCAGACCAAGGAAGCCATCCAGCACGCGCGTTCGGCGAACGTGCCGCTGATCGTGGCGATCAACAAGATCGACAAGTCCGGTGCCGACCCGATGCGGGTCAAGAATGAGCTGCTCACCGAGCAGGTCGTGGCCGAAGAGTTCGGTGGTGACATCCAGATGGTGGAGATTTCGGCCAAGGCCGGTCTGGGCATCGACGATCTGCTGGAAGCCATCTCGGTGCAGGCCGAGCTGCTGGAACTGAAGGCGGTGGCCGAAGGCCGCGCCAGCGGTGTGGTGATCGAGTCGTCGCTGGACAAGGGCCGCGGCCCGGTGGCCACGGTGCTGGTGCAGCAGGGCTCGCTGAAGAAGGGCGACTACCTGGTGTGCGGCATCCAGTACGGCCGTGTGCGTGCGCTGTTCGATGAAACCGGCAAGCAGCCTGACCAGGCCGGTCCTTCCATCCCCGTGCAGGTGCTGGGTCTGTCCGGCGTGCCGGAAGCTGGCGACGACTTCGTCGTGGTCGAAGACGAACGCCTGGCCAAGGACGTGGCGCAGCAGCGTGAAACCAAGCGCCGTGAATCGCGCATGGTCCAGTCGGCCGGCAGCCGCATGGAAGACATCATGTCGCAGCTGGGCAAGGGCCAGGGCCAGCAGGTGCTCAACCTGGTGATCAAGGCCGACGTGCAGGGTTCGGTGCAGGCGCTGAGCCAGGCGCTGGTCGGCCTGTCCAACGACGAGATCCGCATCAACGTCATCCATTCCGGCGTGGGCGGCATCACCGAATCGGACGCGAACTCGGCCGTGGCTTCCAAGGCCACCGTGATCGGCTTCAACGTGCGTGCCGATGCCTCGGCGCGTCGCATCATTGAATCCAACGGTGTCGACCTGCGTTACTTCTCGATCATCTATGACGTGATCGATCAGGTGAAGCAGGTGGCCTCCGGTCTGCTGGGTGTGGAAATCCGCGAAGAGATCATCGGTATCGCCGAGGTGCGCGATGTCTTCCGCAGCTCCAAGTTCGGTGCCGTGGCGGGCTGCATGATCGTTGAGGGCGTGGTCAAGCGCAGCAAGCCGATCCGCGTGCTGCGTGACAGCGTGGTGGTGTTCGAAGGCGAGCTGGAATCGCTGCGCCGCTTCAAGGAAAACGTCGACGAAGTGCGCAACGGTACCGAGTGCGGTATCGGCGTGAAGGCTTACAACGATGTGAAGGCGGGCGACCAGATCGAGTGCTTCGAGCGTATCGAAGTGCCGCGTAGCCTGTAACCTGCTGCTGTACAGCCGGGCCTTCGGGCCCGGTTGCCGTTTCAGATCCCTGTGTGTCCCCTGTCGCAACAAAGAAGAGAGCTGCCCCGCGTGCCAAAGACCTTCCATCGAACCGACCGTGTTGCCGCCCAGTTGCGCCGTGAACTCGGTACCCTGGTGCACAACGCCGTGCGCGAACACGGGTTGCCCTCGGTGAGCGTGTCCGACGTGGAGATCACCCGCGACATGGCCCATGCCAAGGTGTTCGTCACCGCGCTGATGGCCGAGCGTTCGGCCGAGGCGGTCAAAGGCCTGCGCGAAATCGCCTGGGACCTGCGCATGTCGCTGGCGCGGGCGATGAAGCTGCGCCACGTGCCGGAGCTGCACTTCCACTACGATGATTCGGTGGACCGCGGCGAGCACATCGACAACCTGCTTCGCGACCTGCCCGACACGTTGGCGGCCGAAAAGCGCCGCGAAAGCGGCGAAGAATAAGGTAACGCCGGGCCTTGCCCGGCGTTTTTACATGCCCGCACGGCCATGCCTCTTGGGCCGGGCCGGGGTGCACGCCGGGCGGGGCCCGGCACTGCCGGCCGCGCTTCGGCCGAGATCAAGATCATGAATCGAATCCAGTTCCGTCGCCTCGACGGCATCCTGCTGTTGGACAAATCCACGGGCATGAGCTCCAACGCTGCGCTGCAGGTTGCCCGGCGCCTGTTCCGGGCTGAAAAAGGCGGCCATACCGGCAGCCTGGATCCGCTGGCCACCGGCCTGCTGCCGCTGTGCTTCGGCGAAGCCACCAAGATCGCCGGCCTGCTGCTCGGCTCGGCCAAGGCCTATGACGCAGACATCGCGCTGGGCCAGACCACCGATACCGATGACGCTGAAGGCCAGGTGTTGCAGACGCGCGCCGTGCCGACGGTGAGCCGGGAGACGCTGGAGGCGACGCTGCAGCCGTTCATCGGCCACATCCAGCAGCGGGCGCCGATCTATTCAGCGCTCAAGCAGGGCGGTGAACCCTTGTACGTGAAAGCGCGGCGCGGCGATGTGATCGAGGCGCCGGAGCGTGGTGTCCACGTCCAGTCGATCGACGTGCTCGAACAGCAGCCGGACCGGCTGCGCTTGCGTATCACTTGTGGTTCGGGTACCTATATCCGCAGCCTGGCCCGTGATCTGGGTGAAGCGCTGGGCTGTGGCGCGCATATCACCGCCCTGCGCCGCCTCTGGGTCGAGCCGTTCGCGGCACCGCAGATGGTCACGCTTGATCAACTGCGGGCCCTGGCCGAAGAGGGTGGGGAGGCCGCGCTCGAGGCACGTCTGTTGCCCTTGGCCGACGGCCTGGTGGGTTATCCGCGGGTCGCCCTTGATGCGGTGCAGGCTGAGCGGTTCTGCGTGGGCCAGCGCCTGCGGGACCCGCAATGGCCGCAGGGCGTGGTCGCCGTATTCGATGCCGCTGGGCAGGTCAGAGGCCTCGGTCAGGTCGATGCCGATGGCCGGCTGTCGCCGCAGCGGCGCTTCAATCTCTGACCGGGGCGGGCGCCGATTCAGCTTTCGGTCCTTGTTCCCGGCAGCCCCCAACGTTACAATTTCGCGGCCCATTCACGGGCAGCCTGCGTCATGCAGGTCCTTTCAAGCCAATCGGCGAGCCAGGCGGTACGCATCGTGCGTTTCTGCAGGCCCCGCATCTGAAGAGAAAAAACCATGTCCGTCGACACCCAGAAAGTCATTGAAGACAACAAGCGCAGCGCTGCCGACACCGGCTCCCCGGAAGTCCAGGTGGCCCTGCTGACCGCCCGCATCGAACTGCTGACCGGCCACTTCAAGACCCACAAGAAGGATCACCACAGCCGCCGCGGCCTGCTGCAGATGGTCAACCGCCGTCGCAGCCTGCTCGACTACCTGAAGAAGAAGGACGTCGAGCGCTACAAGAGCCTGATCGAAAAGCTCGGCCTGCGTCGCTAAGCAAACTTTCCCCCGCGGCGCAGCGATGCGCCGCGGTTTGTTTTTGTAGTACCGCAATCTCTCATCAGGACCGGACAACCGGTCACCCGAAGGCGGCAAGGGTCGCCAACGGTCCATTCGCTGACAGCATCCCCAAGGACACCCTCCGTGGCAAAAATCACCAAGACCTTCCAGTACGGCAAGCACACCGTCACGCTTGAAACCGGCGAAATCGCCCGTCAGGCCGGCGGTGCCGTCATCGTCAAGATGGACGACACCGTACTGCTGGTATCGGCCGTCGCCGCCAAGAGCGCGCGTGAAGGCCAGGACTTCTTCCCGCTGACCGTCGACTATCAGGAGAAGTTCTACGCCGGCGGCCGTATCCCGGGTGGTTTCTTCAAGCGCGAAGGCCGTGCGACCGAGAAGGAAACCCTGATCTCGCGCCTGATCGACCGCCCGATCCGTCCGCTGTTCCCGGAAGACTACAAGAACGAAGTGCAGATCATCGCCACCGTGATGTCGCTGAACCCGGACATCGACGGTGACATCCCGGCCCTGATCGGTGCCTCGGCGGCACTGTCGCTGGCCGGCACGCCGTTCAAGGGCCCGATCGGCGCGGCCAAGGTCGGTTACAAGAACGGCGAGTACATCCTGAACCCGACCGTCAGCGAACTGGCTGATTCGGAGCTGGAACTGGTCGTCGCCGGTACCTCCAATGCCGTGCTGATGGTGGAATCGGAAGCCGCGCTGCTGTCCGAGGACGTGATGCTGGGTGCCGTGACCTTCGGTCACCGTGAAATGCAGAAGGTCATCAACGCCATCAACGAACTGACCGTGGAAGCCGGCACCAAGCCGTCGACCTGGGAAGCCCCGGCCAAAAACGTTGCCCTGATCGCCGCCCTGCAGGAAGCCATCGGCCCGCGCCTGGGTGAAGCGTTCCAGGTCCGTGACAAGCTGCAGCGCCGCGACGCGATCTCGGCGATCAAGAAGGACGTGGTTGAAGGCCTGGCCGGCCGTGTCGCCGCCGAAGGCTGGAACCCGGCCGAACTGTCCAAGGAGTTCGGTGAGCTGGAATACAGCACCATGCGTAACGCCGTGCTGGACACCAAGGTCCGCATCGACGGCCGCGCCCTGGACACCGTGCGCCCGATCGCCGTGAACACCGGCATCCTGCCGCGTACCCACGGTTCCTCGCTGTTCACCCGCGGTGAAACGCAGGCCATCGTGACCATCACCCTGGGCACCGCCCGTGATGGCCAGGTCATCGATGCCGTGTCGGGTGAGTACAAGGAAAACTTCTTGTTCCATTACAACTTCCCCCCCTATTCGGTGGGTGAGTGCGGCCGCATGATGGGCCCGAAGCGCCGTGAAATCGGCCACGGCCGTCTGGCCAAGCGTGGCGTGCTGGCTGTCATGCCGTCGCTGGAAGCCTTCCCGTACACCATCCGCGTGGTCTCGGAAATCACCGAATCCAACGGCTCCTCGTCGATGGCCTCGGTCTGCGGCTCGTCGCTGGCCCTGATGGACGCCGGCGTGCCGGTGAAGGCTCCGGTGGCCGGTATCGCCATGGGCCTGGTCAAGGAAGGCGACCGCTTCGTCGTCCTGTCCGACATCCTGGGTGACGAAGATCACCTGGGTGACATGGACTTCAAGGTGGCCGGTACGTCCGAGGGCATTTCCGCCCTGCAGATGGACATCAAGATCGAAGGCATCACCGAAGAGATCATGAAGCAGGCCCTGCAGCAGGCCAAGGCCGGTCGTCTGCACATCCTGGGTGAGATGGCCCACGGCCTGACCGCGCCGCGTTCGGAGCTGTCCGACTACGCACCGCGTCTGCTGACCATCAAGATCCACCCGGACAAGATCCGCGAAGTGATCGGCAAGGGCGGTTCCACCATCCAGGCCATCACCAAGGAAACCGGCACCCAGATCGACATCCAGGATGACGGCACCATCGTCATTGCTTCGGTCAATGCCATCGCTGCCCAGGCCGCCAAGGCCCGCATCGAGCAGATCACCTCCGACGTCGAGCCGGGCCGCATCTACGAAGGCAAGGTCGCCAAGATCATGGACTTCGGTGCTTTCGTCACCATCCTGCCGGGCAAGGACGGCCTGGTGCACGTCTCGCAGATCTCCAGCGAGCGCGTGGAAAAGGTCGGCGACAAGCTGAAGGAAGGCGATGTGGTCAAGGTCAAGGTGCTGGAAGTGGACAAGCAGGGCCGTATCCGCCTGTCCATGAAGGCCGTTGAAGAAGGCGAGGGTGCCAACGCCGAGTAATCGGCCTGGTTCTCACGCATGATTGAAAAGCGGGCTTCGGCCCGCTTTTCTTTTTTCTGCGCGTATCGCGCGCTATTCCAGATTCACAGTGCTACAGCGAGTCCGTGCTCAATGCCTTTCATCGACCCAGTCCATCAGGCGCGGCGCAATCGTCGGCGCTACACGTGCACGCTGCACAGCGCTGATCGGCCTGTAAGTGCGATTGGTGAGTTGGAAACCCAGAATGCAGGCGCCTGCCGCCGATCTCGCACTCGCCCGGCCTCGTCCGATGGGCCTGATTGACGACAACTGATGTGCCGCGAGGCTTGAATCGTCGACGACATCGAAGTTGTTCTCACGCCCGCCCACTTTGTACTGTCTTGAGGACGACGTCTGCAACTCCATGGACACCAGGCCTTGGATCGACCGCCAACGCGTCCTCACTCGGAGCACCCGCTCACCTTCGGCGAGACGAAGTGGCTCGGATCGCTGAGCAAGTTGGCCTGCCTCGAGTTCATCGCCGTCGGCGTACGTCATCCTTACGCCATCGAGAAAGCCGACCTCGATGTTCGCGACGCGTCGCAGTGTGATTTCCACGGACCGCAGCGCCGAGGTCGGGGCTCGCCAGTCCGGGATGGCTTTGCGGTTGAGTCCACTCCCATCCCAGCGCCCGATAACACCGCTGTACAGTTCGCGATCAAGGATGACCGGACTGCGCTCCGGATACACTTCGGCGTCGAAGGCATGCCACGCATCACGTTGATCCAGGGCACCAAGCTGTAGACGATTGCGACGAATCAGCAACTCGGAAAGGGGCGAATTGCCTGATCCCCCATTTTGCCGACGCACCTTGTCATACGCCTCTGCCGCCACACTGTCCACGTAGGCGATGTAGCGTTTGATCGTAGATTTCTGTTGCTCGAGCAACTGCTGGCGGAAACTTTCCTTGAAACCCAGCTCAACGGCCTTCAGTGCCATATCGCGCAGCAACGCAAGATGAAGCGTTGCACAGGTGGAGAACAGGGGCAGCAGTGTTTCGCGTGCGCGTTCAAGCTGGAATCTCGGCAACGTTGCCACGAACACGGTGTTGGCGGCGACGCTCTGCGTCCGGATGGCACCTGTATCTCCCGATTCAACCGTATCGCGGTAAAGCTGCATGACATTGCTCAGCCCCAGCAGATCGGCGCGGATAAGCCTGAACAGTGCCTCGGAGATCTGTGTATCAGTGTATGCGCGCCAGCGCTGTTCTGCAGTCTGCCCTGCGCCTGGGATGAAGAGCGCACCAAGATAGGAAAAAAGTCCGCCGACGACCGGAATCAGATTGAGCCCGGCCAACAGCGCCTCACGGACGGGGCCCCACACATCATCGTCCGTGGCGCGGCGTGACACCTGTTCATCATCCATGAGATCCAGACCGGGCACCTGCAGCGATTGCGCCCTCAGCGAGGGAAGCAGCAGACCGGTTGATGCAACAGCAGCCGCCTGCATCAAGCTACGCCGGGAAGGGTCCTGCGCCGCAACTCCAGGAGGAACAAGTAATCGGGAATGGGGAAGTCGGATCATCGCTGTGCTCCTGTTTGAGGATTCAGGTATGCGCATACCGCGCAGGGCGTGACCATAAGCTCAGCCATGGCGTGCAACCTGGCAGCTATCCCACGGCCACGCGCAGACAAGTATCTTTCTGTCACACCATTTAATGCGGCGGCGAGCCGCAACTACTCACCTCTGCGACTCATTCGGTCGCGTCCGAAACCTCATGTGCGCTATAGCCCGCCTCGGCCATAGCCGAACACGCAACCCCGCCCCACGACTCTGCGACATCGAGGGGGCCGATCTACGCGCGCCTTGCTCCCCCTTCCCTTGTCAGATAAGGAAAAGGCGGACCGACGGCGGTCGACGGGCACGATTGAGGTCAGCGGTTGATCCCGTCCATGGAAGGGAGCCGCTGCACGTGCTCTTCGGCTGGCAAGGGACCTTGCTCGAACGGAGCGAGAACCCAGTCGCGCAGGTGGGGCGCGATCACGGGCATTACCCGTGCCTCTGCTTCGGGTTGGATGCGCGCCGGCCAGGGCTCCTCCAGTCCAAAGCCGTAGACGAGGCCGCTGATCGCGCCCTTCGCGGCGCCGCTGCTGCGTCCTTTGCCAACGCTGCGGATGGACTGGATACCGTGCTTTGCATAGCCGCTGAAGGTACGTGAAAGGTTCCCTTCTGGCTCTCGTCCAATGTGATGTATGCGTCCAAGGTTATCCTTCAATGACATCCCTTCGACGCCTGCGCTGAAGGTTGTCTGCGCGCTGACGAACCAGAACGATGTCGGAATGTCGATCCCGTCGTGGTCTCCCCATGTTTCACCGGTCTGCAGTGTCTTGTCCGCACGGTCGTAGTGCAGTTCCAGTGCGGAAAGCCATCGGGTCCGCCACTGTGCGCGCATCCAGTACTCGAGTCGGTTGATGCGCAGGCCTGGGGTTTTCCAGTCCGGGATCTCATCAGGCGCGCGTGAACCCAGGTCCCACCAGCCCGCGATGGGCGAGAAGATTTCGCGTATCAGCGCGACCATCTTGCGGTCGGGATAGCGCGCGGCGTCGAACGCATACCAGGTATCCCGGATATCCACGGCCTCAAGCTGCAGTCGGGCCTTCTCGGCCAGCATGGCGGACAACGGCTGGTTCCGTTTTTCAGGGGTGCCGTCGTTCGGATTGTCGCGACGCGCCTTCGCGATCGCTGCGTCCACTACGCGGTCCACATGGTGGGTGTAGGCTGCGATCCTCTGCGTGAGCTCGTTCTTGAAGTCCGACACGGACTCCGCCGTGAAGCCGATTTCGCGTCCCTTCAGGGCCATGTCCCGCAGCAATGCCAGATGCAGGGTGGCGGCGGTCACGAACAGCGGCAGCAGGGTGACCTGTTCGGCCTGCAGCTTGAAGCGCGGGATCAGCGCGGTGAACTGTTGGTTGCTTGCCACACACTCGGCAAGGATCCTGGGGGAGTCCTGGCTGGCCACCGCGTTCCGATACTGTCTGGATACATCCGTCAGGCCCTCGAGGTCTGCCTTCACCAGGGCGAACACGGTTTCAGTGATGCGTCTGTCCGTATATTTCCGCCACATCTGTTCAGGGGTTTCCCCTGCCGAGGGCAGAATCAACGCGCCTATGTACGACAGCAGTCCTCCCACGGCAGGCGCCTGGTATAGCGCCCCCAACGTCGACTGGCGCAGAACATCGTAGAGCTCTCCGCTGGGATCTGTTGGATGAGGCGCAGCCGCCTGCGCGAGCGCTTCCGCAGCCTCCACCCGCGTTGTCCGCGCCAGCAAGGGGGCCATGGCGAGCGAGGCGGATCCTGCTGCCGCCGCGACCAGCAGTTTCCTGCGCGCAGCATCGGGTGCACGGAGGGAGGAGGTGGAATCCAGAACAGGGTGCCAGCATTTCATCGGAACGTCTCGCGTCGCGGAAGGTGACCGACATGTTCCCGACGCAGGCAGGCGCAGGCTGCAGGTACGCCCCGTGCTGCCACGGCAGGCAACTGCGCGCGATGAGCTGAGTTATTACTGACGCCGGGTAGGGTCAACAGCGTCCGCGTGCCGCGCTTGTCCGCGCGGACCCGCTCGAGAGCCGGACGTCAGTCCGCCCAGACGCTGTTGGGTTCGCCGTGGCGTGCGCGTTGGCCGCTGGCGCGTGCCAGCGTCGCCAGGCCCGCTGCCATGGCCAGTGCCACCACGTCTACCCAGAACAGCGGCCAGTGGCCATGGCCGGCACTGGCCCACCACCACCAGCCGGTCAGCGCGCCATGGCTGACAGGGACCAGTGCGGTCACCACGGCGGCGGTCCACAACAGTTCACGGGCTGCCTGTGCCGGTCGGCGCAACGCCGCCCAGAGGACGCAGCCGGCCCACACGACGAAGCACACCCAGTTGATGCCGACATCCACGTTCAGGGGGGCGAAGCGCTCCAGCCATTGCGCGGCCACGAACGAGGCGGAAATCGCCACGATCAGGCCGATGCACACGCCGACCGTGGCCCGCGCCATGTTGACCTGCGCGCGCCCTTGCGCTTGTTGGCGGCGCTTGCGGCGTGATTCGATCCACAGCAGGTTGCCGGAATAGAACAGGAACGCACCGCCCAGCCCCAGCAGGAAGTACAGCCAGGCCACGGCGCCGTTGCCGAATTCGCCGAAGTGCAGGGCGTAGGCCGCTGACAGCGTTGCGTGGTTGGCATCGCGTTGACCGGGGAGTTGGGTGGCGAGCACGTCGCCGCTGGCGACGTCCATGGCCACCGCGCCGGCCGGTCCCAGCGTGCCTTCAGCCTCGCCGGTGATCTCGATGGTGGCGTCGGCGTCCCCGCCATTGGCCAGCTTGAGGTAGGCCGGTTCGAATCCGCGCACGCCCTGTGCGGCAGCTACCTGCATGGACCGCGCGCGAAGCTCGGCCAAACGCACCGAATGACCATCAACGCCGGCGGGCTGGCGCACGGGGGCGGTGTCCATCGCGGCCGGCACGGCCTCCATCAGCTTGCCCTGGAACACCAGCGGATTGAGCACCGCGATCTGCAGGAAGACCAGGCAGAGCAGGGCGCCGGTGACCGCGAACAGGAGGTGGAAGGGCAGGCTGAGCGCGCCGATCACGTTATGGGCGTCCTGCCACATCTGTTTGATGTTGCGTCCGGGGCGCAGTGCGAACAGGTCGCCAGCCAGCTTGGGCAGGTGGATCACCAGGCCACTGAGCAGCGCCAGCCCATACAGCAGGCTGACCACGCCCATCAGGTACAGCCCGTATACCGGCAGGCCCAGGCTGTAGTGCAGCCGGTTCACCAGTTCGGCCAGTCCAGCCTGGGGTGGTGTGACGCTGCCGTCGTACTGGTCCAGCCAGGCATAGAGCCAGGTGCCTTTATCGTCCTGCCAATAGGCGATCGGCTGGGGATGATCGGCGCCCGGGAAGGTCATGCCGACATGGCGTCGGGCAGCTTCGTGTCTGGCCAGCACGCCATCGAGCAGCCGTTGCGCATCGGCCACCGAGGCTGGCGGCGCTTCGATCGCCGCTGGCGTCTGCCAGAGCGGGATGTCGTGGTGGAAGACCGTGAGCGCACCCGCGTAGAAAGCGACGAACAAGGCGAAGCCGCAGACCAGACCGACCCAGGTGTGGACCGTGGTAAAGGTGCGCAGCGTCTGCGAACTGAACTTCATGGCAAGCTCCTCACTGCACCGCGCCCGTGGTACGTAACAGCCAGAGCACGGTAAATCCGGCCAGGGCGGTCAGCGACATGGCCAGCCAGGCGCGGGCGCCGGTGCGAAAACTGAGGGCCCACAGTGCGGCCAGCATCCAGAACGGAATGAAAGCGATCAGGCTCACTACCAGCATGGCTGTCCACGGCCCTGGCGGCAGCCAGGCCAGCAACCCAGTGGCAGCCGCGGCGACGAAGAACCCGGCCAGCAGCCCCGCCAGTGCGCGGGCCCACATCAGCGGGGCTCCCGGAAGGCTGGGCGGTTGTCGCTGCCGGGCCGGTGCCAGGCAGCCAGATACGGCAGCAGGAGCGCGAACAGCATCCAGCTGGCGAGCATGACGACCAGGCCGGCGCCGACGCCAAGGTCGGCCATCCACAGCCACAACGACGCGGCGGCCGCGACCAGGCCCAGCTCGCGGCCCAATCGCCCGGCGCGGCGCAGGCGCGGCCAACGGCAATGGACCGACGCCGCGTAGAACGCCACGACGGATGCGGCCGCAGCGAGCATGGCCAAGGCGCCGAAGCCCAGTGACGACAGGCCGATGGTGGGCACGCTCACAGGCAGGCTTCCTGATCGGGGAGGGGGCGGCGGGCACAGGCCGCCGCGGACGCAGGAGGCATCGGAAGTCCAACAGGTAATGACGGGCAGGGTACGGTGCCGTGCACCGCATTGGAAAACGCACGCGTATGGTAATGATTGCCATTTGTGACCGCCACCGCACGCGTGTTCAGCAACGGCGGCTGCAACGCCCTGCTGGCGTGGGATTTTGCCGTGGGCTGGGCTACACTGGCAGCCGAATCCACTGTCAGGAACAGGTGGTCCGCGCTCTGCGCCGACCCAGCGTGCGACATGAGCACTACCACTGCCCACTGCTGAGCGTACCCGAAGGTTCCTGTAACGGGCGCCCTCGAGGCGCTTTTTTATTGTCCGGCCTCCGGTCCGGAGTGACCTCAAGCCCGCGTGCGGGCCCGCATGAAACCCAAGCCATGATCACGATCACCCTTCCCGACGGCAGCCGCCGTGAATTCGAACATCCCGTCAGCGTCATGGACGTGGCCCAGTCCATTGGTGCCGGCCTGGCCAAGGCGACCATCGCCGGTTCGGTGGATGGCGTCCTTGTCGACGCCAGTGACGTCATTGACCGTGACGCCACCTTGCGCATCATCACCGCCAAGGACGAGGAGGGGGTGGAGATCATCCGTCACTCCAGCGCCCATCTGGTGGGACATGCCGTCAAGCAGCTGTACCCGGATGTGAAGATGGTCATCGGCCCGGTGATCGCCGAAGGCTTTTATTACGACATCTACTCCGAGCGCCCGTTCACGCCAGAGGACATGGCGGCGATCGAGAAGCGCATGGGCGAGTTGATTGCCCAGGACTATGAGGTCGTGAAGAAGATGACGCCGCGTGCCGAGGTCATCGAGATCTTCAAAGCCCGCGGTGAGGACTACAAGCTGCGCCTGATCGAAGACATGTCCGAGGACATCCAGGCGATGGGCATGTACTACCACCAGGAATACGTGGACATGTGCCGCGGTCCGCACGTCCCCAATACGCGCTTCCTGAAGGCCTTCAAGCTCACTCGCATTTCCGGTGCTTACTGGCGCGGCGATGCGCAGAACGAGCAGCTGCAGCGCATCTATGGCACGGCATGGGCGGACAAGAAGCAGCTTGACGCTTACATCAAGCGTATCGAAGAAGCTGAAATGCGCGACCACCGCCGCATCGGCAAGCAGCAGGACCTGTTCCACCTGCAGGAAGAGGCCCCGGGTCTGGTGTTCTGGCATCCCAAGGGCTGGGCGCTGTGGCAGGTGATCGAGCAGTACATGCGCAAGGTCTACCGCAGCAGCGGCTACGGCGAAGTGCGCTGCCCGCAGATCCTGGACGTGAGTCTGTGGAAGAAGTCCGGCCACTGGGACAATTACCAGGACAACATGTTCTTCACCGAATCGGAAAAGCGGACCTATGCCGTCAAGCCGATGAACTGCCCCGGCCACGTGCAGGTGTTCAACCAGGGCCTGCACAGCTACCGCGACCTGCCGATCCGCTACGGTGAGTTCGGCTCCTGCCATCGCAACGAGCCGTCCGGTGCGCTGCACGGCATCCTGCGCGTGCGTGGTTTCACCCAGGACGACGGGCATGTGTTCTGCACCGAGTCGCAGATCGAATCGGAAGTGACCGCGTTCCACCAGCAGGCGCTGGCGGTGTACAAGCACTTCGGTTTTGACGAGATCCAGATCAAGATCGCGCTGCGTCCGGAATCGCGCCTTGGCGACGACGCCACCTGGGACAAGGCCGAGGGCGCGCTGCGTTCGGCGCTGTCCAGCTGCGGCGTCCAATGGCAGGAACTGCCTGGCGAGGGGGCCTTCTACGGCCCGAAGATCGAGTACCACCTCAAGGACGCCATCGGTCGTACCTGGCAGTTGGGGACCATGCAGGTCGACTTCATGATGCCCGGCCGCCTTGGCGCCGAGTACGTGGACGAGAACAGCCAGAAGAAGCACCCGGTCATGCTGCACCGGGCGATCGTCGGCTCCATGGAGCGCTTCATCGGCATCCTGATCGAACAGCACGCCGGCCAGTTCCCGGTGTGGTTGGCGCCGACCCAGATCGTGGTGGCCAATATCACCGACGCGCAGGCTGAATACGTTTCCGAGGTGAGGAAAGTCCTTGCAGATCAAGGCTTCCGGGTCAGCGCCGATTTGCGTAACGAGAAGATCGGCTATAAGATTCGCGAGCACACGCTGCAGCGCGTCCCATACCTGCTGGTCATTGGTGACCGGGAAAAGGAAAACGGCGCGGTGGCGGTGCGTACGCGTTCCGGCGAAGACCTTGGCAGCATGAGCCTCCAGGCCTTCATCGAGCGGCTGCAGGCCGAGGGCGCGTAAGCACAGGTCCGGCCTTGGCGCAGCGGCGTCGGGGCCGGTTCTATACCCTTCGGAGAATGAAATATCAGCATCCCTGACAACAAACAGAACCGCAAGAACCAGGAAATCCGAGTGCCGCGCGTCCGCGTGATCGGCAGTGACGGTGAAATGGTTGGCGTGTTGTCGCGCGACGAAGCGCTGTCCATGGCAGAAGACGAAGGCCTGGACCTGGTCGAAATCCAGCCGCAGGCCGATCCGCCGGTCTGCAAGATCATGGATTTCGGCAAGTTCAAGTTCGAAGCGCAGAAGAAGGCCAGCGAGGCCAAGAAGAAGAGCAAGCAGGTCGAAATCAAGGAAGTGAAGTTCCGTCCGGTCACGGACGAGGGCGACTATCAGATCAAGCTGCGCAAGATGCGCGGTTTCCTTGAGGACGGCGACAAGATCAAGGTGAACATCCGTTTCCGTGGCCGCGAAATGAGCCATCAGGAACTGGGCCGTGAAATGGCCAACCGGATCGAAGCCGACCTGGGCGAAGACATCGTCATTGAATCCCGTCCGCGCCTGGAAGGGCGTCAGATGGTGATGATGATCGCGCCGAAGAAGAAGACCTGAGGCCTCGGCCGGCCGCCCCGTGAGGGCGCCAGCCTGTGGATCGGATGCAGCAGGGCGCCCCGCGGCGCCCTTCTGCATGTCTGGGGCCCGGTGCGGGGGCTGGTTTGTGGCGATGTTTCCCTGTATCATGCCCGGCTCGACCCACTTAGGACGGGTCGAACGCCGATCATGGCAGGACGGAAAGAGCGGCCCAGGCCGCCGCCAGATCAGTCAGAAACCAGGGTCACCCCCATCAAGGACATTGCAATGCCCAAGATCAAGACCAACCGGGCAGCGGCCAAGCGTTTCCGCAAGACCGCCTCGGGCAAGTACAAGTGCGGCCACGCCAACCGTAGCCACATCCTCACGAAGAAAGCGACCAAGCGTAAGCGTAACCTGCGTCAGACGAACCACGTCCGCGCAGAAGACGCAGGCCGTCTGGACCGCATGCTCCCTTACCTCTGAGGAACTGAACAATGGCACGAGTTAAGCGTGGCGTACAGGCGCGTCGCCGCCACAAGAAAATCCTGGATCTGGCGAAGGGCTACTACAATGCCCGTCGCAAGGTCTTCCGCGTTGCCAAGCAGGCCGTCATCAAGGCGCAGCAGTACGCCTACATCGGCCGTAAGCAGAAGAAGCGCAACTTCCGTTCGCTGTGGATCACCCGCATCAACGCGGCTGCCCGCATCAACGGCCTGAGCTACAGCCGTTTCATGAACGGCCTGCT
>DALZLW010000086.1:0-15473 GCA_032007425.1 Stenotrophomonas sp.
CAGCAATGAGTCAGGGCAAGATCGTTCAGATCATCGGCGCCGTCGTCGACGTCGAGTTCCCGCGTGAGTCGGTGCCGAAGGTGTATGACGCACTGAAGGTGGACAACACCGAAATCACCCTTGAAGTCCAGCAGCAGCTGGGTGACGGCGTGGTGCGAACCATCGCACTGGGCTCCACCGACGGCCTGAAGCGCAACCTGGTCGCCACCAACACGAACCGCGCCATCTCGGTGCCGGTCGGTGCCGGCACCCTGGGCCGCATCATGGACGTGCTGGGTCGCCCGATCGACGAAGCCGGCGACGTGCAGGCTTCCGACACCTGGGAAATCCACCGTGCGGCTCCGTCGTACGAAGACCAGTCCCCGGCCACCGAACTGCTGGAAACCGGCATCAAGGTCATCGACCTGATGTGCCCGTTCGCCAAGGGCGGCAAGGTCGGCCTGTTCGGCGGCGCCGGCGTCGGCAAGACCGTCAACATGATGGAGCTGATCAACAACATCGCCAAGGCGCACAGCGGTCTGTCCGTGTTCGCCGGCGTGGGTGAGCGTACCCGTGAGGGCAACGACTTCTACCACGAAATGAAGGACTCCAACGTCCTGGACAAGGTGGCGATGGTGTACGGCCAGATGAACGAGCCGCCGGGCAACCGTCTGCGCGTGGCCCTGACCGGCCTGACCATGGCCGAGTACTTCCGCGACGAGAAGGACGCCAGCGGCAAGGGCAAGGACGTGCTGCTGTTCGTGGACAACATCTACCGCTACACCCTGGCCGGTACCGAAGTGTCGGCGCTGCTGGGCCGCATGCCGTCGGCCGTGGGTTACCAGCCGACCCTGGCTGAGGAAATGGGCGTGTTGCAGGAGCGCATCACCTCGACCAAGAGCGGCTCGATCACCTCGATCCAGGCCGTTTACGTGCCGGCCGATGACTTGACCGACCCGTCGCCGGCGACCACCTTCGCCCACCTGGATTCGACCGTGACCCTGTCGCGTTCGATCGCCTCGCTGGGTATCTACCCGGCCGTGGATCCGCTGGATTCCACCAGCCGCCAGATGGACCCGCTGGTCATCGGCCACGAGCATTACGACACCGCACAGCGCGTGCAGCAGACCCTGCAGAAGTACAAGGAGCTGAAGGACATCATTGCCATCCTGGGTATGGACGAACTGTCCCAGGAAGACAAGGAAGCCGTGTCGCGCGCCCGTAAGATCGAGCGCTTCTTCAGCCAGCCGTTCCACGTGGCTGAAGTGTTCACCGGCTCGCCGGGCAAGTACGTGTCGCTGAAAGACACCATCCGTGGCTTCAAGGCCATCGTCGACGGTGAATACGATCACCTGCCGGAGCAGGCGTTCTACATGGTCGGCAGCATCGACGAAGCCGTCGAGAAGGCCAAGAAAATGGCCGAAAAGGCCTGATCCAGGCCGGGCGGGAGTCATCCTGCCCGAACCTGACGCCGGTGGCGGGTCTTTTCCGCCCCGGTGACTCCCCACGGTGGCACTGCGCCGCCGCGAACAGTGAAGAGATTGCATGAGCACGATCCGTTGCGACATCGTCAGCGCCGAACAGGAAATCTTCCGTGGCGAAGCGACCCTGGTCGTGGCCACCGGTGAGCTGGGCGAACTGGGCATCGCGCCCAAGCACGCGCCGCTGATCACCCGGTTGAAGCCGGGCAAGGTGGTGGTGACCACTGCCAGTGGTGAACAGCTGGATTTCGCCATCTCCGGCGGCATCCTGGAAGTTCAACCGCAGGTGGTCACGGTGCTGGCTGATACCGCGATCCGCGCCGACGACATCGACGAAGCCTCGGTCCGCAAGGCCAAGGAAGAAGCCGAGCGCGTGCTGGCCAATCGGGGTGAAGCAATGGAAGTGGCCGAAGCCCAGCAGAAGCTGGCTGAAGTCACCGCCCAGCTGCAGGCGCTGGAGCGCCTGCGCAAGAACCTCAAGCACTGAGGTACCGTGCTGGCCTGCGGGCCAGCATGTTGCCGAGAGTGACGAGAAAAGCACCGGCGGTAACGTCGGTGTTTTTTTATGCGCTACCGGTGGCCTCATGTGGCATCGTGATCGAGCCTGTGGCGTCATGCATCGTCGTACTCAACGGATGTCGCGTGCGCTTGGCAGAAGTGTGGCGTGGTGCCGGGTTGGCCAAGAGCGGACACCGCCATAGTGTTGGTTTCTGATCCTGAGGTGCCACGATGCGCGCTCCAACGTTACTTCTGACGGCCATGGTGATGGGGGCCATGGCGCCGTCGGCCTCGGCCCGGTCAAGCGCGTCGCCTCCGATCGACGCTCTGATCCTTGCGGTCGAGGCCCGAAACAGCATTGGCCACGAAGTGGCTGCTTCCAAGTTTCCTGCGCGGCGTCCTGTCGAAGATCGGGTGCGGGAGGCCCAGGTCATCGCCGACAAGCGCGCGCAGGCCGAAATCCGTGGCCTCGATCCAGATGCCATCGCGTCCTTCTACCGGCAGCTGATCGAAGCCAACAAGCTTGTGCAGTACGTGGACTCCACCGCGTTCGAACTGGCCAGCGATCCGCCGCAGGCCCCTTCGCTCGATCAACTGAGGGCGAAGATCGACGCAGCCGACCAGGTGCTGCTGGACCTCTGGCCACAGGTCCAGCCGCTGCGCTCGCGCCCTGGGTGCGCCCTCAACATTGCCCGTAGCGTGACGAGCCGCCCCGCGCAGACGCAGACCGCACTGATCCGGGCGCTCGTCGGTTTCTGCCAGCCAGCAGGCGCCTGAGGCGCTTAGGCGTTATAGACGAAGCGTCGCATGGCGAAGAAAGACACAGCGGCCAGGCCAGCTTCGACCAGCGGTTTGGCCAGCCATGCCCAGCGCAATCCCAAACCGTCACTGGCGGCGGCCAGCAGGACCGTGCTGGCCGCGGTCAACAGCAGCCACAGCAGCAGGAAGCGTGCGAAGCGTGCCCAGCCCAGGCGCTGGCCGCGGCTGTCGGCGAAGGTGAAGCGTCCGTTGAGCCAGAACCCCAACAGCATCCCGGCCAGCCGGCCGATGAAGTTGGCCGGTCCGACGGGGAGGCCCAGGGCTGTGCCGCCCACGAAGATCAGCCAGTCCAGCAGCAGTTGCAGGAGGCCGAAGGCGACGTAATGACCCCCTTGGCGTAGCAGGCTCAAACGGCACCCCGCTGCATGAGTTCAATGCCGTGCATGGTCCGGCCCACGCTCGGCCTGTTCGGCGTGCTGGTCGGCCAGCAGGCTGTGCACGGTCACCCGCGGGTCCTGACAGTGCGCCCTGACATGGGCGCCGCTGTGCTCCGGGCAGGCGTCATCGACAACGATGACCCAACCGATCTCAGGACCGATACCGGCTAAAACTTCCAGAATCTTGGCCCGCACTCGGTAGCAGGGGATGACGACAGCGATCCGCGGCGCATGCGCGGTCTGGAGCATCGTCGAGGTGAAAGGTAGGACGGTCATGGCCATGGATTTAGTGTGCCTCGGAACCCGCCGCTGCTGCAGCGTTCGGCGCTGGCAGCTGCCACCAGGTCCGCCCGCCGACGCGCAACGCCGGGCGTGCTCCAAGCGCCTGCAGTGCCTGTTGCTGGGCCGGCGACAGCTGCGCGTCACGGGCGATGATGTGTCGCACGTGCTCGGCCTGCAGCAGGCGCATCCAGCCCGCGCCGGAGGCATCGGCATCAGCGGCGCCGGCCGCCGCCTGCAGGTGCGGGGCGTACCAGCTCACTGTACGGCCTGCACGGCCGAACTCGGCGGCGAAGGGATCGGTGGGCGACAGCAGCAGTACGTTGCCCGTCCTGTCATCGGACGCGCGGATCGCCGTTGCCAGTGCACGCTCCGGGGCATACCGCTGCAGCAGTGCCGTCACGTCGGTGCCGGCACGCAGGCTGTACTTCATCGCGCCTGCGCGCAGCATCCAGTTGCCGTTGCTGAGGTAAGCCACGTTCAACACGCAGGTGGCGATCAACAGCCAGTAAACCGGGCGGCGATCAGGCGCTGCGGCGGCGAACACGGTACACAGCAGCACCATGCCCGGATAGGCATAGCGCAGGTACTGGATGGGCAACAGGGGCAACAACAGCACCACCGTGCAGGCCAGCGTGGCCGACCGCGTGCGCGGCTGCAACAGTGCCAGGAGCCACAGGCCAGCCAGCGCCACCAGCGCGAAACCTGCCGCGCCTGCGTGTGCCTCCATATACCGGCCGCTGTCGAAGGTCATGCGCCATAGCAGGTCCAGGCCGATACCGAACCCGGCATGCCAGCGGTCGTCGGCGAAATTGACCGGAGCGAAATAACTGGACTGGAACACGCCATTGAACAAGGGCAGTACCGGGTTGCCGGTCAACCATGCTGCGTGTGCATAACTGGCGCCACCCACGGCCAGTGCCAACAGCAGCACCGCGACGAGGGTACGCAGCCGCGGCCAGGGGTGGCGCAGCAGTGCCCAACCCACCAGCACGGCGGCCATCGCGGCCGCGGTCAGCTTGACGGCCAGCATGCCGCCACCGAGCACGGCCAGCAGCCACCAGAAGCGATCATCGTGATCACTGGAATTGCGAACCGTTGGGCCAGCAATGAGCGCGGCCATCCACGCCAGGACGGCGGCCGTCAGCGGCTCGGTCTGCATGCTGGTGCCCAGGCCCGCGGTGAGTGGCAGGCTGCAGGCCAGCCCCACCGCCAACCAGGCCGCGCGCGGGGTCGCGCCCAGCACGCTGGCCAGGCGCCAGACGCCGCTGGCCATCAACAGCAGCCACAGCGCGTTCACCGCGCCACGTGACTCCTGCCGTGCGATCAGTTGGGGCAGGGCGTGCAGTACATCCGACGCCCAAGGAGCCACGGCCCATACCTGCTGCTCGGGTGCCGGCACATACGCCGCATGTTGCAGCAACTGCCACGGCAAACGCAGGTGGTAAGCCAGATCGTCATACTGCAGGGTCGGCAGCCAGGTGCCGGTGCTGGCCAGGCCGACGATGATGACCACCAGCGTCGCGGTGCCCGGCGCAGCGGCAACGGCGTGCTGCCAGCGTTGCCGCTGTGTCACCAGCGCGGCACGCAGCGCCTGCCGACGCGCGTAGACCAGCGCCCCGAACAGGGGCAGGTACAGCCAGCTGTGGTGGATGGGCAGGGCCAGCAGCCAGCCGACCGTGCCGGCCAGCAGCAGCGCACCGGCCAGCACCTGCGCAGGCAGCGGGTGGCGTGGGAACAGCGTGATGCCCAGGGCGGCGCAGGCCAGCGCCATCACGGCGGTGAACAGCACCGGTAGTGGCCCGGCGAACACCAGCAGGGGCAGCAGCCATACCCCGGCAGCGGCGCTGGCCGTGGCGATGCCGGTGACACGCCCCAGCAGGGCGGCCACTCCCCAACCCAGCAGGCCAAGCAACAGCAGTTCACCGAATCGCCCGGAGGGCAGTTGCTGCAGCACGGGATACAGCACGAGGCCTGTCAGCAGGAGTAACGGGCCCAGCCAGGGTAACAGTCGCTGCAATCGTTCCATGATCCTGTCGCTGCTCATCAGCCATTACATAGGGTCGGCTATGCTAGCAGGCCGCTTCACGCCCCCTGACAGTTTCCCAAGGACACCCTGCAATGAACCAGCCCCTGCACGTCATCATCCTCGCCGCAGGTGCCGGAAAGCGGATGAAGTCGGCCCTTCCCAAAGTGCTGCAGCCCATTGCCGGGCAGCCGATGCTGGCCCATGTCATTGCCACGGCGCGGACGCTCAAACCCGATGCCATCCACGTGGTCTACGGCCATGGGGGCGACGCGGTACGAAAGGCATTTGCCAGCCAGCCCGACCTGCTGTGGGCGGCGCAGACCGAGCAGTTGGGCACCGGCCACGCCGTTGCCCAGGCGATGCCGGAAGTGCCGGATACCGCGCAGGTACTGGTGCTGTATGGCGATGTGCCCCTGATCCGTGAGCAGACCCTGCGCGATCTGCTGGGCCAGGACGGACGCTTGGCCGTGCTGGTGGCTGAACTGGAAAACCCGACCGGCTACGGACGCATCGTGCGTGATGCGGCCGGCAAGGTGGGGGCCATTGTCGAACAGAAGGACGCCGACGAGGAGCAGCGGCGCATCCGTACGGTCAACACCGGCATCATCACCGCCGAATCCACCGCGTTGCGACGCTGGCTGGGGCAGCTGTCCAATGCCAATGCGCAGGGTGAGTACTACCTGACCGACGTCTTTGCGTTTGCCGCCAACGAGTTTACTCCCGCCGAGATGGCGGTGGTGGCCGATGCACAGGAAGCCGAGGGGGCCAATGACCCGTGGCAGCTGGCGCAGCTGGAGCGTGCCTGGCAGCAGCGTGCGGTGCGCGCCCTGTGCCTGCAGGGCGCGCGCGTGCTCGATCCGGCGCGGGTGGATATCCGCGGCGAGGTCATCGTCGGCAGCGACGTGCAGATCGATGTCAACGTGGTGTTCGAAGGCCGGGTGGAACTGGCCGACGGCGTGAGCGTGGGGCCGTTCACCCGGCTCAAGGATGTCAGCCTCGGTGCCGGCACCGAGGTGCGCGCCCACTGTGACATCGAAGGCGTCATCAGCGAAGGTGCCGCGCAGATCGGCCCGTTTGCTCGCCTGCGCCCGGGCACCGTGCTGGCCGACGGCGTGCACGTGGGCAATTTCGTGGAGACCAAGAAGGTCACCCTCGGCGTGGGCAGCAAGGCCAACCACCTGACCTACCTCGGTGATGCGGTCATCGGCAGCAAGGTCAACATCGGCGCCGGTACGATCACCTGCAATTACGACGGGGTGAACAAGTCCACCACCACCATCGGTGACAACGCCTTCATCGGCTCCAACAGCGCCCTGGTCGCGCCCGTGGTGGTGGGTGACGGCGCCACCATCGCCGCCGGTTCGGTGATCACCCGCGCCGCGCCGGCCGGCCAGTTGACCGTGGCGCGTGCACCGCAGCAGACCATCGCGCATTGGAAGCGGCCCACGAAAAAGGCCTGAGGCGCCCGGGCTCAGCCCAGCGGCAATTGCAGGGACACGCACAGCCCGCCGCCGTCGCGGTTCTGCAGGGCGATGCGGCCGCCGTGTGCTTCGATGATTTCCCGGGTCAGGGCCAGGCCCAGCCCGGTGCCGTTGCGCTTGGTCGAATAGAACGGCATCAGCGCATTCTGCAGCACCGCCTCGTTCATGCCCTTGCCGCGATCGAGCACCTCCAGCCGCAACCATTGCGGCAGGCGGGTCAGCTGCACCTGCACGTCGGCGTTCGCAGGATCGGCCTCGGCGCAGGCCTCGTGGGCATTCTTGAGCAGGTTCAGCAGTGCTTGGCCGAACTGGGCGATGTCGATGCGGCTGTGCAGTTCATCGTCCACCGTCGCCATGGAAAACGGGATCTGCTGCTGCAGGCTGGCCAAGAACGGCGCCCAATGCACGGTTTCCAGTTGCGGCTGCGGCAGTTTGGCAAAGCGTGCATAGCCGCGGATGAAGCCTTCCAGGTGGCGGGCGCGGTCTTCGACGGTGGTGAAGATTTCCGGCAGCCGTTCGAACTTTCCACGACGCACCAGTTCGCCCCCGGAGTGGGCCAACGAGGCAATCGGCGCCAGCGAATTGTTGAGCTCGTGGCTGATCACCCGGATCACCTTCTTCCAGGTCTGCACTTCCTGGCGGCGCAGCTCGGCGGTGAGCAGGCGGATCAACAACAGGTCGTGGGGCCGTCCATTGAGGTGGAAGCCGCGGCGTGACAGGTGGTAAACCTGCTCGTCGTCTTCATCATCGCTGTCATCGGGACGCACGGCGAACAAGCTGTCACCGCCGCGCCCCACCGCATCACGCAGCGGCAAGGGCATCTGCTGCAGCAGGTCGGGCACGCGCACGCCTTCCAGCTTCCAACCGCCATGCAGCAGCTTGCGCGCCGCGATGTTGGAAAAAGCCACGCGCTGCACGCCATCGCCGCCATCAGTGAGCAGCAGCATGGCCACCGGGGTGTTCTGCACCATGGTGTCGAGCAGCAGCTCGCGCTGCACCAGTGACTGCCGCTGGGCACGCAGGACATCGCCCAGTTCGGCATGCGCACGCACCAGTTGGGCGAACTCGTCGTTGCCGCGCCAATGCACGCCGAAGTTGTACTCGCCGTCGCGGTAACTGCTGGTGGTGCCGGCCAATGCCCGTAGCAGCGAGCGGATGGGGGCGGTGGCCTGGCGCAGGGTCCACCACATCAGTACCAGAAGCACGACCGCCGACAGCAGGGTGACCACCCAGCCATGGTCCAGCCAGAACGCCAGCAGCCAGGGCAGCGCAGCGGCCAGGGCCAGCACCGGCAACAGGCGCAGGAACAAGCGGAACGTGAAGGAGCGCTGGATCACGGGCCGGTCCTCAATCGCGCGGAATGCCATGGCGGTCCATGCGACGGTACAGCGCCTGCCGGCTCAGGCCCAGCTCACTGGCGGCCTGGGCGATCACACCGCCGGCGCGGCGCAGGGCGCTGATAATACGTTCGCGATCGGGCTCGTCGGCAAGCGGCGGCGGTAGATGGCGCACCGGTGCGCGCGGCAGGTTGAGGTCGACGACCTCGATCCTGCTGCCTTGGGCCAGCAGCGAAGCGCGCTGGATCACGTTGCGCAGTTCGCGCACATTGCCTGGCCAGGCGTGTGCCTGCAGCGCCTGGGCAGCCTGTGCCGACAGCGGCGGTGCCGCATCGCCGAGGAAGTGCAGGGCCAGTGGCAGGATGTCCTCGCGGCGCTCGGCCAGCGCGGGCACGCTGAGTTCGACCGTGTTGAGCCGGTAATAGAGGTCCTCGCGGAAGCTGCCCTCGCGGATCATGGCCGGCAGGTCGGCGTTGGTCGCGCTGACCACCCGCACGTCGACGTGGCGCTCGCGGTTGGAACCCAGGCGTTCAAAGCGCCCGGTTTCCAGCACCCGCAGCAGCTTCATCTGCCCCGCCAGCGACAGGTTGCCGATTTCGTCCAGGAACAGCGTCCCGCCATCGGCAGCCTCGAACTTGCCTTCGCGTGCCTTGCTGGCGCCGGTGTAGGCACCAGCTTCGGCACCAAACAGCTCCGCTTCGATCAGTTCGCCGGGCAAGGCGCCGCAGTTCAGCGCCACGAAGCCACCCTTGCGGTTCACTGCGTTGGCATGGATCATTTCGGCGATCTTTTCCTTGCCCGCGCCGTTGGGGCCGGTGATCAACACCGGCAGGTCCGAGCGCGCGACCTGGCACGCCAGCGCGATGACCCGCTCGCTGGCCGGGTCGGCAAACACTGCGCCACGCAGGTCGAAGCGTTCCTGCAGGCGCTGCCGCTGGGCCAGTCCGCGTTGCCGGTGACGGGCCAGTTCATGGCGGGCTTCGGCCAGCTCCAGCAGGTTGTTGACCGTGGTCAGCAGGCGCCCGTCGTCCCACGGTTTGGCCAGGTAATCGGCGGCGCCCGCCTTGACCAGGTCCACCGCGCTGTCCAGATGGGTCCAGGCCGTAAGCAGGACCACGGGCAGGTCGGGATGGGCCGAGCGGATGGCACGGAACAAGGCCTGGCCTTCTTCGCCGGAGGTCGTGTCGGCAGTGAAGTTCATGTCCTGCAGGACCAGGTCGAACGGCTCGCGGGCGAGTAGTGCCAGCCCTTCATCGGGTGAGCTGGCGTGCCGGGTATCGATGTCGTGCAGCGAGAACAGCACGTCCAATGCGGTGGCGACCGCGGCGTTGTCATCGATGATCAGGATCTGTGGCATGGTCGGCAGCGGGTGCGTTGGCGGGCATGGCGGAAAGCGGCTTTCAGGACATTACACGCTGCCGTCGGTGCCGTGCAGTGCACGATGGCAGGGGGTGGTAAGCCGCGCCACGCGGTGGCCAGCGGGGTGCAGGCCCGCGGCGTCAGGCACTGCGCGTGGCCACCGCCGGTGCAATGGCGGCCGCACGCCGTGCCGGGCCCAGTACGGCCAGCTGTCCGAGCAGCCACAGCAGCACGGCGCTGATCGGCAGGTAGGCCAATGGCAGGCGTGAAAGCTCGTACTGGGCCATCAGCATCAGGTTCAGGCTGTAGGCTAGCAGCAGGCCCAGCAAGATGCCGGTGCTGGTCAGCAGGAAGTTCTCCAGCTGGAAGTAGCGCAGGATGTCGCCGCGGGTCGCGCCGAGCGCGCGACGGATGCCGATCTGCTTGGTGCGCTGCTGCACCCAGAAGCTGGCCAGGCCGACGATGCCAAAGGCCGTGACGGCGAGCAGTGCGGCGCTGACGCTGGCCAGCAGCCAGATCACCGAGCGGTCGCGCTGGTAGAAGTCACGGCGCATCTGCACCAGCGTGCCCTTGCTTTCGATCATCCGGTTCGGCTCATCGCGCAGCAGCGCCTTTACTGCAGCTGCGAGCACCGCCTCGGCCTGTCCGGGGGCGGTGCGCAGGGCATAGCCGCCATTGGCCACGCGCACCGGGAAAATCATGGAGTCGTGGCTGCCGGTAAATGAACGGTCATTGCCCGGAGCCATCAGGTCGGCGATCACCCCCACCACCCGTGTCGGCTGGTTGCCCCAGACGTAGATGTCCTTGCCGACGGCGTTACCACCACCGAACAGTCTGCGCGCCAGCCCCGCAGACAACAGCACCACCGGGATCCCATGCCCCGGGTCAGCCTGGAAAGCGCTGTTCTCGATGTACTCATCGGCGTTGAACGCGCGTCCTTCCAGCACCTTGATGCCGAAGGTACGCAGCAGGTGGCCGTCGTCCATGTACTGGCTGGCGTGCAGGGTGGGGCGCACCTGGTCAGGGGCCAGGTTGATCCCCGATGCCCACACATTGTCACCGTAAGGCACCTGGTTGACGCTGCTGGCGGCGAGCACGCCCGGCACCGCGGCCAGTACCTGAAGGTCCTGCTGGCGGCGTGCCTCGTCGTTGCCGCCGGGCAGCAGGCTGCTGGTGGTGATGCTCACCAGGTCTTCCTCGACGATGCCGCTGCTGCGTTGGGTCTGGGCGAAGCGTTCGCCGATCACGAACACGGCATTGCAGATGATGGCGCAGCTGAGCGCGATCTCCAGCACGATCAGCAACGAGGCAGTCTTGTGCCGCATCAAGGCGGCAAGGATGGGGCGCACGTCCAAGGCAAACTCCGGGGTCATGCACGCGCGGGAACGGGGTGCGGCCGCGCGCGGTGGATCATTGGGATTTCAGCTGCAGGGCGGGCGGAATGCGCATCGCCCGCCACGCCGGCAGCAGGCCGGCCAGCACGCTGGCGGTCACCGCCAATGCAAACGTCTGCCACATCAGGGTCAGGTCCATGCGGGCCAGGTAGGCATAGTCGTCCGGCTGCTGGCGCACCAGCCACAGGCCACCGGCGGCCACGGCCAGCCCCAGCAAGCCACCGGCCAGGCCGATCGCACCCGCCTCCACGAGGCATTGCTGGAAGATGTCGCGCCGTGAGGCGCCCAGCGAGCGACGGATGCCGATCTCCCCGGTGCGGCGCAGGAACTTGGCCAGCAGCAGGCTCACCGTGTTGATCAGGCACACCAGCAGGAAGCCCAGCGCCATCCACACCTGCAGGCGCACGTCGGTGGGGACCACGCGCTTGAAGTCCAACCACTGCAGCACGTTGTCCAGGCGGACGTTCGCCGGTCGCTCGAAACGGCCTGCGGCGCGCTGCTGTTCGGAATAGTCGTGAAGGTAATCCCGGTAGCTGGCGGCACTGTCGGCGGACGCCAGCTCCACCCAGTACTGTAGCCAGGCACAAGGGGCATTGACGCCGCGCTGGCCGCCTTCATCGCCGCCGCGTCCTTCGCCCCAGCAGGTCATGCTGCCCTGTGTGTCCAGGCGCATTTCGCGCGAGGTGGAGAACGGCAGGAACACCTGTTCGCTGCCCCCGAAGCGCTGCACCGTGAGGTCGTAGAAGCGCGGCGTGGGATTCCAGTCGCCCAGCACACCGATCACCCGCAGGATGCCCTGCGGGGTCGGTATCTCGCCGCCGATCGGGTCGTCCGTACCAAACAGCCGTGCGGCAAGTCTGGGCGTGATGACCGCCACCCGCGCGGCCGCCGCATCATCGGCGGCCGTCCAGGCGCTGCCGCTACGCAGAGGTACGTTGAACATGGGGAAGAAATCGGCGGATGTGTAGCGGGCCAACGAACGGAATGGCTGGGCTGCCGTTCCGTTCGCCTGCACGGTCAGCGCGCCGGCCGTCATCACGGCCTGCCGTTGCCCGCGCGCCTGCCGCAGCAGTTCCTCGGCGTCGTAGCGGCTCAACTGCTCCAGCGGCTCGCGGTCCAGTTCGCCTCCCTTGCCCAGCGTACGCGGTTCAATGCGTGGCATGAACAAACGCTCGCTCTTTTCCGGGATGGGGTCGCCGGACAATACCCGGTACACCCCCAGCGTGGTCATCATCGCGCCGATGCCCACTGCGATGGTCAGCACCATCAGCAGGGTCAGCAGGCGGTTGCGGCCAAAGCTGCGCAGCGCCAGTTGCAGGTAATAGCCTTGCATCGTATTCCCCTTGGGCGGCATCAGGCGCTGCGGGTCGCCGTTGCCGGTGGCACCGCAGCGGCCTTGCGTGCCGGACCAAACACCGCCGCCTGGCCCAGCAGCCACAACGCCAGCGCACCGATGGGCAGGTACAGCAGCGGCAGCCGGGGCAGCTCGTAGCGACCCATCAACCACAGGTTGAGCAGGTAGGCCAACAACATGCCGAGCACGATGCCTATGCTGGCCAGCAGGAAGTTCTCGGTCTGGAAGTAGCGCAGGATCTGTCCACGCGTCGCCCCCAGTGCACGGCGGATGCCGATCTGCTTGGTGCGCTGCTGTACCCAGAAGCTTGCCAGGCCGACGATGCCCAGCGCGGTGACCAGCAGCAACAACACGCTGACGATCATCAGCAGCCCGATCATGTCGCGGTCGTTGGCGAAGTACTTCTGGCGTCCTTCTTCGAAGCTGAGCTTGCGCCACACCAGCCGGTTCGGGTCGTTGCGGTCCAGTACGGCCAAGGCCTGGGTCATCACCTCGTCCCGCCGGGCCGGATCGCTGACGCGGATCAGGTAGCGGCCACCGTTGGAGAAGTTCAGGCGGATCGGCAGGATCATCGAACGGCTGCGGTCGTTGCCCATCATGGTGGGCCGGGCCAGCGTATCGACCACGCCAACGATGGTCAGCGGGATGTTGGCCATGTACACCGTCTTGCCCACGGCGCCGCCGTCGGGGAACATCGCTTCAGCCACCTTGCGGTTGATGATGGTGGAGGCGCTGAGCTTGCTCAGGTCTTCCACGCCTTCCAGCACCGCGCTGCTCTGGTACTCATCAGCGGTGAAGTCACGCCCGGCGATCAGCTTGACTCCCATGGTCTTCAACGCGTTCTCGCCGACCATGTACTCGGTGGCGTTCACGCTCTGCGCATCCGGCTCCGGGCTTGCCGCCAGCGAGGTATTCCAGGACCCGTTCTGGAACGGCAGCTGGTTGATGATGGCCGCGCTTTCCACGCCGGGAATCGCCCGCAGGCTGGCCAGGTCCTCGGCGGTGCGGGCATCGGCATCCACGGACTTGCCGAGCCCGCTCATGCCGATTTCCAGCAGGTGCTGCTCGTCGATGCCGCTCGGCAATTTCAAGGTGTCGATGCGCAGCGAAACGATGAACAGGATGTTGCAGATGATCGCGCAGCTCAGCGCGATCTCCAGCACGATCAGCGCTGCGGCGGTCTTGTGGCGCGACAGGGTGGAAAGAATGGGACGGATTTCCATGGGTGCGCTCCGCGTCATTGGCTCTTGAGTTGAAGCGCCGGTGCAACCTGCATCGCGCGCCAGGCCGGGACGATGCCGGCCAACAGACTGGCACCGACGGCCAGAGCGAAAGTCAGCAGCAGCATGCTGCCGTCCAGATGGGCCAGCTCTGCATAGCTGGCCGGGCGCTGGCGCACTGCGTACAGGCCCAGCAGGGCAAACAACAGGCCCAGCAGGCCGCCGGCCAGGCCGATCGTGCCAGCCTCGACCAGGCACTGGTAGAACACTTCCATGCGGCTGGCACCCAGGGCGCGGCGCACGCCGATCTCGCCGCTGCGGCGCAGGAACTTGGCCAGCAGCAGGCCCACGGTATTGACCAGGCACACCATCAGGAAGCCGAAGGCCAGCCACATCTGCAGGCGTACATCGCCCGGCACGACGTTGTTGTAGTCCAGATGCTCCATCACGTTGCGCAGGCGGGTGTTGGCCGGACGCTCGAAACGGCCCGCGGCACGCTGCTGCTCCGAATAGTTGTCCAGGTAGGCCTTGTAGCTGGCGGCATCGCTGGCGGAATCCAGCTCCACCCAGTACTGGATCCACGAGCAGGGCACGTTCAACGCCTGGGCGTCGTTGACGATCTCGCGGCCGAAGCAGTCCATGCTGCCGTTGCGCCCCAGTTTCAGGTCAAGTGCGGTGCTGAAGGGCACGTAGACCTCCTCGCTCTTGCCGAAACTGTTGGTGACCAGATCGAAGAAGCGCGGGGTGGCCTTCCAGTCGTCCATCACGCCGACGATGCGCAGTGCGTAACCGCTGAGGATGACCTCCTTGCCGACGCTGTTGCCGCCCTGGAACAGTTTGTCGTTCAGTTCCTTGCCGATCACCGCGATGCGTGCGCGGCCGGTGTCTTCGGCACCGGACCAGCCTTGGCCGAACAGGAACGGGGTGTCGAACATCGGGAAGAAATCGGCCGACGTGTGGCGGGTGTCCACCGAGAACGGCTTGAGCGTGCCCACGCGCGGATCGACGATCCCGCCGCCGCCGGTCATCATCGCCTGGTGCTTGGCCTTGGCCTGGCGCAGCAGGGTTTCGGCATCGAAGCGGGTGAGCTGGTTCTGCGGCTCCTGGCCGGGCTGGTAGCCTTCGCGCATGCCGGGGTCGACCTGCACGTAGAACAGGCGGTCACTCTTGTGCGGAATGGGGTCGCCGGAAAGCACCTTGAACACGGTCAGGGTGGTCATGGCGGCACCGATGCCCAGCGCCACGGCCAGCACCATCAAGGCGGTGAGCACCTTGTTGCGGGCGAAGCTGCGCAGCGCGAGTCTGAAGTAATAAAGGAACATGGTCGGTCCTGGTGGCGTGGCAGTGGCCGGATCAGCGGCCGGGCAAGGGGATCAGCCAGTGACGCCTGCGAGGCTGGGCGCCTGCGGCCGGGCCAGCACCGGGTCGCGCAGCAGGTCGGTGGCCTGTCCGTCGACGATGTGCACGTTGCGCTGTGCGCGTGCGGCCAGTTCCGGATCGTGGGTGACCATCACGATCGTGGTGCCGGCAGCGTTGATTTCCTCAAGCAGTTCCATCACCCCGCGCGCCATCTGCGTGTCCAGGTTGCCGGTCGGTTCGTCGGCCAGCAGCAGGCGCGGGCTGCCGGCCAGGGCACGGGCGATGGCTGCGCGCTGCTGCTGGCCGCCGGACAGCTCGGCCGGGTAGTGCTTCATGCGCGAACCCAGGCCGACCTGGCTCAGGGCCTGCTCGATGCGGCGGCGGCGTTCAGCCGAATCCATGCGCCGGTAACGCAGCGGCACGTCGACGTTGTCGAACAGGTTGAGGTCCGGGATCAGGTTGAAGCCCTGGAAGATGAAGCCGATCTTCTGGTTGCGCAGGCGGCTG
>DALZLW010000087.1:0-15136 GCA_032007425.1 Stenotrophomonas sp.
GCCAGCGTCGTGGTGGTCCGGGCGGTGGCAACGGCGGTGGCCGCGGCCGCAGCCAGGGCAACAGCCCGCGCTGATCCGGCAGTTCCCCGCCGGTAAGCCGCAGGCCGCTTGACTGGCCTGCACAGGAAAGGGACGACGCGAAAGCGTCGTCCCTTTTTCTTTGACCCGCTGTTGCAATGGTCTGGTTTCAGCCGCGCGGTTTGCTCGGGTTGATCAGGTTGCCGAAGAACAACGCGTTGATCAGCAAGCGCTCGGTACCGTGCCAGTACTTGCGGTGCGCTGGATCATCGGCAAACAGCACCACGTTGCCTTGGCCCTGCGGCGACACCAGCAACCACGCCGACTGCGCCACCCGACCGCGGTTGCGTTCGGACAGATAGCCGTTCACCTGTGGCTGGGCATCCACCCGCACCACAGTGGAGTAGGCATTGGCGCTGGGCTGCAGCACCACCGTGTTTTCCTTGTTCACCGCCAGGGCCCGGCCCGGCAGGCCGAATGCCAGCGGATGACTGGTATCTGCATCGGCACTGAGGATGTTGCCGCTTACCCGTTCGATCGCCGCGACATCGCGCTGGTCACCAAATGCCAAGCGCTGGTCCGACGTATCGGTGTCATCGCTGGCCAGCTTTTCACCTACGGCCAGCTTCTGTTCGATCGCCCAGCGGGCGCCACTGCCGTAAGTGACCAGCGAGCCGCCGGCGTTGATCCAGCGTTTCAGCGCAGCCACGGCAGCGGCATCGACGCCAGCGTAGTTACCGCCGGACAGCACGATGGTGGTGTAACGGTCCAGCCCTACCCGCCCCAACTGGGTGGGGTCGATCTTGCTGGCCGGTACCTGCAGTTGCTGGTCCAGCAGGAACCAGGCCGAACCGATTTCGGTGGCGGTGACCCCCTCGCCCATCACCAGTGCCACGGCAGGCTTGCGCAGCGCCTTGACGCTGTCGCTGCCCAGATCGATGCCGGACCGGCTGAGCCCGGTGGACAGGGTCTGCACCTGTACCCCGCTGGCCTGCGCCGCCGCCTGTACCTGCGCCAGCAACTCGGCGCCCTGCACGGTCTGTCCGGCCACCGGCACGATGATGCTGCCGGCGGCGAACGCCTGCTCACCACCCGCCGTGGCGGCGGTGAAGCCGCGCAGCGCGACGCGGGTGTTCAGGCCCTTGGCCTGCAGGGCATACAGTGCACGGCTGGCGTTGTAATCGCGCCAGTCCAACGCATAAGCATAGGCCGCCTGGCCACCGACCACCCCGGCCTGCACCGGCGGCAGGTCGCTGATGCGGGCACCCTGCCCGACCCGGCTGCGACTGGCCGCATAGGCCAGGCCATACGCTGGCGCGACCGCATAGCTGGTGCTGCCGTAGAACACATCGCCCTTGACCGGTGGCGTCTGCGCGAAGATCGAATGCACCAGGCGGAACTGCGGCTGCGCGGTATCCACAACGTAGGCACTGCCCGGCTCGAAGCGCTTGCCTTCCACGGTGGCCGGTTGGGCCAGCGCATGCACCTCGATACGGTGCCGCAACAGCAACTGCAGCAGGCGACGGGTCAGGCCCGGGTCATGCGCATCGCCGAAAACGAAGCTGCGCACCGGCTGCTGTGCAGCCTGCTTCAACGCTGACTGGAAGAAGCTTTTCTGCAGGGCGAACAGGCCCTCGCGCTCGGCCACCGCACCACGCACGGTGCCCAGCCCGGTGGCCACCTGGTTGCGCACCGTGAACGGGAAGGTCAACAGGCCGTTGGCCGATTCCTGCACACGGCCGCGCGAACTGGCCTGCTCCACCGTGACCCCGACCGCGCCATGGAAATCGGGATACGTCGAACCATAGACCGGCGAGAAGTTGTCGTAGTTTTCCCCGGTGTAGTACAGCGATCCCAGTGCATCCAGCGCCTGCGCGTGGTACTTGGCCAGGGTTTCGTTGAACGCGTACGAGGCCGCTGGAATGAGCGGGCTGTGCATGCTCGCCGGCGACGGTTCGAAATAGTACGTGTTGTCCTTGCCCATCTCGTGGAAATCGATCTGGACGTTCGGGTACCACTGGTGGAAGGCCTCGATCTTGGGCAGCGAATCGCCCTGGGTCAGCGCCAGCCAGTCACGGTTGAGGTCGGTGAAGTAGTGGTTGGTGCGGCCCTGCGGGAACGGCTCGACGTGCTCCTTGTCAGCCGGATCGGCCGAGGCCGGACTGGATGCCCACGCATTGTGCCAGTTCGCCGCGCGGTCACGTCCGTCCGGATTCTGCGCCGGATCGAACAGCACCACCGCGTCTTTCAGCCACTGCTGGGTCTGCGCACTGCGATTGGCCACCAGGTAGTAGGCGGTCAGCATCGCCGCCTCGCCACTGGAGGTTTCATTGCCGTGCACGCTGTAGCCCAGCCATACCACCACCGGGCTGCCGGCGGCGGCCGACAGGGGCTGGGATGGGTCCACCAGGGTGGCATGCTGCTGGCGCAGCGATTCAAGTCGCGCCTGGTTACCGGCGTCGGTCACCGTGGCCAGCACCAGCGGACGGCCTTCGTAGCTGCGGCCGATCTCGCGCACGTCGATCCGGTCCGAATGCCTGGCCAGCTCCTGGAAGTACGCCACCAGCTGGTCGTGGCGGGTGAAGCGGCTGCCGATTTCATAGCCCAGGAACTGCTGCGGACTGGGAATGGCCGGGTCGAATTCCGCGGCCTGCGCCTGCGGGAAGAAATAAGCCTGTTGGGCCTGCGCTGCCGGCAACCAGGTGCCGGCAGCAAGCAGCAGGGACAGAAAAACGGTGCGATGCAGGGACACGGACAACCCTCTTAGAAGCGGTAATCGAAGCCGACGGTGAAGTAGCGGCCACGCAGGTCGTACTGGGTGAAGTCGTACGGCGCGCGGATGCCCGGGAACGAGGCGTCGTATGGCGGCGCTTCGTCGCCCAGGTTCTGGATCTTGGCGTACAGGGTCAGCTGCTCGAAGCCGGTGTAGCCCAGGTACAGGTCGAACTGGCTGTAGGAATCCACCCGGTCCTGCACGGCGGTCGCCGCGGCACTGGCCTTCTGGTCATAGCCACTGGTGTAGTACCAGGTCAGCGCGGCCTGCACGTCGCGGTACTTCCAGTCCAAGGTGGTGGTGGCCTTGTCCTTGGGCAGGGTGGCGCCGAGGTTGCTGCCGGCGTAATCGACCAGCGGGCCGCCGACCACGGTGGGCCGCTTGTAGGCAGTGACGTGGGTATAGGCACTGCTCAGCTGCAGTTCGCCCAGGCGGCCGACCGGGATGCGCTGGCGCAGTTCCACGTCGATGCCCGAGGTCTCCAGCGTGCTCAGGTTCTGGTACCGGTTGTAGACCGCCTGCAGCTTGCCGCGCTCATCGCGCAGCACTGCGCCGGGTACATTGTTGGTGACCAGGGTCTGGGTGTTGTTGGTGCCGACCAGGTTCTCCAGCTCGATGCGGTAGTAATCCACGCTGAGGTTGGTACCACTCCACGGCGACAGTACGGCGCCGAAGTTGTAGCTGCGGGTGCGCTCCGGCTTCAGGTCATTGTTGCCGACGGTGAAGAAGGTCGGATTCTGCCGCGAGCCCGGCAGGTCCGGATCGAAGGGATCCACCACGCTGCCGTAGGAAATGCTGGTGCTGTTGGAGTTTTCCGAAAGCGACGGTGCCCGGAACCCCTTGGAGGCCGCCGCACGCAGCACCAGAAAATCGAATGGCTGCCAGCGCAGGCCCAGCTTCGGCGAGAACGCATCGCCGAAATCGCTGTAATGGTCGGCACGCGCGGCCGCCGACAGTTCCAGGTTGGACGCCAGCGGCACGATCGCTTCGGCGTAGGCCGCGGTGACCTTGCGCTCGCCATGCACCTCGGCGATGGCCGGCCGCACCTGCAGGCCGGCGTCGATCTGCCAGGGGTTGTCAGAGTCCAGCTTCTCGCGGCGCCATTCCAGGCCGGCCGCCACGCCGATGTCACCGGCCCAGGTGCGGCCCAGCGTACCGGAGGCCTTGGCATCGATGCCCTGCAGTACCGATTCGGCCGGGCGCAGCGTGGCAATGTTGATGCCATCGAGCACCGACTGCGGCGTTGCCGAAGGATTGGCCAGGTTGTAGCTGCCGGTGGCCAGCGCATCGGCCAGTGCCCATCGGTTGGCGAAGCCGCCGGAAACCGTTTCGCGCTCGCTGCTGCGCGCACCAAAAGCGCCCACTTCCCAGTCCCAGCGCTCGGTGCTGCCGCGCAGGCCGAACACGCCGCGGTAGGACTGCGACCGGTTGGTCTTCACCGTACCGCCGAGATTGAAGAAGGTGTACTCGATCGGCACCGCACGCCCATAGGGGTTGTACGGATTGTTGGCCGGCAAATTGGACGACACCGGCTCTGCCAGCCCGGTATCGGCATTGAGCGCGAAGCGGCCGCTTTCAAGGGTGAAGAACGGACTGCTGCCGAACCAGGAAACGCCCTTGACCTCGCTGTACAGCACCTCACCGAACGCTTCGACGTTCTCGCCCAGGCGGAAGGTGCCATTGGCATAGGCCTGGTAACGCTTGGTGGACGGAATCAGTGTCGTGTAAGGCGCCAGGTTGAAGCCACAGGTATCACCGGCCAATCCGTCGATCGGCGCACTGGCCACCCGCGTGGTGCCTTCCGGGCACTGCCCGGCTGCATCCAGCAGCGGTACGGACGCACCGTTGACCAGGAAGCGCGCGCCCTTGGACGACCAGCCGTTCCAGCGACCGCCGGGCTGGTCGCTGTAGACCCCGGAACGGGTCAGGTCCCGTTCGTCCTGGTCCAGGCGATCGCGGTCGTAGGCCTCAAGGCTGAACAGGATGTTGTAACCGTCCGTGTCCAGATCACCGATGCCACCGAGGAACTTCAGCTTCTGCTCGTCCAGGCCGCCCTGGTCGGCGGTGCCGACGCTGCCGCCGACTTCCGCGCCCTGGAAATCCTGCCGGGTGATGATGTTGACCACGCCGGCCACGGCATCGGAACCGTAGACCGCCGAGGCACCGTCCTTGAGTACTTCGATGCGCTCCACCGCCACCAGCGGCAGTGCATTGAGGTTGACGAACGTGTCCGACAGCCCGTTGGCCGGGAAGCCGTAGTTGGCCAGGCGCCGGCCATTGAGCAGCACCAGGGTGTTTTTCTGCGAAAGCCCGCGCAGACCGATGCCGGCCGACCCGGAGGCCCAGCCGCTGTTGGACGTTTCGTTGGCCGCATTGCCGGTGTTGGCCGAGATCGAGCGCAGCACATCGGCCACGGTCGCCTTGCCTGAGGCCTGCAATTGTTCGCGGGCAATCACCTGTACCGGATTGGCCGTTTCGGTATCGGTGCGCTTGATGTTGGAGCCGGTGACGCGCACGGCCGCCAAGGTGTTGGCATCGCCGTTGGCAGCGGTTTCGACGGTGGTTTCGGCAGCCGCGGGCAATGCAGCGGCCAAGGCAACGGACAGCGCCGCTGCGAGCAGGGAAGGAGTGGGCATGGCAGTGGGGTGGTGGTGGATGCGGATCCCGCAGTAGTTCATGCCTGGCCGCTGCAGGGCCAATAACATCTCTTCATACGGATATAAGAGAAGCTAACATCGCTTCATCAAGATGGAAAGATTTATTTTCGTCAGCAACGAATTCCTTGCCATCGCTCCACATCGCCCTCGCCTGCACGCGCGGCGGACGTACAATCGCGCAATGGAAATCTTCAAAGTCTTCATGGTCGAGGCCGCCCACCGGCTGCCCAACGTGCCACCGGGCCATAAATGCGCGCGCCTGCACGGGCATTCGTTCCGCATCGAACTGAAGGTGGAAGGCGAGCCCGGCGCCGATACGGGCTGGATCATGGACTTCGGCGATGTGAAAGCCGCCTTCCAGCCGATCTATGACCGCCTGGACCACCACTACCTCAACGACATCCCGGGTCTGGAAAACCCCACCAGCGAAACCCTGGCCGCGTGGATCTGGAACGAGCTCAAGCCCAGCCTGCCAGCGCTGAGCGAGGTCACCATCCACGAAACATGCACCTCCGGCTGCCGCTACAGGGGCCCCACAAGCCCTTGATCTGCAAGGACCTTAACCGTTCGTCGGGAGAATGGATCGCTGGTGTTGCAATGCAACAGAAAAGGCGTATGCTGCATAGCAACAAGGTCATCCGGGCAACACGCCGGGTCACCGCACCAGACATTGCATGGGTCCCTCCCCCCATGCAATCGCAGGACCCGACAGATCCCTCCCTCTGTCGGGTCCTTTTTTTTGTGCTGCCGTCAGTGTTTATCGTCCGTGGGCAGGTCAAAGACAAAACACGCGCCGCGCTCCGTGTCCTCCAGCCACACCTTGCCGCCATGCAACTGCACGATCCTCTGCACGATCAGCAGCCCAAGGCCACCGCCGTCGCGACGCCTGGCCGACAGCGCCGCCGGCGCCTGGAACAGCGTCTGCCGCACGGCTGATGGCACGCCCGGGCCGTCATCGATCACGCGCACCTGGATGGCAGAGGGCACGGCGCGCAGCGCTACGCACACCTGGCCACCGTCGGGGGCATGGCGCAGCGCGTTGTCCAGCAGGTTGGTCAGCACCCGTTCGATCAGGCCCACGTCGGCACGCACCAGCGGCAGCACGCGCGGGAAATCACCCTGCAGGGACTGCCGCCGCGACTGTGCCGACAATTCGAATTTCTGCAGGACGTCCTGCAGGAGTTCGGGCAGGGCGAAGGTTTCCAGCTCCAGCCTGACCCCGCCATGCTCCAGCCGTGCCAGCTCGAACAGCGCGCTGGCCAAGGTGCCCACCTTGCTGCTCTGTGCCAGCGCGATGCCGAGGTAGCGTCGACGCTCGGCTGGCTCCAGCAAGGCGTCTTTCAGCGCCAGCGTTTCCAGGTAGCCATGCAGCGACGACAGTGGGGTGCGCAGGTCATGGGAAATATTGGCCACCAGTTCACGGCGCTGCAGGTCCTGCTGGCGCAGCTGCTGCCACTGCTCTGCCAGCCGCTGTGCCATCTGCGCATGTGCGTGGGCCAGGATCACCAGCTCATCGCGTTCCCCGGCCGGCAGGGGGCGCGCCTCGAACGGGGGCCCCGGGGCGTCCATGTCGAACGACTGGATCTGCCGGGTGAGTTCACGCAGCGGGCGCGTGAGCCGATGGAACGCCAGCAGGCCCGCCAGCAGGCCCAGCAACGCCACCAGCAGTGCCGACCACACCAGGGTGCCGCGCTGGCTGCCACTGGCGAGGTCCTCGGCAAGCATCTGCCGCTGTTCGCCCACCAGCACCACATAGACGTAGCCGTGGTCCTGGCCGTCGACCTGCAACGGCGCCACGCTGAACACCTGTTGCCCGCGCGCCCGACGTGGATCATCGCCGAGGATGGGCAGGGGTGCGCCGGCCAGCAATGCACGTACCGGCCCGAGCGATACCTGCTCGCGCTTGAGGTGCCCGGCTGGCGCGTCATGCCCCAGGATGCGTCCGCCGGCATCCAGCAGGTAGACCTCGACACTGGGATTGACCGCCATCAGCTGGCCGAACAGCGCGCGTACCGCATCCGGGCGCATGCCACGGCTGTCCATCAGTTCGCTGCGCGCGGCGATATGCGCGGCAAGATCCAGCGACAGGCGCTGGACCACTTCCTGCTCGTGGCGGGTACTGGCGCGCATCTGCAGCACCAGCAGCACGCTGCCGCACACCAGCAGCAATGCGCTCGACACCAGCGCGAGCTTCTGCCACAGGCGCAGGCGGATCATGCCAGCTCACCGGCTGGATCAACCATCCGGTAGCCACGGCCCCACACGGTGAGGATGCGCGCCGGGGCGGCCGGGTCACGCTCGATCTTGCTGCGCAGGCGGTTGATGTGGCTGTTGACGGTGTGCTCGTAGCCATCGTGCTGGTAGCCCCACACCTCGTTGAGCAGTTCCGAGCGGCTGAACACCTGCCCGGCATGGCGGGCGAAGAACAACAACAGGTCGAACTCGCGCGGGGTCAGTTCCAGCGCGGCACCGTCCACGCTGGCCGTGCGTGCCACCGGGTCCAGGCGCAGACCCGCCAGGTCGATGGCACCGGCATCGATGCGCGCACTGCGCGCCATCGCTTCGGCACGGCGCAGCAGCGCGCGCACCCGCGCCACCAGCTCGGGCATGGAAAACGGTTTGGCCAGGTAATCGTCCGCCCCCAGTTCCAGGCCGACGATGCGCTGGGTCTCGCTGCCGCGGGCGCTGATGATGATGATCGGTACGTAACGGGCCAGCGCGCGGGCGCGCCGGCAGATTTCCAGCCCGTCGACGCCGGGCAGCATGAGGTCCAGCACGAGCGCGTCCCAGGGGCCGTCGGTTTCCAGCGCAAGTACGCCGGCATCACCGGTGGCCGCATGCTGCACCGCCAAGCCCTCGTCGCCCAGGTGCAGGCGCAGCAGGTCGGCGATGTGGGCATCGTCTTCAACGATCAATACCCGCTTGGCGGCGGTCATGGCGTCAGGTCCGGTGGAAAGTCACCGTCATTGTGTGCCGCCCCGGCCGGCGATGTATCACGAAAAATTGAACTGTACGTGAGGATTCCTTTATCGCCCGGCGCGCACAGTGGCCCCATCCACCCGATGGGAGTACACCATGGGCCTTACCCGACGTCACTTTCTCGGTGCCGGCAGCCTGTCCCTCACAGCCGGCCTGCTGGGCATCAGTGGCTGCAGCCGCGCCGCCCCGGCGGCTGCCAGCCGGACGAGCGCGCACTTCGAGATCAACCTCAGCGACGCCCAGTGGCGGCAGCGGCTCACTCCCGCCCAGTACAGCGTGCTGCGTGGCCAGGCGACCGAGCGCGCCTACAGCAGCGCACTGAACAACGAACACCGTCCAGGGACGTTCACCTGTGCCGGTTGCGCGCTGCCCTTGTTCGCCGCTTCGACCAAGTTCGACAGTGGCACCGGCTGGCCCAGTTTCTACCAGGTCCTGCCACGGGCCGTGGGCGAGGAGCGTGACACCAGCTGGGGCATGCTGCGCGTCGCGGTCCATTGCCGTCGCTGCGGCGGGCACCTGGGCCACCTGTTCAACGATGGCCCCCGACCGACCGGCCTGCGCTACTGCATCAACGGCCTGGCGCTGGCCTTCAGTCCCGATGTTGCCGGCACCACGGCACAGCCGGCTGACTGGCGCGTGCCGCTGTGAACGACGGCCCCCCTTCCCTTTGCCACCCGGCGCGGTACCGCGTCGCGGAGACCCTGCCATGCTCCTGTTGATTGCCTACCTGGGCGGCGTGCTGACCCTGCTCAGCCCCTGCATCCTGCCGGTCCTGCCCTTCGTGTTCGCCCGTGCCGGACAACCGTTCCTGCGCAGCACCCTGCCCCTGCTGGTCGGCATGGCCCTGACCTTCGCGGCGGTCGCCAGCGTCGCCGCCGTCGGCAGCCAGTGGGTGGCCCAGGCCAATCAGTTCGGCCGCTGGTTGGCCCTGGTGGTCATGGCCCTGTTCGCCCTGGCCCTGCTCTGGCCACGGCTGGCCGATGTGATGCTGTCGCCGCTGCAGAAACTCGGGGCGCGGCTGGGCGCACGCGCCGATGCCGCCGCCGATGCCGGCCGCGGTGGCTGGCCGACCTCGCTTGCCATTGGTGTGGCCACCGGCCTGCTGTGGGCCCCCTGCGCCGGGCCGATCCTCGGCCTGGTGCTCACCGGGGCCGCCTTGCAGGGTGCCAGCGTGGCCACCAGCACCCTGCTGCTGGCCTATGCGCTCGGCGCCGCCACCGCGCTCGCCCTGGCGGTGTGGCTGGGCGGGCGCGTGTACACGGCACTGAAGGCCCGCCTGGGGCTGGGCGCCGGCCTGCGCCGCGGGCTGGGCGTGGCCGCGCTCCTGGCGGTAGTGGCCATCGCCATGGGCTGGGACACCGGCCTGCTGACCCGGCTTTCCAGCGTGAGCACCGCGCGCGTTGAACAGGCGCTGCTGGATGCCGTACCCGGCGTGGCACCGCCGTCGCCGCCGCCGATGATGGCCGCCGCCGGCAATACCGATGGCACGCTGCCGGTCGAAGGTACGTTGCCGGCACTGGACGGTGCCACCGGCTGGCTCAACAGCCCACCACTGTCCACGCAAAGCCTGCGCGGCAAGGTGGTGGTGGTCGACTTCTGGACCTACTCGTGCATCAACTGCCTGCGCGCCATGCCCTACATCCATGAATGGGAGCGCCGCTACCGCGACCATGGCCTGGTGGTGCTGGGCGTGCACACGCCCGAGTTCGCCTTCGAACGTGACCCGCGCAATGTCATGCGCGCGGTCGAGCAGCTCAAGGTCACTTACCCCGTGGCGCTGGACAACCAGTACGCGATCTGGCGCGCGTTGCAGAACCGCTATTGGCCGGCGCAGTACTTCGTCGATGCGCAAGGCAACATCCGCGCCCATCAGTTCGGCGAAGGCAATTACGCTCGTTCCGAACAGGTGATCCGGCAACTGCTGCGCGAAGCCGGCCATACCGATCTGCCGCCACCGGCCGATGCAGGCGCCGAATCCTTGCAGGGCGTGGCCATGCAGGCGGACATGCGCAACCTGCGCTCACCGGAAACCTATCTGGGCCATTCGCGCGCCGAGCACTTCACGTCACCCGGCGGACTGCGCGCCGGCCAGGCCGCCGACTACGCCCTGCCAGCGCAGCTGGCGCTCAATGACTGGGCGTTGCAGGGGCGCTGGCGGGTGGACGACGAAGCCGCCCAGCTGCAGCAGGCAGGGGGCCGCATCGTCTTCCAGTTCCATGCGCGGGACGTGCACCTGGTGTTGGCCCCGGCTGTGGATGGCGTGCCGGTGCGCTTCCGCGTGCTGCTCGATGGTCGGCCCCTGGCCGCCACCGATGCCGGCGGCGACGTCGGCGCCGATGGCACCGGCGTAGTGGATCAGAACCGCCTGTACCAGCTGGTGCGCCAGCGTGACCCCAGCGGCGCCCATCGGCTGGAGATCGAATTCCTGGATCCCGGCGTGCGCGCCTACGCCTTCACTTTCGGTTGATGGAGGACTGCCGACATGAAACTTTCCCTGGAAAAAACACTGGCCCTGATCGTGGCCGGCCTCTGCTCGGCAGGACTGGTGGTTGCCGCAGTGGGCATGGACCGCCCCGCCGCAACGGCGATGGCGGGTGCATCGATGGCCGGTGCATCGTCAACGCAAAGCAGGCCGCTGCCAGCGCCTGTCGGTGAAGCGGCCTTCGCCGACACCGCAACCCATGCCAGCGTGGTGTTCGCCGGCGGCTGCTTCTGGGGGGTGCAGGGCATCTTCCAGCACACGCGCGGGGTCAGCAATGCGGTCTCAGGCTACATCGGTGGCGCATCGGGAACGGCCCATTACGCACAGGTCAGCAGCGGCCGTACCGGCCACGCCGAAGCGGTGAAGGTGGATTACGATCCGCGGCAGATCAGCTATGGCCAGTTGCTGCAGATCTTCTTTGCCGTGGCCCACGATCCCACCCAGCGCAATCGCCAGGGCCCTGATCACGGTACGCAGTACCGCTCGGCCATTTTCAGCGACGATGCCCGTCAACAGGCGGCCAACCGCGCCTACATCGCCCAGTTGGCCAGCGCGGGCAGCTTCAGCGCACCGATCGTGACCGAACTGGGCAGCGGGAAGCGCTTCTACCCGGCCGAGGCCTATCACCAGAACTACATGGCCAATTACCCGGATGCCGCCTACATCCGTTATTACGATGCGCCCAAGCTGGCGGCACTGCGCAGCCAGTTCCCGACCCTGTACCGCGGCCAGCCGCACCTGGTGCCGATGAAGCGCTGATCACGGGCAAAAAAAACGCATGCCCATGCAAGGGCATGCGTGGAGGAAGTGCCGGGAAAAACGGACCGGCGCGTGCATGCTACGCTGCCGCTCCCGATGGTTACAGGTGCAGCCGACGACGGTTGCGACAGGTACAGATGGAACACCCGGCCACCCCCTCCGCCGCCACGCCACGTTACCAGCGCTTGGCCGACGAGCTCGGCGAGGCGATCCACGCAGGTCGCCTGCCCAGCGGTACGCGCCTGCCCTCGCTACGGCAGATGGCGCGCCAGCGCGGCCTCAGCCTCAACACGGTCATCGCTGCCTATCGGCAGCTGGAAGACGCAGGACTGGTGATTCCCCGCGCCAAGGCCGGGTTTGAAGTCGCCGCGCGGCTGCATGTGCCGCAGCGCTCGCTGCGCGACACGGCTTCGGCACCGACCGCACCGGCACAACAGGCCTTCCTGGCAAGGGTGCTGGCCGCGCAGGCACGTCCCGGCGTGGTCGACCTGGCCTTTGCCGGCCCGCGCGGCGCACTGTTCTACCCGGGTGCGCAGCTGCAGCGGCATACCGCGCGCGAGCTGCGCAGTGGTGCCGAGACGGTGGAAACCTACGCCCGGCCCAATGGCTCGCAGCGGCTGGTGGCGCAGATCGTGCGCCGTGGGCCGCGCCTGGGCCTGCACACCTCGGCCGACCGCATCCTGCTGACCCACGGCGCCATGGAAGGCCTGCAGTTGGCGCTGCGCGCGGTGACCCGCCCCGGCGACGGGTGGGACTTGAAGCACCGTCCTACTTCAACCTGTACCCCCTGCTGGCCAGTCTTGGTGTGCAGGCCATCGAGCTGCCCACCCATCCGCAGTACGGCCTGGATGTCGATGCGCTGGCCGAAACCCTGCAACACACCCCGTTGGCCGCGCTGGTCGTCATGCCCACCATCCACAACCCGTTGGGCTGCACCATGCCGCGCGCGGCCAAGCAACGACTCGCCGCGCTGGCCCAGGCCCACCGCCTGCCGGTGATCGAAGACATCGTCTACGCCGAACTGCAGCACGGTGAACCCAGCGAGCCGCTGCTCAAAGCCTTCGATGACGACGGCTGGGTCATGGTCGTGGCGGGTTTTTCCAAGACACTGGCGCCGGATTACCGCATCGGCTGGATGGACGGCGGGCGTTTCAGCCAGCAACTGGCCCTGCTCAAGTTCCAGTCCAGCGGCGCCGAGTCCCGGCTGCTCGGTGACGCGGTCGCCGGTTTCCTTGAAGCCGGTACCTACGAGCACCACCTGCACCGCATGCGTCGCCTGTACCGCGACCAGGTCGGCCGTGTCCGCCAGCTGGTGGCCGAGCACTTCCCCGCCGGCACCCTGGCCACCGAACCGGTCGGCGGTTTCCTGCTGTGGCTGGAACTGCCCGCCGGCGTGGATGCCGCCGTGCTGTTCGAGCAGGCCCTGGCCGAGGACATCGTGTTCATGCCCGGCCAGGTGTATTCACGCGGCGCGCGCTACCGGCATTGCCTGCGCCTGTCGTGCTGCCAGCCGCTGGATGCACGTTACGTCGATGCCATCGCGCGGGTGGGCGCACTGGCCTGTGCACTGGCTGAGGCCTGAAACCGCCGCCCACCGGCAGGCACAGTTGCTAGACTGGTCCCATGTTCGCCACTTCATCGCTTACCGGCAGCAAGCCGGAACAATACGCCCAGCTGCTGGAGCAGGCCCGCGGCCTGCTGCACGGTGAACCCGACCGCATCGCCAACGCCGCCAACCTGTCGGCACTGGTCTATCACGCACTGCCCGATCTGAACTGGGTCGGTTTCTACTTCTTCGACGGCACCGAGCTGGTCGTCGGCCCGTTCCAGGGCCTGCCGGCGTGCGTACGCATCCCGCTGCACAAGGGTGTCTGCGGCGCCGCGGCGACGCAGCGCATCACCCAGCGGATCGAGGACGTGGAGGCCTTCCCCGGCCATATCGCCTGCGACGCCGCGTCGCGTTCGGAGCTGGTGGTGCCGCTGGTCAAGGACGGCGCGCTGGTGGGGGTGTTCGACCTGGACAGCCCGGCGCTGGCCCGCTTCGACGCCGATGACCAGGCCGGTCTGGAAGCCATCGCCCACGCCTTCGTGCACGCCCTGCCATGAGCGCTGACAAGCTGCGCAACATCGGTCCCAAGAGTGCGGCCTGGTTGCGCCAGGTCGGCCTGCGCAGCCGCGAAGACCTGCAGGCCGCCGGCGCGGTCGGCGCCTTCGTCAAAGTCCGCCGTGCCGGGTTCAAACCCAGCCTCAACCTGCTGTATGCACTGGAAGGTGCCTTGCTGGACTGCCACTGGCAGGAACTGGGCGAAACCCAGCGCAGTGCGCTGGTGCAGGATTACGAGGCACGCATCGCCGCCCAGCCGCTGAAACCGGCCGGGCCCGCGTCCGGGCCGGTACGCGAGCAGCGCTTCGACGTGGACCAGGACAACCAGGACAACCGCTAGCGCCGGGCCATGCCCGGCAGCGCCGCGGTGCGGTGCCTAGCCCGCCTGCTGCAGTTCCAGCAATTCGCCCTGGAAGCCGGTTTCACTGCGTTCCAGCCACACGCGCAGGCGCGTGCCATGGTCGATGCGCAGCGCCCAGCACAGCGACAGCGGCAGCCCGCACACCTGGGACAGCACCATCCTCATCGGCCCGCCATGGGTGACCACGAGCGTGGCAGGCGGCGCATCGTCATCCAGCAGCATGTCGAGCCCACGCGTGATGCGCCGCTCGTAATGCCCCCAGCTTTCGCCATTGGGCGGCGGACACGCATGCGGATCGGCGTGGAACGCGGCCAGCGCCTCTTCAGGCAGGTCCTGCAGCGCCAGCCCATCCCAGTCACCGAAATCCAGCTCTTCCCACTCGGCCTGCGCCACGACCTCCAGGCCGCGCGGCGCGGCCAGCGCACTGGCGGTGTGCAGTGCACGCAGCCGTGGTGAGCTGATCACCCGTTCCCAGGCCAGTGCTTCGTAAGCCTGTACCAGCTCTGCCGGAACACGCGGCAACTGAGTCGGATCCGTGCGGCCATCCAGGAACCCATCGCGGCCGATGCCGGCATGGCGCACCAGGTCCAGGATCATGCCGGACTCCCCTGCGTTACGACGGAGGCCGGACAGACAACAGCCATGCAGGGCACGAAAACACAGAGCAACTCGACAGTCATGGGCAGGTTCAAGCGAAAGCGTCCCGCATTCTAGTGCACCTCGCCCGCCAGCCTGCACGCACGACGCCAATGCCTTATGCTGCGCGCACTTTCAGGTGACCTGCCGCCGCTGGTGCGCAGGTTGAAACGGGAAGCCGGTGCCGCATCATGCGATGCCACTCCGGCGCTGCCCCCGCAACGGTGAACCCGTCAGCAAGCGGACACTACGCCACTGTGCCTAATGCATGGGAAGGCGTCCGCCCGGCCCCGCCCTGCGGCGCGGCCAACGGTCAGCCCGGAGACCGGCCCGGAAGCACACGGTTGCGATGCGGTGGGCGTCGCGG
>DALZLW010000088.1:0-14722 GCA_032007425.1 Stenotrophomonas sp.
CGGGGTGAACGGTTCGAGCTGGCGTGTCAGGTTGTTGTGCAGGCGCAGGGTCATGGCGGGCAGGGTGGGGGACAAGCCGCTGATTCTAGCGCCGCTGGGCGGCGGGGAGTACCGCTGGACTCGCTCAAGGGGGGGCTTGGTGCGGTAACCGGACAGCCCTGGGGTGGGCAGCCGCCGTACGGACGGGTAATGTTCAGCCCTTCGTCGGCTGCGCTGCCTAAACTATCCACGTGCCTTCCAACCTTCCGCCGATGAACCCCGCCTCCCTGCTGGCACTGGCCTGCCTGCTGGTCCCTGCCATGGCTCGGGCCCAGGACGAAGAACCGCGCAACCGCGTGGTCATCGTCGAGAACGTGAAGTTCGACTACGCCCAGGTGCTGAACGTCGAACCGGTGTTCCAGACACTGCGCGCGACGCGCACCGAAGAACACTGTGAGCCGGTCACCACGCGCACGCTGGCGCCGGTCAACGTCACCGGGGCCGAGGAAGTACCTGAAGAGAAAGGGCGCTTCGGCCGGTTCTGGGATTCGGTGCGCTCGATGTTCAAGCATGAGGAAGCGCAGGAGGCAGGGGAGGGGGCGCCTGCGGCGGGGGCCGGTGAACCGCCGGCGTCCGGCAGTGGTCCGATGCTGACGCGCGATTGCCGTATCGTGCCGGTCGGGCGGGAGTTCCGTCGGCCGATCGCCTATGACGTGGACTACGTGTACAAGGGCACCAAGTACCGCTCGCGGCTGCCCGATGATCCAGGCAACCGCCTCAAGATCCGAGTCTCCATCATTCCCTGGGTCGGGGTGGAGCAGGCCAGCCACGCCGGCCCCTGAGCGGGCCGCCGGGCACTGTTGCCAAGCGGCCGCTTGACCCCTTGCAAGCCGGGCCCAGCCATGCAAACATGCTCGGCGATGAACGTCACCGACTTCCAGCACGATACCAGCGCCGCCCGCCAGGCCACCGGCATGACGTCGCGTGCCCGCCGACCGGAACCCCACATTTTCGCTGGGTAACCGGAGCCTCGTGCTGTCTGATCGGAAAAAACCCAGCCTCCCGGCTGGGTTTTTTCGTTCCTGCTTTCCGAAAGTTTCACCTGAACCGTTTTTCCGCCTCCACCGTGCACCGACCGCCCCCGGCACCGGCGCCGCCCCACGCAAGGAATGAAGATGTCCCACAAGCACTTCCTGAACACCCAGGACTGGAGCCGCAGCGATCTCGATGCGCTGCTGACCCAGGCCGCGCTGTTCAAGCGCAACAAGCTCGGTGACCAGCTCAAGGGCAAGTCGATCGCGCTGGTGTTCTTCAACCCGTCCATGCGCACCCGTACCAGTTTCGAGCTGGGCGCGTTCCAGCTCGGTGCCCATGCGGTGGTGCTGCAGCCGGGCAAGGACGCGTGGCCGATCGAGTTCAACCTCGGCACGGTGATGGATGGCGATACCGAAGAGCACATTGCCGAAGTGGCCAAGGTGCTGGGCCGTTACTGCGACATCATCGCCGTGCGCGCCTTCCCCAAATTCGTCGATTGGGCCCATGACCGCCAGGACATCGTGCTCAACAGCTTTGCCAAGTATTCGCCGGTGCCGGTCATCAACATGGAGACCATCACCCATCCGTGCCAGGAGCTGGCGCACATCATGGCGCTGCAGGAGCATTTCGGCACCCAGGACCTGCGCGGCAAGAAGTATGTGCTGACCTGGACCTATCACCCCAAGCCGCTGAACACCGCCGTGGCCAATTCGGCACTGACCATCGCCACCCGCATGGGCATGGACGTGACCCTGCTGTGCCCGACCCCGGATTACATCCTGGATGAGCGTTACATGGGTTGGGCCGAACAGAACGTCGCCGAAAGCGGTGGTTCGCTCCAGGTCAGCCATGACATCGACAGCGCTTACGCCGGCGCCGACGTGGTGTATGCCAAGAGCTGGGGTGCGCTGCCGTTCTTCGGCAACTGGGAACCGGAAAAGCCGATCCGCGATCAGTACAAGCACTTCATCGTCGACGAGCGCAAGATGGCGCTGACCAACAACGGTGTGTTCAGCCACTGCCTCCCGCTGCGCCGCAACGTGAAGGCCACCGATGCGGTGATGGATTCGCCGCAATGCATTGCCATCAACGAAGCCGAAAATCGCCTGCACGTGCAGAAGGCGATCATGGCGGCCGTTGCCGGGCGCTGAGTTTTTCCAGTCAGTCGCGCATTCCAGACACTCCGCCGGGTATGGCCCGGCGCTAACAGACCAGGATCCAACCCCCATGAGCAACAAAGACGTCGTCCTCGCCTTCTCCGGCGGTCTTGATACCAGCTTCTGCGTGCCCTACCTGCAGGAGCGCGGCTACAACGTGCATACCGTGTTCGCCGATACCGGGGGCGTGGATGCCGAAGAGCGTGACTTCATCGAAAAGCGCGCGGCCGAGCTGGGTGTCACCAGCCATGTCACCGTCGATGGTGGTGCCGCCATCTGGAACGGCTTCGTCAAGCCGTTCGTGTGGGCGGGCGAAGGCTACCAGGGCCAGTATCCGCTGCTGGTGTCCGATCGCTACCTGATCGTCGACGCCGCGCTGCAGCGCGCCGCAGAACTGGGTACCAACATCATCGCCCACGGTTGCACCGGCATGGGCAACGACCAGGTGCGTTTCGACCTGGCGGTGAAGGCCCTGGGGGATTTCCAGATCATCGCCCCGATCCGCGAAATCCAGAAAGAACACACCCAGACCCGTGCCTACGAGCAGAAGTACCTGGAAGAACGCGGCTTTGGCGTGCGCGCCAAGCAGCAGGCCTACACGATCAATGAAAACCTGCTGGGCCTGACCATGTCCGGCGGCGAGATCGACCGCTGGGAAGCACCGGGCGAAGGTGCCCGTGGCTGGTGTGCCCCGCGCAGCGAGTGGCCGGAACAGGCGCTGACCGTGACCTTGAAGTTCGTCGAAGGCGAAGCGGTGGAACTGGACGGCAAGGCGCTGCCGGGTGAGCAGATCCTGGCCCGGTTGAACAAGCTGTTCGCCCCGTACGGCGTCGGTCGCGGCGTCTACACGGGTGACACCGTGATCGGCCTGAAGGGCCGCATCGTGTTCGAAGCCCCTGGCCTGGTGTCGCTGCTGGCCGCGCATCGCGCGCTGGAAGATGCGGTGCTGACCAAGCAGCAGAACCGTTTCAAGCCGGACGTGGCACGCAAGTGGGTGGAGCTGGTGTACGAAGGCTTCTATCACGACCCGCTGAAGACCGATATCGAGGCGTTCCTGAAGTCGTCGCAGGCCAAGGTGAACGGCGAAGTGGTGCTGGAAACCCGTGGCGGCCGCGTCGATGCGGTGGCGGTGAAGTCGCCGCACCTGCTCAACACCAAGGGCGCGACCTATGCGCAGTCGGCTGACTGGGGCGTGGAAGAGGCTGAAGGCTTCATCAAGCTGTTCGGGATGAGCTCGACGTTGTACGCGCAGGTCAACCGCTGAGCGGTTGACCACGCATTCCACCTCGACCCGCGCCGTTGGCGCGCCCCCTTGAGCAGACCGCCAGCGGTCTGCCCACGCATTCCACCTCGACCCGCGCCGTTGGCGCGCCCCCTTGAGCAGACCGCCAGAGGTCTGCCCACGCATTCCACCTCAACCCCGCGCCGTTGGCGCGCCCCCTTGAACACCAAGGGGGCTCTCCTCCAGCCAAGGTTACTGGTGGCACCATAGGACTGTTGATTCATGTTGGAACAGACACTCGATCACCTGCAGGCCCTGGTGGGCTTTGATACCCGCAATCCGCCGCGGGCGATCACCACCGGTGGCATCTTCGATTACCTGCGCGACCACCTGCCCGGGTTCGACGTGGAGGTGATCGATCATGGTGCGGGTGCGGTCAGCCTGTATGCCGTGCGTGGCAAGCCCAAGTACCTGTTCAACGTGCATCTGGACACGGTGCCCGATTCGCCGCATTGGAGTGCCGATCCGCACGTGATGCGGCGCCTGGATGATCGCGTGGTCGGCCTTGGTGTGTGTGACATCAAGGGCGCGGCGGCGGCGCTGGTGGCGGCCGCCAATGCCAGTGACGGCGATGCGGCCTTCCTGTTTTCAAGTGATGAAGAAGCGAATGATCCGCGCTGCATCGCCGCGTTCCTCGCCCGTGGCATCACCTATGAGGCGGTGCTGGTGGCCGAGCCGACGATGAGCGAAGCGGTACTGGCGCACCGTGGCATCAGCTCGGTGCTGATGCAGTTCACCGGTCGTGCCGGGCATGCGTCGGGCAAGCAGGATGCCGCTGCCAGTGCGCTGCACCAGGCGATGCGTTGGGGCAATCGCGCGCTGGACCACGTGGAGTCGTTGGCTTCGGCTCGCTTTGGCGGGCTCACCGGCCTGCGCTTCAACATCGGCCGGGTGGAAGGTGGTATCAAGGCCAACATGATCGCACCGGCGGCCGAAGTGCGGTTTGGTTTCCGGCCGCTGCCTTCGATGGACATCGATGGCCTGCTGGCTACGTTCGCTGGCCTGGCCGAGCCGGAAGCTGCCGTGTTCACCGAAACCTTCCGCGGACCCAGCCTGCCGGCCGGTGACATCGCCGATGCAGAAAACCGTCGCCTGGCCGCTCGTGACGTGGCCGATGCACTGGACATTCCGATTGGCAATGCCGTGGATTTCTGGACCGAGGCCTCGCTGTTCTCGGCCGCGGGCTACACGACCCTGGTGTTTGGTCCGGGCGATATCGCCCAGGCCCACACCGCAGATGAATTCGTGACGCTGGAGCAGTTGCGGCGTTACACCGACGCCGTGCACCGCATCATCGCTGCCGGCGCCTGACCTGATGTAACACGCCGTCGCGTGCAGACGCGGCGGACCTGCAACGCGGCGACCGCCGCCTGTGATGAAACCGAAATGTCTCCAGCTCTCCAGCCTCATCGCCAGACCCGCCAGACCATCGTGCGCCTGCTCTCCAGCATGGCCAGCGCGAAGGAGATCAGCCAGTACCTCAAGCGTTTTTCGCAGCTCGATGCCAAGCGCTTCGCCGTCGTCAAGGTGGGCGGCGCGGTTCTGCGTGATGACCTGGAGGCACTGACGTCCTCGCTGTCGTTCCTGCAGGAAGTAGGCCTGACCCCGATCGTGCTGCACGGTGCCGGTCCGCAGCTGGATGCGGAGTTGTCCGCCGCCGGCATCGAAAAGCAGACGATCAACGGCCTGCGGGTCACCTCGCCGGAGGCGCTGGCGATCGTGCGCCAGGTCTTCCAGCAGTCCAACCTGCGGCTGGTGGAAGCGCTGCAACAGAACGGTGCACGCGCCACCTCCATCACCGGCGGGGTGTTCGAGGCGGAGTACTTGGACCAGGCGACCTACGGCCTGGTTGGTGAGGTGAAGAAGGTCAACCTCGCGCCGATCGAAGCCAGCCTGCGTGCTGGCTCGATCCCGGTGATCACCAGCCTGGGCGAAACCCGCAGCGGGCAGATCCTGAACGTGAACGCCGATTTCGCCGCCAACGAACTGGTGCAGGAACTGCAGCCCTACAAGATCATCTTCCTTACCGGTACCGGCGGCCTGCTGGACGAAGAAGGCAAGGTCATCGATTCGATCAACCTGTCTACCGAATACGACCACCTGATCACCCAACCGTGGATCCATGGCGGCATGAAGGTGAAGATCGAGCAGATCAAGGACCTGCTTGATCGGCTGCCGCTGGAGTCGTCGGTGTCGATCACCCGGCCGGCCGACCTGGCCAAGGAGCTGTTCACCCACAAGGGCTCGGGCACCCTGGTGCGGCGCGGCGAGAAAGTACTGCGCGCCACGGCGTGGAGCGAGCTTGACCTGCCGCGCCTGAAGGGGCTGATCGAATCCAGCTTCGGCCGCACCCTGGTTGCCGATTACTTCCAGCGCACCACCTTGCTGCGCGCCTACGTCAGCGAGAACTACCGTACCGCCGTGATCCTGACCCAGGAAGCGGAAGGTGTGTACCTGGACAAGTTCGCCGTGCTCGACGATGCGCAGGGCGAAGGGCTGGGACGGGCGGTCTGGAACGTGATGCTGGAGGAAACCCCGCAACTGTTCTGGCGTTCGCGCCACGGCAACCCGATCAACCACTTCTACTACGCCGAATCCGATGGCTGCTACAAGCAGGGCCATTGGAAGGTGTTCTGGTTCGGCGCCGAAGGTTTCGCTGACATCCAGGCCTACGTTGCCCACTGCGGTGCGCGCCAGCCGAGCCTGGAGGGCTGATCGATGCGTGGCGCTGCCGCTGCCGAGCATTGGCTGCAGCCTGTCGTGCTGGTGGGCCGCCATGTCACCCTGGAACCACTGCAGGCCAGCCACGTCGCGGGACTGCAGGCGGCGCTGCAAGACAGCGGACTGGACCGGCTGTGGTTCACCCAGGTGCCCTCGCCGGCGCAGGCCGAGGACTATGTGCAGGCCGCTTTGCAGGCGCAGGCCGAGGCGCGTGAGCTGCCGTGGGTGGTCCGCGATGCCACGGGTGCCATAGTGGGCAGCACCCGCTTCTATGACCTGGACCGCGCCACCCCGCGGCTGAGCATCGGCTATACCTGGTATGCCCCGCGCGTGCAGCGCAGTGGGGTCAACAGCGAGGCCAAACTGTTGTTGCTGCAGCATGCCTTCGAACAGCTTGGCTGCCCGAGCGTGGTGTTTGAAACCAGCTGGTTCAACCACGCCTCGCGCACGGCCATCGCCCGGCTCGGTGCGAAGCAGGATGGCGTCCTGCGCAACCATAAGCGGCACGCCGACGGCACGCCGCGCGACACCGTCATTTTTTCCATCATCGATGCGGAATGGGCCGGGGTGAAACGCCACCTGCAGTTCCGCCTGGACAGCCACGCATGAACGATTCTATTTTCACCCTGGGCATCATCGGTGCCCGTGGCCATACCGGCGCCGAGCTGATCAAGCTCGTGGCCGCACACCCGCGCCTGCAGTTGGCCTTCGTATCCTCGCGTGAGCGCGCCGGGCAGCGCCTGGCCGACCATCATCCGGAAATCGACGGCGATCTTGCCTACGAGAACCTGGACGCCGATGCCGCCGCGGCCAAGGGCGTGGACGCGGTGATCCTGGCCTTGCCCAATGGCCTTGCGGCACCGTTCGTGGCGGCGATCACCGCTGCCAAGGCGGACACCGTGATCGTCGATCTGTCCGCTGATTACCGCTTCGAGGGCAGCTGGTACTACGGCCTGCCCGAGCTGACCCGCAGCAGCTACGCCGGGCAGAAGCACATCAGCAATCCCGGCTGTTACGCCACGGCGATGCAGCTTGCGATCCACCCGCTGCTTGACCTGCTGGCCGGTCCGCCGCAGTGCTTCGGTGTATCGGGTTATTCCGGTGCCGGCACCACGCCCTCGGACAAGAACAACCCCGAATTGCTGGCCGGCAACCTGATGCCGTACGCACTCACCAACCACATGCACGAGCGCGAGGTCAGCGCCCACCTGCGCGTGCCGGTGGAGTTCATGCCACACGTGGCGCCGCATTTCCGTGGGATCACCCTGACCGCCAACCTGTGGCTGAACCAAGTGCAGACCCGCGAACAGATCGTGCAGCGCTACCAGCACGCCTATGCCGATGAGCCCTTGGTGGAAGTAGTGGACGAGGCGCCGTGGGTCAGTCGCATCGCCGGCCGCCATGGCGCGGAGGTGGGCGGCTTCACCTTGGCACCCGGCGGCAAGCGGGTGGTTGTGGTGGCAACGCTGGACAACCTGTTGAAGGGCGCGGCCACCCAGGCGATGCAGAACCTCAACCTGGCGCTGGGCATCGACGAACTGACCTCGATCCCGCACTGAGCCCTTTACCCCCGCATTGAAACGGCGGCTGCGGTCGCCGATGGAGCAAGTACATGGCAGACCTTCTGTGGCAGAAGCCCGGCGTTGCGGTAGACGCCAAGATCCAGACCTTCCTCGCTGGCGATGACGTGATCCTCGACCGCGCCTTCTTTTTGCATGACATCGCCGCCAGCGGCGCGCATGCGCAGGGCCTGCAGCACATCGGCATCCTCAGCAGCGCCGAGCTGGACGGCCTGCTGCGTGAACTGGAAGTACTGGCCGAAGACTTCCGACAGGGCCGTTTCGTGCTTGATACGCAGTACGAAGATGGCCATTCGGCGATCGAGGCGCGGCTCACCGAACGCCTGGGCGATGCGGGCCGCCGCATCCACACCGGGCGTAGCCGCAATGACCAGATCCTGGTGGCCACGCGCCTGTGGCTGAAGGAAAAGCTGCAGCGCTTGGCGCAGCTGAGCGCGGAAATCGCCAAGGTCGCCTTGGACCGTGCCGAGGCCGAGAAGGACCTGCCGATTCCGGGCTACACCCACATCCAGCGCGCCGTCGTGTCGTCGGCCGGCATGTGGTGGGCCGGTTGGGCCGAGGCCTTCATCGACAACGCCATCCGCGCGCGTGATACCCATGCGTTGATCGATGCCAATCCGTTGGGCACGGCTGCGGGTTATGGCGTAAACCTGCCGCTGGACCGCGCGCATACCACCGAAGCGCTGGGCTTTGCCCGCATGCAGGTATCGCCGATCTACGCGCAGTTGTCGCGTGGCAAGTTCGAGCTGGCGGCGCTGGAAGCCCTCGGTGGCGCCACCCTGGACCTGCGCCGCATCGCCTGGGATCTGTCGCTGTTCACCAGCGCCGAGTTTGGTTTTGTCGCGCTGCCGGCGCAGTACACCACCGGCAGTTCGATCATGCCCAACAAGCGCAACCCGGACGTGATCGAGCTGATGCGTGCGACCCACGCCAGCATCGCAGCGGCCCGCACCGAGATCGAACAGTTGCTGTCGCTGCCCTCCGGCTATCACCGTGACCTGCAGGCCTCCAAGGGCGCCATCTTCCACGGTTTCGGCCGCGGCCTGGCCGCGCTGGAACTGCTGCCGGCGCTGCTGGCCAATCTCGAATGGCAGCCGGCCAAGCTGCTCGCCGGCATTGATTCGGGGATGTATGCCACGGATGTGGCCGTGGAAGCGGCGGTGGCCGGCGTGCCGTTCCGCGAGGCCTACAAGGCGGCCGCGGCCTCGGCTGACAGTGCCGGCCAGGGGCGCACGCCGGAAGACAGCCTGGCCGCGCGGGTATCCCCCGGTGCCGCTGCGGCGCTGCAGTTGGACGTGCTGCGTGCGCGCTGGCAGGCGCTTTCCTGATGGCCGCCACGCTGTACCTGGTGCTGGCCACACGGCTGCCTGGCTTCGATCAGGCGGCAGTGGCGCCGCACCGTGCTTTCCTGCAGCAACTGCGCCAGGCTGGCCAACTGCAGCTCACCGGCGGTTTCAGTGATGGCAGTGGCGGTGCGTACGTGCTGTGCAACGTGGACAGCCTGCAGCAGGCGCAGGCCATCGTGGCTGGCGATCCGCTGGTGACCCTGCAGGCCTCGCGCCTGCAGGTCCACGAATGGCTGACCCACTGAACAGCATCCCCACCATGAGCCCCCACGCCATGACTGTCTCTCCGTTTCCCCAGCAGGTGTTGCCGGATTGGCGCCGTGCCGTGCTCAAGGTCGGCAGCAGCCTGCTGGCCGCCGATGGTGGGGGGCTGTCACCGCGCCATGCGCTGGGTCTGGCCCAGTTTGTTTCGGCCAATGTGCTGGCCGGGCGCGAAGTGGTGATCGTGTCTTCCGGCGCGGTCGCCGCCGGCCGCGCGATCCTGCCGCGTGCCGATGAGGCCGGTGCGGCGATGGCTGCCCGGCAGGCACTGGCGGCGCTCGGCCAGGCGCAGCTGATCGGCCTGTGGCAGCGCTTTTTCGAGCGCCCGGTCGCCCAGGTGCTGCTCACCCACGATGACCTGCGCAACCGACGCCGTTATCTCAACGCGCGCGCCACGCTCAACGAGCTGCTGCGGCTGGGGGCGCTGCCGGTGGTGAACGAGAACGACACCGTTTCCGTGGATGAGCTCAAACTCGGCGACAACGACAACCTCGCTGCGACCGTGGCGGCGCTGGTGGATGCCGATGTGCTGTTCATCGCCACCGATATCGATGGCCTGTACAGCGCTGATCCGCGCCGTGATCCGGCCGCCATGCCGATCCCCGAGGTCGCCGAGCTCAGCACCCAGGTGCTGGCCATGGCCGGTGGCAGCGGCAGTGCGGTGGGCACGGGCGGCATGCATACCAAGCTGGAAGCGGCTGCCAAAGCCGGCCGGTTGGGCATCGAAACCGTGCTGTTCAACGGGCGCAACGCCGATGTCGTGCGCGCGCTGGCGCAAGGGCGCCTGCATGGCACCCGCATCCATGCGCCGCAGGGGCGCGAGGCCGCGCGCAAGTACTGGTTGCGGCACGTGCCGGTGGAGCCCGGCGTGATCCGGGTGGACGAGGGTGCGCGGGTGGCCATCCACCAGCGGGGCGCCTCGTTGCTGGCCGGCGGCATCACCGCGGTCGACGGCGAGTTCCGCCGCGGCGACATGGTGGAAATCCGTTGCCTGCAGCCGCAGGGCGATACCTGCATCGCACGCGGCATCGCGCAGTACGCGGCCACGGACATCCGTCGCATCCTCGGCCGTCATTCGCGCGATATCCAGTCCGTGCTTGGCTACAGCTATGGTGGCAATGTCGTCCACCGTGATGATCTGGTGCTGCTTTAACGCCTGCCTTTCCTTCCATTCCCCATGCGGCGTTGGCCGCGGAGAGCCTGCCATGATGTTTCAGTCCGCTCCTGTTTCCACTTCCTCGTACAGGGCCTGCGCATGAGCAGCATTGAAGCCCAGGCGCGCGCCTGTCGCGAAGCCGCAGTGGCCGTGGCGGCATTGGATGCAACGGGCCGGACGGCGCTGTTGAACGCTATCGCCAAGGCGCTGGAAACCCATGCCGGGCAGATCCTCGCAGGCAACGCGCGTGACCTCGCGGCGGCGCGTGAGAAGGGCATTGGCGCGGCCATGCTGGATCGGCTGGCGCTGGACCCGGCGCGGCTGTTGGCGATGGCTGATGCGGTGCGCGAAGTGGCGGCACTGCCCGATCCCGTGGGCCAGGTCACGCGGGATGATGTGCGGCCCAATGGCATCCGCGTGCAGAAGGTGCGGGTGCCGTTGGGCGTGGTCGCGATGATCTACGAGGCGCGCCCGAACGTGACCGCCGAAGCGGCGGCACTTTGCCTGAAAGCAGGCAACGGGGTGATCCTGCGCGGCGGTTCCGAGGCCCTCCACTCCAATACCGCGATCGCCCAAGCGCTGTCGTCGGCCTTGCAGGCGCACGGGGTGCCGGCAGCGGCGGTGACGGTGCTCACCGACCTGCGTCGCGAAGCCATGCTGGAACTGCTGCAGTTGAACGAACTGATCGACCTGGCGATCCCGCGTGGCGGCGAGGGCCTGATCCGCTTCGTGGCCGAACACGCGCGGGTGCCGGTGATCAAGCATTACAAAGGGGTGTGCCACCTGTACGTGGACCGCGACGCCGATCTGGCACAGGCCGTGGCCCTGCTGGTGGATGGCAAGTGCAGCCGGCCGGCGGCCTGTAACTCGCTGGAAACCCTGCTGGTCCACGCCGACGTGGCCGAGGCCTTCCTGCCGCTGGCCGCCGCGGCATTGGCCGAGCGCGGCGTGCAGGTCCGCGCCGACGCGCGTGCGCAGCCGTGGCTGCCCGGCAGCGCCACAGCCACCGAAGAAGATTACGCAGCCGAGTACCTCGACCTGGTGCTGGCCGTGGGCGTCGTGGACGATCTTGACGCCGCCATTGCCCATGTCCGTCGTTACACCTCCGACCACACCGAGGTGATCGCCACGCGCGATGCGCAGGCGGCCGAGCGTTTCGTCACGGCGCTGCGATCGGCCGTCGTGATGGTCAATGCCTCCTCGCGCTTTTCCGACGGTAACCAGCTCGGATTGGGCAGCGAGATCGGCATTTCCACCACCCGCCTGCATGCCTACGGCCCGATGGGGCTGGAGGCGCTCACCGTGGAGCGCTTCGTGGTGCGGGGTGAAGGCCAGGTCCGGCACTGAGTCCGGACCGGCCGCTTACCAGATGTCTTCCAGGCGCCGTGGCTTGCACGCCAGCCACGCGCCGCACAGCAGGATCAGTGCGCAGCACAGCAGGAACCCGAACGGCACGGTCCAGCTGCCGCTGGCTTCATGCAGCCAGCCGACCAGCACGGGGCCCAGGCAGGCAAAGCTGTAGCCCACGCCCTGCATGAAGCCGGACAATGCCGCAGACCCGTCCGGGGTGCGCGTACGCAGGTTGATCAGGGTCAGGGCCAGCGGGAAGGTGGATGGCCCGACGCCGAGCAGGCAGGCCCACAGCAGCGGCGCGGCCATGGGCGCAAACAACAGCCCGGCAAAGGCGCTGACAAAGGCCGCGAAACCGATCAGGGCCAACGCGAACGGGTTGACCATCCGCGCGGCAAGCGACGGCATCACCAAGGAAGGCAGCAGCCCCAACAGTGAGAACACGGCGACCATCACCCCGCCGAAGGCCGGGCTGGCACCGGCTTCCACCACGATGCGCGGCAGCCAGGTGAACATCGAATAGGTGATCAGGGAGGTCATGCCGAACATGAAGGTCATGCCCCAGCCCAGCGAGGTCTTCCACACCTTGCCGTGTCGAGCCGCGACCGTGGCATCGGTTGCCGTGCCGGCGCTGGCAGGGGCCGGCACGTGCGGCCCACGCCGCACCAGCATCAGCCAGGGCAGGGCGGCGGCCAGGGAGAGCAACGCCCACATGCCCAGCGAAACCCGCCAGCCGGCGGCGTTGGCCGCCGGGACTGCCAGCAGCGCCGGCAGCATGGTGCCGACCTGCAGCACGCTGATGTACAGCGTGCTGACCGTACCGATCTTGTTGGCGAAATAGCGCTTCACCAGCGGCGGCACCACCACGTTGCCGATGCCCATGCCGGCCAGGGCGACAATCGAACCGGCCAGCAGGCTGCCCACGCCGAACGCGCTGGAGCGCAGCAGCAGGCCGAGCGTGGCCAGGGCCATGGCCAGCAGGGTGGTGCGTTCCAGGCCCAGCCGGCGGGCCAGCATCGGCGTGCAGACGCCGAACAGCGCGAAGGACAGCGTGGGCAGCATCCCCAGGACGCCAGTCATGGTGGAGCCGAAGCCGAAGGTCTGGCCCAGCACGTCCAGCAGCGGGGTGATGGAGGTGACCGCCGTGCGCAGGTTGGCCGCCGCCAGCAGGATCGCCACCAGCACCAGGGCACGGCCGTGCAGCAGGGAAGGGGATGCGGTGGGGGCGGGCGCAGACATGTGGGGTCCTCGTTGCAGCATCGGTGCTGATGGGCGATGCCAGTCGCGGATACAAAAAAACCCGGAAGACCGAAGTCTGCCAGGCTTGATTGTGACCACTTGAAGTGGTCGGGGAGACAGGATTCGAACCTGCGACCTCTACGTCCCGAACGTAGCGCTCTACCAGACTGAGCTACACCCCGATTAGGGAGCCGCCTATTGTAGCGATCCCCGCGATTGGCGGCAAGGGGATTCGCTTTTTTCCTTCGGTGTGACCACTTGGAAGTGGTCGGGGAGACAGGATTCGAACCTGCGACCTCTACGTCCCGAACGTAGCGCTCTACCAGACTGAGCTACACCCCGAAGGAGCCGCCTAAGATAGCGTGTGAAGACGTTGGCGGCAACTGTTTTCTACAGGTTTCTGTCAGTTCCGTGATGCAGCGGCGTTGCGGTTGGCCTCGCGGGCCTCGAACCACATGCCGTTGAGAATGGCGACAACCGAAGCCAGGCCGGTGCCGAGGATCCAGGCGAAATACCACATGGCAATGCTCCTTCAGGTTCAGGGAGGGGCCGGCGGGTCGGGGCCGGCCCCGGGGGGCTCAATAGGCGTTCGGGTTGTTGTCCATCTCTTCCACGGTGGTCTTGCCCTTCAGCACCCGGTACACCCACGAGGTGTAGGCCAGGATGATCGGCAGGAAGATCACCGTGGCCACCAGCATGATGCCCAGGGTCAGGTGGCTGGACGAAGCGTCCCACACGGTCAGGCTGACCGACGGTTGGCTGGAGGAAGGCAGCAGGAACGGGAAGATGGCAAAGCCCACAGTCAGGATGATGCCGGCGATGGACGCCCCGGAGGCAATGAAGGCCAGGCCGCCGCGGCGGGCGCGCAGCAGCACCGCACTGGCCAACGCACCGGCCAGGCCGAGGATCGGAGCCAGTACGGTGAGCGGCATGCTGCTGTAGTTGCGCAGCCAGCCCCCCACCGCATCGCCGACCTGTGCCGTCTTCAGCAGCGGATTGCTCGGGCCATCGGTGACCACCTGCGAGGTGATCTGGTAGCCGGGCAGGCCGAAGGCCACCCAGGCACCGGCCGCGGCGAACAGCACGAAGGTCGCCACCGCCGCCACGCTGCCGTAACGGGCCGCGCGGTCGGCCACCGGGCCGTCGGTCTTGATCACCAGCATCGCCGCGCCGTGGGCCAGCAGCATGGCCACGCTGACCAGCCCGGCCACCAGCGCGAAGGGGTTCAACAGGCCGAAGAACGAACCGGTGTAGAAGATCCGCATGCTGTCATCGAAGTGGTAGGGCACGCCGAGCAGCACGTTGCCCACCGCCACGCCGGCGATCAGGCCGGGCAGCAGCCCGCCGACGAACAGCACCCGGTCCCAGTTGTCGCGCCAGCGCTGGCTGGGCAGCTTGCTGCGGTACTTGAAGCCGACCGGACGCAGGATCAGCCCGAACAGCATCGCAAACACCGCCAGGTAGAAGCCGGAGAAGCTCACCGCGTACAGCGGTGGCCAGGCGGCGAAGATCGCGCCGCCGCCAAGCACCAGCCACACCTGGTTGCCTTCCCATACCGGCCCGACGGTGTTGATCACCAGCCGGCGTTCTTCATCGGTCCTGGCCACGAACGGCAG
>DALZLW010000089.1:0-14673 GCA_032007425.1 Stenotrophomonas sp.
CCGGCGCAGGGGGCTTCCCGGTGCGGGTCTCGCGCCGCGCGAGCAGGCGCGCCGCGACGGCCCATGTCATGATTGACCCGAACCCTCTCCGGTCCGTTCATGATCATCAAAGGCAAGGCCACTTCGCTCGACATCGCCCACCTGGCCGGGGTTTCCCAGCCCACGGTGTCGCGTGCCCTGCGCGGCAGCCCCATGGTGAACGCCGAAACCCGGGAACGCATCCTGCGCATCGCCCGGGAACTGAACTACAAGGTCGACAAGAATGCCTCCAGCCTGCGCCTGCGCAACGCGGGCACCCTGGCCCTGTTGTTCTTCGAAGATCCGACCACGGATGACTCGCTGATCAACCCCTTCTTCCATTCCATGCTGGGCTCGATCACCCGCGCCTGCGCCCTGCATGGCCGTGACCTGCTGGTCTCCTTCCAGCAATTGTCCACCGACTGGCAGGCGGATTACGAAGACAGCAACAAAGCCGATGGCATCATCCTGCTCGGCTACGGCGATTACCATGAATCGGTGGCACGCCTGCAGCGCCTGGTGGAACAAGGGACGCACTTCGTCCGCTGGGGCGCCTCGCTGCCCGACCAGCCCGGCATCTCCATCGGCAGCGACAATTACCAGGGCGGGCTGGACATCACCGCCCACCTGCTGCAGCAGGGCCGCCGGCGCATCGCGTTCCTTGGCCACGCCTCCAGCCATTACCCGGAGTTCCAGGAGCGTTACCGCGGCCATGTGGCCGCACTGGCGGCGGCCGGCATCACCGCCATGCCGACCCTGCAGCACGATGCGATCACCACCGAAGACTCCGGCCATGCCGCCTGCCGGGCCCTGCTCGACAGCGGCATCGCGTTCGATGCCATCTGCGCGGCCAGCGACCTGATCGCCATCGGTGCCCTGCGTGCGCTGCGCGAGCGTGGTCTGCAGGTGCCGGCTGATATCGCAGTGACCGGCTTTGATGACATTCCGCTGGCCGCGTCCGTGTCGCCGGCCCTGACCACCGTGCAGCAGGACACCAAGCTGGCCGGGCAACTGCTGGTGGAGAAGCTGCTGGCGCTGCTCGCCCGCGAGCCGGTACAGGGCCTGAGCATCCCGGTGCAGGTGGTGGTGCGCCAATCCTCGCAGCCGGCATGACCAACGACCTCCCATGACCTGTGGCCGATGCAGGTAGGTCTGGCGCAGCGGATAACGAGGCATCCCACATGGAATGGTGCCCGCCCCGATGCTGCAGATCCGCTCGCTTACCAAGACCTACGCCAACGGCGTGCATGCGCTGCAAGGCGTGAACCTGGATATCCCGCGCGGCATGTTCGGGCTGCTGGGCCCCAACGGGGCCGGCAAATCCTCGTTGATGCGCACCTTGGCCACCCTGCAGGAAGCCGACAGTGGCAGCGCCGAACTGGCGATCCCGGGTGAAGCGACGATCGACGTACTGCGCGACAAGGATGCGCTGCGCCGTCGGCTGGGGTATCTGCCACAGGATTTCGGTGTGTATCCCAAGGTCAGTGCACTGACCCTGCTGGACCACTTCGCGGTACTGAAAGGCATCACTGCCAAGGGCGAGCGGCGCGAGGTGGTCGATGCCCTGTTGCAGCAGGTGAACCTGTGGGATGCGCGCAAGCGCAAGCTCGGCACCTACTCCGGCGGCATGCGGCAACGCTTCGGCATCGCCCAGGCACTGCTGGGCGACCCGCGCCTGGTGATCGTCGATGAGCCCACGGCCGGCCTGGATCCTGAAGAGCGCAACCGTTTCCTCAACCTGCTGGCGGCGATCGGCGAGAACGTGGCGGTGATCCTGTCCACCCACATCGTCGAGGACGTGACCGATCTGTGCCCGACGATGGCCATCATGAACAAAGGCCAGGTGCTGCTGACCGGGCGTCCGGTGGATGCCATCGAGGCACTGGCCGGCCAGGTCTGGCGCAAGCAGGTGGACAGCAGCAGCCTGCCCGCCTACGAGGCCGAGCACGTGGTGCTGTCCTCGCGTCTGGTCGGCGGGAGGCCGGTGATCCACGTGCACAGCGAAACCGCGCCCGGCGAGGGTTTCCAGGCGGTGGCGCCGGGACTGGAAGATGTCTACTTCCAGCGCCTGCGCCTGCAGGCACGTGCGGCCTGAGCCGGAGAACATCATGACATTCGCGTTCTTCCGCTTCGAACTGCGCGAGCAGTTCCGTTCGCCGCTGTTCTGGCTGCTGGCCGGCATGCTGGCCCTGCTCGCCTTCGGCGCGTCCTCATCCGATGCCATCCAGATCGGCGGTGGCAGTGGCAACGTCCACAGCAATGCGCCCACCGTCATTGCCCGCATGCTGGGTGCCTTCACCCTGCTCGGCATCCTGGTCAGCACGCTGTTCGTCAGCAATGCACTGCTGCGTGACTTCGACCTGGGCACGGCCGAACTGATCTTCGCCAGCCCGATCAAGCGCCACCACTACCTGGCCGGACGCATCGCCGCGGCACTGGTGGCCAGCACGCTGGTCTATGTGCTGATCGCCCTGGCCATCGCCATCGGTCCGTTGATGCCCTGGGTGGACAGCGAACGCCTCGGCCCCAGCGCGTTACACGCCTACCTGTGGGCGATGGCGGTGATGGTGCTGCCCAACGTGGTGTTCACCACCGCCTTGCTGGGTCTGCTGGCCGTGCTCACCCGCTCCATCCTGTGGGTGTACATCGGGGTGATCGGCTATTTCGTGCTGTATGGCGTCAGTGCCGCCGTGCTGCGCGATATCGACAACATCTGGATCGGCGTGCTGGCCGAGCCGCTGGGCATGCGGGCGCTGTCACAGACCGTGCGTTACTGGTCGACCCTGCAGCACAACACGCAGATACCCGCGTTCACCGGTTACCTGCTGGCCAACCGCGCGCTGTGGCTGGGTGTTTCGGTCGCCCTGCTGGCGGCAACGTTCACCCTGTTCCGCACCGACCGCAGCGGCACGCGGCGACGCTGGTGGCAGCGTCGCCGCACCCCGCCGACAACGGTTCCCGCAACCGCACCCGTGCGCCCTGCTGCCGTGGCACGGCCGGTCGTGGTGCCGCGCTTCACTGCCCGGACCGGGCTGCAGCAGTACCTGCAGCAGGTGCGCTTCGATACCGTCGGTGTGCTGCGCAGCGTGCCCTTCATCATCCTGCTGATCCTGGGCCTGGCCAATTTCCTGCCCGGTGCGCTGTTCCGCCAGACCCTGTACGGCACGCCGGTGTGGCCAGTGACGTCGCAGATGCTGATCGCCCTGCAGGGCACCTTCAGCTGGCTGCTGGTCATCATCGTGCTGTTCTTTTCCGGCGAACTGGTATGGAAGGAGCGCGGCGCCCGCCTCAATGAAGTCACCGATGCCACACCGGTGCCCAACTGGGTCCCGCTGGCAGCCAAGTTCAGCACCCTGGTGGTGGTGGTGGCCTGCTTCCAGGCCATCGGCGCGCTGGCCGCGATCGGCGTGCAGCTGTCCAAGGGCTACTTCCAGCTCGAACCGCTGGTCTACCTGAAGATCCTCGCCACCGATTCGGTGATCTACCTGCTGATGGGCGGGCTGGCCCTGGTGCTGCAGGTGCTGGTCAACAACAAATTCTTTGGCTATGCGCTGCTGATCCTGGTGATGATCGGACAGACCGCGCTGGCCATGCTCGACTACACCCAGAACCTGTACAACTTCGGCAGCTGGCCGATCGCCCCGTGGTCGGACATGAACGGTTACGGCCATTTCCTGGCCGGACAATTCGCGTTCCAGGCCTACTGGGGGCTGTTCCTGCTGGTGCTGCTGGGACTGGCCTCGGCGCTGTGGGTGCGCGGTGTCGGCCTCACCGTCCGCCAGCGCCTGCGCCTGGCTGCCCGCCGTCTGCAGGGCCCGACCGGGGTGCTGACCGCATTGGCCGGCATTGCCTTCATCGGCCTGGGCAGCTGGCTCTATTGGAGCAGCAACATCCGCAACGACTACTACGCTCCGGACCAGTTGCTGGACCTGCAGGCTCGCTACGAGCGCGAGTTGTCCGGCTTCCGCGGCCTGCCGCAGCCACGCATCGTCGCCGTGGACAACCGCGTGGACCTGCGCCCGGAAGACCAGACGGTGCGCATCGACGCTGACTGGACCGTGCGCAACCCCCACCCAACGCCGATCCAGGACGTGCACATCAGCATGGGTGACGACGAGCAGTTGCTGGCCGTGGACCTGGGCGGGCAGACCCTGACCCGCCACGAGCGCGAGCTGGGTTACCGCATCTACCGGCTGGCCACGCCGCTGCAGCCGGGTGAGCAGCGCCACTTCCATTTCCGCGTGGAGCAGACCCCCACCGGCATCACCGGCGAGGTCGGCCCCACCAACATCGTCGACAACGGCAGCTTCTTCGACAACCGCCTGCTGCCCTCGTTCGGTTACAGCGATGACATGCAGATCAGTGACCGCAACGAACGGCGCAAGCGTGGCCTGGGTGAACCCCGGCGCATGCACAAGCTGGAAGATGAGGCGGCACGTGCCAATACGTACATCAGCGACGATGCCGACTGGATCGATTTCCGTACCACCATCTGCACCGCACCGGACCAGGTGGCACTGGCACCGGGTTATCTGCAGCAGGAAACACAGGTCGATGGCCGACGCTGCTTCCGCTATGCCATGGACCGTCCGATGCTGGACTTCTACGCCTACCTGTCGGCGCGCTGGGAAGTGCGGCGCGGCATGTACAAGGACATCTCGATCGAGGTGTACTTCGATCCCAAGCATGCCTGGAACGTGGACCGGATGATCGAATCGGTGCAGAAGTCACTGGCCTACTACGAGGCCAACTTCACCCCGTACCAGCACCGCCAGGTGCGCATCATCGAATTCCCCGGCTACTCGAGGTTCGCCCAGTCCTTCGCCAACACCATCCCGTATTCCGAATCGATCGGCTTCATCGCCGACCTGCGTGATGCGGACAAGATCGACTACGTGTTCTATGTGACCGCGCACGAAGTGGCGCACCAATGGTGGGCACACCAGGTGATCGGCGCCGATGTGCAGGGCAGTACGATGCTGTCCGAATCGCTGTCGCAGTATTCGGCGCTGATGGTGATGGAAAAGGAGTACGGCCGACAGCACATGCGGCAGTTCCTGAAGAGCGAGCTGGACGGTTACCTGTCCGGTCGCGGTGGCGAGCGCCTGGAAGAGTTGCCCTTGATGCGTGTGGAGAACCAGCAGTACATCCATTACGAAAAGGGCTCGATGGTGTTCTACCGCCTGCGCGAAGAAATCGGCGAGGCCGCGCTGAACCGGGCATTGAAGCGGTTCCTGCAGGACAAGGGCTTCCAGCAGGCCCCCTTCACCACGTCGCGCGAGTTGCTGGACTACATCCGTGAGGAGACACCGGCCGACCGCCAGTCATTGCTGACCGACCTGTTCGAGACCATCACCTTCCATGACAACCGCGTGTTGGCCGCCTCGGCCACCCGCCAGCCCGATGGCCGCTATGCCGTCACGCTGAAGCTGCACGCCGAAAAGCTGCGTGCCGACGGCAAGGGCGAGGAATCGGCCGTGCCGCTGGATGACTGGGTCGAAGTCGGTGTGTTTGCCAATGCGGCGTCGGGCAAGGAGCGCGAGCAGAAGGTGCTCTACCTGCAGCGCCACCACATCACCAGCGCCGATCCGACGCTGACCGTCATGGTGGCGGAAAAGCCGGACGAGGCGGGCTTCGATCCTTACAACAAGTTGATCGACCGGGTCAGCAGGGATAATCGTCGCAAAGTGGAGCTGCGCTGATCACGCGCGGTGTCCGTGTCGCCGGGCCCGGCCCGGCGGTGCGGAGGTCGTGACGACCAACCGCCGTTCGACGCCAGCGCAATGAGGCGCCCTGCCCTGGGCGCCCGGCTCCAATGGGATTCAGCTGAAATCCTTCAGGATCTCACCAACGCCTGAAGGCGAGATCTCAAACCCCAGCGTCGTGCCCGGGTTGATCACCACGCCGTAGCCACCCGGCACCCGCCGCAGCACGTCGAGCATCAGCCAGCGGAGCTGGTGCGGCGCCTGCTGGGCGTGGACGCCCACCCGCGCCGGATCGGTGAATACCGCGATATGCAGCACGCCCTGCTTGTCGAACAGCAGCGGGTCAAAGCCACTGCCGTCGGGAGTCACCATGCTGCCAGTGAGCAGCAGGACATCGGAGGCTACGAAGGCCTGCATGAACGCCTTGATCGGCAGTTGGCCGTTCATCGCCGTCTGCAGCAGGGTTTCAAGCGCGGTCTGGGGGGCGGGGTCGGTCATGAAGGTGGATCTTGGCATCGGGGCGACCGGCGATTGTAACGTGCCATCGCCCGCCCCCTTACCGGCTGACCACCCCGGATGATCCGGCCGGCGACGCCCGCCGATCGCCCCCCCGGGCCTTCTTCACGACCTTCAGCGAACGCCCAGCTTCAGGGCACGCGCTTTCTGGTCAGCCATGGCCTTGTCCAGCTCCGCCTGCAACTGCGGCTGCTGCACCGGGGCATCAAGAACGAACACTTTGATGCCGTGCGCAGGGACCGTGGCCTTCAGCACATCGGCAACCTCGGCGTGACCACCGTCCAGTGCATCGCGCCAACGCCCGGCCTGCAGGTAACGGCTGACTTCCAGCGACGCCGCGGCGTCGCCCTTGTTCAGCAGCACCAGCGCAGTCTGGCTGACATCACCGTGCTGCAGCACCCGGAAAAACACCGCCGTCGTACCCGCCAGGCGTTCGTTCACCTGCAGGCCGCGCTGCAACGCCGGCGTGGCTGCACGCAGCTTGGCGACCCGCTGCAGCGGCGCGAAGATCGGGCTCTGCGCGGCGGCGTCCACCCGTGCCTGGCCGAAGTAGGCGCGGTTGCCGGCATGCTCGGCGCGGCCACGCATGAAGCCGGTTTCCGAACCGTAGTACAGCACCGGGATGCCACGCGCGGTGAACAACCAGTTGTTGGCATCGATGAAACCGGCGTCGCTGGCATCCAGGCGCGGCATGTCATGGTTATCGTAGAAGCTCATCAGCTCGTACGGGTTGGCATACGGCCCGTCCAGCAGGTGCAGTGGCTCGGCCAGCGTTTCAAAGCCCTTCTGCTGGTGGCCGAAGGTGGCCTCCATCGCGCCGCGCAGCGGGAAGTCCAGCACGCTGACATTGGCATTGGCTGGCCAGGTGTGTTCGGCGATCCTGGCCGCTTCGTAGTCGAAGGCTTCGCCGAACATGAACATGCCCGGATGCTCGGCCCGGATCCGCCGCACGAAGGCATGCCACCACGGGTGCGGCAGCCAGCCGATGGTGTCGATGCGCAGGGCATCCACGCCTTGTGCGGTCCATTGCAGGTAAGCGCCGACCAGGTAATCCATCACCGCCGGGTTGTGTTCGTTGAAGTCACCCAGTTCGGCAAGGTTGCCATCGAAGATCGAGCCGTTGGCTGCATCCACCGGGCCGATGTTGTTATAGAACGCGTGCAGCGCATTGTGCTGCGGGTCCAGCTGCGTCGGCGCCAGGTTCTGGTGGTCGGCGATGAGCCGGTCATCCTTGTCGAAGATCTGCCCGAACTGCGGCTGGCGCACCGGCATGGTCCACGCCGGCGAACCATGGTTGCCGACGATGTCCAGCACGACCTTCAGCCCGGCCGCATGCACCCCTTTGGTGAAGCCGGCGAAATCCAGATCGGCGCTGGGCAGGTGCTCATCCACTTTGTAGAAGTTGATGCCCCAGTAGCCGTGGTAGCCGGTCTTGCCGCGGTCGGTGAGCGTGCTGGTGCAGCTGATCGGCTTGCTGCCGGTAAAGGCCTGGTCTGGATTGTCGACGATGGGGGTGATCCACACGGCGCCGAAACCCAGCTCACGGATGTAGTCCGCATTGTCCAGCACGCCCTTGAAGTCACCACCGAGGTAGCCGATGTTGCCATCCACCTTGTCCGGGCACGGCACGGGGATGTCGAAGGTGGGATGCGCGCCGCCCTGGTCACGGTGGTCATTGGCAGGATCACCGTTGACGAAACGGTCGGTCACCACGAAGTACACCGCATCGCTGGCGAAGGGCTCGGTGGTCCCGATGTAGTCCGGACGCGGCGCGGCCGAGGCCAGGCCGGGAGACAGGCTTGCAGCCACCGCAAGAGAGAGAACCAAACGCATCACACCACCTCCGGACGGGACGGAACCCGCAGCACGCACAGTCCCGCCACCAGCAGGCTGACGCCCCCCAGTACCAGCACGTGCATGGGCTGGCCACCGAGCCAGGCACGCAGGGCAAAGCCCAGCGCACTGGCGGCCACCAACTGCGGAATCACGATGAAGAAATTGAAGATGCCCATGTACACGCCCATCTTCGTGGCAGGCACGCTGTCAGACAGGAGCGCATAAGGCAGGGAAAGAATCGAGGCCCAGGCAAAGCCCACACCGACCATCGACACCAGCAGCCAGCGTGGATCGTCGATGAACATCATCGAGGCCAGGCCTGCGCCGCCCAGCCACAGGTTGACCAGATGGCTCCAGCGCAGTCCGATCGCCCGCACCATCAACGGGATCAGCAGTGCGGCCAGGGCGGCGAAGCCGTTGTAGGCACCAAACAGCACACCCACCCAGTTGGCCCCCTCGTTGTACGCCGCCGACTGCGGATCGCTGGAGCCGAAATGGGTACCGGCCACGGCCGCCGTGGTGTAGATCCACATCGCGAACAAGGCAAACCAGGAGAAGAACTGCACCCACGCCAACCGACGCATGGTGTCCGGCATGGTGCGCACGTCCTCGACGATGCTGGCCAGCATGTGGGTGCGCGGCAGCACCCGTGCGATGCCCAGCAACGCACCATAGGCGGCACACAGACCGGCCAGGACGTACAGCATCTTGTCGCCCTGCTGCCAGCGGATCAGCACGGCCAGCACCGTTCCTGCGAGCAGCCAGCGCAGCGCCTGCGAGCGGGTTGGCACGCTGCCGGCAGCCGCCACGCGTGCATGCGCCGGCTCGGCATCGGCGAACCCCGCCAGTTCCGCGGGTGAATACTCGCGCGTGCTCACCACCGTCCAGAAGATGGCCACCAACAACACGGCGGCACCAAAGTAGAACGCATAACGCACGGTGTCGGGCATTTCTCCGGGCGCCGCCGTGTTGGCCACCCCGAAATGAGCGAGGAGGAAGGGCAGGAAACTGGCGACGATGGCGCCCACTCCGATGAAGAAGCTCTGCATGGCAAAGCCGGTAGGACGCTGGCGCGGTGCCAGCTGGTCACCGACGAACGCACGGAAGGGTTCCATCGATACGTTGATGGAAGCATCCAATACCCATAGCGTGCCGGCCGCGATCCACAAGGTGGGCGAGTTGGGCATCACCAGCAAGGCCAGCGTGGTCAGCACGGCACCGATCATGAAGAACGGGCGCCGCCGTCCCCAGCGCGTCCAGGTGCGGTCGGACAGGTAGCCGACGATGGGCTGGACCAGCAGGCCGGTCAGCGGCGCGGCGATCCACAGACCCGGCACCGCCTCCATCGAAGCACCCAGCGTTTCAAAGATGCGGCTGGCGTTGGCGTTCTGCAGGGCGAAGCCGAATTGGATGCCCAGGAAGCCAAAGCACATGTTCCAGATCTGCCAGAACGACAGTTGCGGTTTGTCAGGACGGGCGGCGGCAGGCGGGTTCATGGGGTGTCCTTGGTGACAGGCGCGACCGGCGCCAGCAGCAGGGCGTGGATGTCGGCCTGGTTGAGCACGCCGCTACGTCCGCCCTTGTTGCCGGTGTAGGGCTCGAAGTGCGCCAGTGCGCTCATGTTGAATCCTTCCTGCAGCTCGATGCGGCACTGCCCTGCAGGCAGATCGAATTCGGCCGCAGTGGAGGCCTGCACACCCGCGCTGTGCGGCATCACCACCGTGTGACTCTGGCTGGCGCCGCCGTCGCACTGCACGGCCAGTTGCTTCACCGCGGCGGTCACGCCGGTATTGATCGGACCATTGGGGTTGTTGAATTCCAAGCGCAGGCGCACCCGCCCGGCGTGCATCTGGTTCCAGGACCAGCGCTGCCCGCCGGCCAGCCGCTGCTGCGGTCCGACGCAGGTCATCGGGCTGTGCAGCGATTCCAGCGCCTGCGCACGCCGTGTCAGGCTGAGGCAGTGCTGCAGGCCGTCGTCGCGCAACAAGACCCGCCCATCGCGTGCCGTGACCGCGGCGCCATCACGCCACAGCTGGTGGTCGGCAGGCACCGCCACCTGCCAGCCACCTGGCTGCGGCCGCGCCACCGGTGCGGCAGGCGTCGCCGGTGCATAAGCCGCTGCGGCCGCGGTGGTGGGCGCTGCCGCCGCCGCGACCGGTGCCGGTATCAACTGCACCGTGGTGACACCGGCGCCGCGCTCGACCGTGCCGGCGACCAGCAGGCCCTCGCCCGGGATCGTCGGCTTCACCAGCACATAGCGCTGGTCGGCCATCCGCAGGCTGATGCGGTCGCCGCCAGCAAAGAGCATGGGCACCAGCGACGCGGGCAGCTTCGGCTGCAGCTGGCCATCAGGCAACAGGCCAAACACCCCCTGCAGCACCATGTCCAGATAGCCGGCCACGGACCACAGTTGCCGCTCGGAGTTGACCACGGGGCCACTGAGCGCCCCCTCATCGACGTGGATCTTCTGGGTCAACAGCTCGTAATTTTCCATGTTGGAGCCGGAAAGCGCGGCACCGCGCATCAGTGACAGCACCTCGGCGCTGATCCGCGCTGCATCATCGAGCTGGCGTGCGGCGCGCAGCGAGTAAGCACTCACGAACGGCCAGATCGCACGATTGTGGTAGATCGGCTGGCCGCCCTCCTGCGGCCAGACCACCGGGCTGCCAGCGGCGCTCGCCGGGTAGTTGGCCAGCGCCTGCCGCGCACGGTGTTCAGGCAGCACACCGGCCAACACCCCCAATGCGGTGGCCAACAGGTCGTACTTGGCATAGGGCACCGGGTGGGCCGCCTCACCGATGTAACTCATGTACTGGCCCGCATCGTCGCGCCAGAAGCGGGCGTCGATCTGCACGGCCAAGGCATCGGCCCACTGCTGGTACTGCCCGGCCAGCGCGACATCGCCGTGACCAGCTGCCAGTTGCTGGCCCAGCCGCAGCGCCTGGTAGTGCAGTACATTGGTGGACAGCGCAAAGGACTCGCCGATGAAGCGCACGTCCTCACGCGTCCAGTCCGGATAGGTCTGCTCACGCCAATCGAGGAAGGACGTCTCCCCCCGGTACAGGCCGATGCCCGGTTCGAACACCATCGCCCGATCCTGCGCCAGCGTGGCCTGCAGCGCCTGCCACACCTGTTCGGCGAACACCGGATCATCCAGCAGATGGCGGGCGGCAAGGAACCACACGACGCGGTCGCTGCTGATCGGCCAACTGCCGCCGGACCCCGTGTCCTGGGCGACGAACAGGCCCTGCGTACGCCCATCGCGCGCAGTGGACAGCTTGAACTGCAACGACTGCCGGGTCCGCTGCGGGTCGAGCCTGGCCACGGCCAGGTCGGCGGCAAAGCTCATGTCGCGCGTCCAGACATAAGGCCAGTTGGCGCCGGTCTTGAAGCAATCACAGGGTACCGGCAATCCGTCGTTGAACGACGGATCGCGGATCGCATCCACCCGATCCTGATCCAGCTCCTGTTGCGCCAAGGCAAACAGCGCGTCGAACAACGGGCTGGCGGTTTCGCTGCGCATCGGCTGCGCACCGATGCGCACCACGCGATCAGGCGTATGCAACACGAAGCCACCACCGGCGACGGCCTCTGCACGCGCCTGGCGGCCATCCAGTTCCAGCCCGGCCGCCCGTGCGGTCGAACCCAGCATCGTCGCCACGGCGACGGTCAGGCAGATCATCTTCAGCATCGAAGCGGACAACCGGCTTGCGCCCGTCACCCTCCCTCCCTCTTTGCATGGTGTAGGTCCCGGCCGATCGTCCGCCCGGGGCGCAGTGCCTCCCTCAAGGCACCGTGCCGACATGGTAGACGGCGGGCGCAGCAGACGCCCTGCCTGCATACGTATTCATCGCCAGCGCCGGCGGTGCACCAGATCGGCTGGGCTAAGGTCGAGGCCGTTCCTGCACGCCCTGGGAGGGGAAATGCCGTTGTTTCCACTGTTCAATCGCGCCCGGCTCGCACCGTGGCTGGCCCTGGCCCTGGTGTTGGCCAGCCCGCTGCTGTACGCCGCAGCGCCGTCTTCGCTCAGCGTGGAATCGCCGGCCAAGGTCCTCACCCTGACCCTGCAGGTGGAAGGTGGCACCGCGCGCTACCAGGTACAGCGCCTGGGCGATGCAGTCGTGGCGCCGTCCAAACTGGGATTCGAGCTGCACGATGGCCGCCTCGACCGCGATTTCGAAATCGTCGGCAGCAGCACCCGCAGTGTTGACGAAAGCTGGGAACAGCCATGGGGCGAGCGCCGCTCCAGCCGAAATCATTACAACGAACTCAGCGTCGCCCTGCAGCAGACCACGGGCGCCAAGCGCCGGCTGGACCTGGTGTTCCGGGTATTCGACGATGGCTTGGGCTTCCGCTACGAATTCCCGCAGCAAGCCGGCCTGGCCGAGGCGATCATCGATGAGGAGCTGACCGAGTTCGCCATCGCCCAGCCGGCGACGGCCTGGTGGATTCCAGCCGGCGAGCCGATCCACTACGAGTACCTGTATTCGCGCACGCCGCTGCAGGAAGTGCCGCTGGCGCACACCCCGCTCACCCTGCGCAGCGACAGCGGCCTGCACGTGGCCATCCACGAGGCTGCCCTGGTGGACTATGCCGGCATGTGGCTGCGGCGTACCGAAGGCCAGCGCCTGCGCGCGCAGCTGTCACCGTCGGCCGAGGGCTGGAAAGTACGCCGCGCCCTGCCCTTCAGCACACCGTGGCGCACGCTGCAGATCGCCGACCGCGCAGGCGGTCTGGTGGAATCGGATCTGATCCTCAACCTCAACGAGCCCAATGCGCTGGGCGATGTGAGCTGGGTCAAGCCTGCCAAGTACCTGGGGGTGTGGTGGTCCATGCATCTGGACGAAGAAAGCTGGGCCACCGGACCGCGTCATGCCGCCACCACCGCCAAGACGAAGAAAGTCATCGACTTCGCTGCGGCCAACGGTTTCCGTGGGGTGCTGGTGGAAGGCTGGAATCCTGGCTGGGACGGCAACTGGGTCGGCAACGGATATGATTTCGACTTCACCCGTGCCACCCCGGATTTCGACATCGAAGCACTCACCGCCTACGGCGCGCGCAAGGGCGTGCACCTGGTCGGCCACCACGAAACCGGCTGTGCGATCGAGCACTACGAAGACCAGTTGGATGCGGCACTGGACCTGTATGCCCGCCTCGGCGTGGATTCGTTCAAGACCGGCTACGTCTGTGATGACGGCCAGGTGGACCGGCGCAATCCAGCAGGCGGCCCCCTGCTGCGCGAGTGGCACGATGGCCAGTTCATGGCCCGGCACCACCTGAAGGTGGTGCAGGCCGCTGCTGCACGCCGACTCTCGGTCAACCCCCATGAGCCGATCAAGGACACCGGCCTGCGTCGCACCTATCCGAACTGGATTTCCCGCGAAGGCGCCCGTGGCATGGAATACAACGCCTGGGGCCAGCCGCCCAACCCGCCGGACCACGAAGTGAACCTGGTGTTCACCCGCATGTTGTCCGGGCCCATGGACTACACGCCGGGCGTGCTGTCGTTGAAGGGCCGGCATGGCCAGGCCATCCCCAGCACCCTGGCCAGGCAGCTGGCCCTGTACGTGGTGCTGTACAGCCCGATCCAGATGGCGGCCGACCTGCCGGAGCACTATCGACAGCACCGTGATGCGTTCCAGTTCATCAAGGATGTCGCCGTGGACTGGGAGCAGACCCGCGTGCTCGATGGCGAAATCGGCGACTTCGTCACCATCGTCCGTCGCGACCGCAACAGCCGCGACTGGTTCCTGGGCAGCATCACCGATGCGCATGGGCGGGTCCTGCCGGTGTCGCTGGGCTTCCTGGAACCCGGCGTGCGCTATCGCGCGGAGATCTACCGCGACGGCGCCGGGGCGGACTACCGCAGCCATCCCTTTGCCTTTGCCCGCGATACCCGTGAGGTGACGGCAGCCGATACGCTGCAGTTGATCCTCGCCCCCGGTGGCGGCCAGGCCATCCGCTTCGTGCCGCTGGAGCCCGGGAAAGGCGCCATGTAATCGATTACAGGTCCTGCATGTGCATTGAATACGTATGCAGGGCGCAGTCGCTGGCAGGCCAGCCGCCTACCATGGCGGCGCAGTCAGTGGCCACCGCGCCACGACCCGCGTGCGATCTTTCGCCGCGGACCACAACGCACTCAGCAACATTGCCTGGGAGGGGATATGTTGAACCACACGCGCTGCGCGCTCAGTCTCGCGCTGGCCGCTGCACTGGCACCGATGCTGGCCTCGGCACAGTCGGCCGATGCCACCACCACCGGCAGCAATGCCACCGATCTGGATACCGTGCAGGTGACCGGCATCCGCCGCGGCATCGAGAACGCGATCGCGATCAAACAGGACGCGACCTCGGTGGTGGAAGTCATTTCCGCCGAAGACATCGGCAAGCTGCCGGACGTGAGCATCGCCGAATCGCTGGCGCGCCTGCCCGGGCTGGCAGCCCAGCGCGTGGCCGGTCGTGCCCAGGTCATCAGCGTTCGTGGCCTGTCACCGGATTTCGCCACCACGCTGCTCAACGGCCGCGAAGTGGTCAGCACCGGTGACAACCGCAGCGTGGAGTTCGACCAGTACCCCTCGGAACTGGTCAACGGCGTGAC
>DALZLW010000090.1:0-14413 GCA_032007425.1 Stenotrophomonas sp.
CCGGCCACGTACAGGCCGAACAACACCAGCCCCTGCTGGTTGAAGACGCCCCAGACCTGCTTCTGCGGGATGAACGCACCGATCAGCAGGGCGTACACGGGCAGGCGCGCCGAACAGGTCATCAACGGCGCTACGAGGATCGTGGCCAGCCGGTCACGCGGGTCCTGGATGCTACGGGTGGACATGATGCCCGGCACCGCACAGGCGAAGCTCGACAGCAGTGGGATGAACGAGCGGCCGGAAAGGCCGGCGGCGGCCATCATCCGGTCCAGCAGGAAAGCGGCGCGAGGCAGGTAGCCCGATTCCTCCAGCGCCAGGATGAAGGCGAACAGGATCAGGATCTGTGGCAGGAACACCACCACCCCGCCTACGCCGGCAATGATGCCGTCTGTCAACAGGCTGGTCAGCGGGCCTTCCGGCAGCGCCGATCCCACCACTTCGCCCAGCCAGCCGAACCCGGCTTCGATGCCGTCCATCAGCGGCGTCGCCCAGGCGAACACCGCCTGGAAGATCAGGAACATCACCACGACCAGGGTGATCAGGCCATACACGGGGTGCAGCAGCCAGCGGTCCAGGCGGTCGTCGATCTCGGCCGTTCGACTGGGCATGCTGACCGCAGCGCTCAGGATGTCACGTACCGCACGGTGGTAGTCGCCGTCGGCCGGTGCGGCAATCTGCAGCGGTTGCAGGTGGGGCACCACCGAATCGAGGGTCTCCACCAGTGCCTGGGCACCATTGCGGCGCACGGCCACGGTTTCCACCACCGGCACGCCCAGCGCCTGCTGCAGGGCCGCCACGTCGATCTGGATACCACGGCGCTGCGCCGCGTCCACCATGTTCAGGGCCACCACCATCGGCTTGCCCAGTTCACGCAGCTCCAGTGCGAAACGCAGGTGCAGGCGCAGGTTGGTGGCGTCGATCACGCACAGCAGGACGTCCGGCGCGGCCTCGCCGGGATAGAAGCCCCGGCACAGATCACGGGTGATCGCCTCGTCCAGGCTGGCCGGCTGCAGGCTGTACGCGCCCGGCAGGTCCAGCACGGCGAACTCGCGACCGGAAGGCGAGCGCAGCCGCCCTTCTTTGCGTTCGACCGTGACCCCGGTGTAGTTGGCTACCTTCTGGCGGCTGCCGGTCAACTGGTTGAACAGCGCAGTCTTGCCACTGTTTGGATTGCCGACCAGCGCGATGCGCAGCGGCAGGGCCTGGGCGGCGCTCATGCGGCACGCTCGGCGACGACACTGATCCTTGCCGCTTCACTGCGGCGCAGGGCGAAACGGGTGAAACCCACCTGCACCAGCAGGGGCTCGCCGCCGATGGGCCCGCGTGCGACCAGGCGCACCTGTTCGCCGTTCACGAACCCCAGTTCGCGCAGGCGGCGCGCAATCGCATCGTTTGCATGCTGGTCGACGACAGCATCGACGACCGCGTTGGCTTGCAATGGCAATTCGGACAACGTCACCAGGGCCCTGCTTCGCTATCAAGAATGGTTATCAAGTCTAACATCGCCGCGCTGCGTCATGGCCTGCTCCACACGCACCGCTATGATCCATACAGACAGCAAATTCCGGACACCCATGACCGATGCTTTGACCCGCCGCCTGCACGGCGGCGTACAGACCCTCACCCTGAACCGGCCGAGCCTGCATAACGCCTTCGACGCCGAGCTGATCGCCTTGCTTACCGAGGCACTCGTTCAGGCTGGAAACGACCCAGGCGTTCGCTGCGTGGTGCTGGCCGGCGAAGGGCGCTCGTTCTCCGCGGGCGCCGATCTGAATTGGATGCGGTCCATGGCCACGGCCAGCGAAGCGGAGAATCTGGACGATGCACTGGGGCTTGCGCGATTGATGCGAACCCTGGACACCCTGCCACGCCCCACCGTAGCGCGCATCCACGGAGCGGCATTCGGCGGCGGCGTGGGCCTTGTCGCCTGCTGCGACATCGCCATTGCCAGTCAGGACGCCCGCTTCGGCCTTACCGAGAGTCGGCTGGGCCTGCTGCCCGCGGCCATCTCGCCCTATGTGGTGCAGGCCATTGGTGCCCGCCAGGCGCGGCGCTGGTTTGCCACCGGTGAGCACTTCGATGCCGACACGGCCCTGCGTATCGGCCTGCTGCACCAGGTGGTGGACGCCTCGATCCTGGACGCCGCCGTGCAGGCCCAGGTGGACCTGCTGCTGCAGGCGGGCCCGGTCGCCGCCGGCACCGCCAAGGCGCTGGTGCGCCAGGTCCTGGACACTCCCGACGCCGCCCAGCTGGACCAGCACAACGCCGCGCTGATAGCCCGGCTGCGGGTCTCGGCGGAAGGCCAGGAAGGTCTGGCGGCGTTCCTGGAACGGCGCCCACCCCGTTGGCAGCTACCGCACTGACAACGATCACCTGCGCCCCGCCCGTGACCACCGGAACCACACCCCATGCCTGAGTTTGTCCGCATCGTCGAAGTCGGCCCCCGCGATGGGCTGCAGAATGAAAAGCAACCGGTGGCCACGGCTGACAAGGTCAGTCTGATCGATCGGCTCAGCGGCACCGGCTTGCGCAGCATCGAAGCCACCAGCTTCGTCAGCCCGCGCTGGGTGCCGCAACTGGCCGACGCGGCCGAGGTGATGGCGGGGATAAGCCGTCGCGACGGCGTGTCCTATCCGGTGCTGGTACCCAATGAGAAAGGCTACGAGGGCGCCCTCGCCGCAGGCGCCACCGAGGTCGCGGTGTTCACTGCGGCCTCCGAGGCCTTCAACCGCACCAATACCAATGCCGGCATCGACGAATCGCTGGCCCGCTTCGCCCCCGTGCTGGCCCGTGCCAAGGCAGATGGGGTGCGCGTGCGCGGGTATGTCTCCACCGTGCTTGGCTGCCCTTACCAAGGCGACGTCCCGCTGTCCGACGTGGTCCGCGTTGCGCGGGCGCTGCACGCCATGGGCTGTTACGAAATCTCGCTGGGCGACACCATCGGCGTCGGCACCCCGCGCAAGGCGCGGCAGATGCTGGATGCGGTCGCCGCCGAAGTACCGGTCTCAGCATTGGCCGTGCACTTCCACGACACCTACGGCCAAGCGATCGCCAACATCGCCGCCTGCCTGGAGGGCGGCGTCAGGGTCGTAGACAGTGCGGTATCCGGCGCCGGCGGCTGCCCCTATGCCAAGGGGGCCAGCGGCAACGTCGCCAGCGAGGACGTGGTCTACCTGCTGCAGGGACTGGGCTTGCCCTGTGGCGTTGACCTGCAGGAACTGGCGGCCATTGGCCGCTGGCTGGCCGCCCTGCTCGGCCGTCCCACAGGCAGCCGCGTCGGCCTGGCACTGGCGCGCGGCTGAGCTCACGCCAGCCTGGCCGCGGGGCCATCGGCAGTCAGCCGCTCCGTCCGGGGTACGCAGTGGGCCGTCCATGCAGGCGCGGTCGCCGGAGGTTCATGAGCTAACCGCAGCGGCCGCGTCGCGTCAACAAGCGCTGCACAACAGTCCGCCGCCCTGCATCCGCTAGAATCCAGTTTTTGCCCCGCAGGAAGTGTCCATGCAGCTTTCCAGTGTCCGCGCCGTCGTCACCGGCGGCGTTTCAGGCCTCGGCCTGGCCGTCGCCCGCCATCTGGTAGCCCAGCAGGCCCGCGTTGCCCTGTGGGACCTCAACGACGACAAGGGCGCCGAAGCCAGCGCCGAACTCGGCCAGGCCGTGCGCTACTTCCGCGTGGATGTACGCGATGAAGACGCCGTCCGCCAGGCAATGGCCGAGTCGGCCGCATGGCTGGGCGGCCTGAACACGGCGATCAACTGCGCCGGCATCCTCGGCGCGGGGCGCGTGCTGGGCAAGGAAGGCCCGATGCCGCTGGCTGGCTTCCAGTCCACGGTCATGGTCAACCTGGTGGGCAGCTTCAATGTCGCCAAGGCCGCCGCGGACCTCATCCAGCACAATGCGGTCGGCGAGGACGGCGAGCGCGGGGCGATCATCAACACGGCCAGCATCGCCGCCTACGAAGGGCAGATCGGCCAGGCCGCCTACGCTGCCAGCAAAGGGGGCGTGGTTTCGATGACCCTGCCGATGGCCCGCGAACTGGCCCGCTTCGGCATCCGCGTCAACACGATCGCGCCCGGCGTGTTCTGGACGCCGATGGTCGACGGCATGCCTGCGGCGGTGCAGGAATCGCTGGCCGCCTCCATTCCCTTCCCCTCACGGCTGGGCAGGCCGGAAGATTTCGCCAGCCTGGTGGCCTACCTGCTTGGCAACACGTACCTCAATGGCGAGACCATCCGCCTGGACGGAGCCACCCGGCTCGCTCCGAAGTGATTCCCCCGGGCACCGGGACGGTGCCCTCCCCCAGCGAAGACAGCAGCAATGAAAGCCAACGACATCAAGAAAGGCAACGTCGTCGAGTACAACAACGGCGTCTACCAGATCCGCGACATCGAGCGCAGCTCGCCACAGGGTCGCGGCGGCAACGTGCGTTTCCGTTTCATCATGTACAGCGTGCCGGGCGGCAACAAGCTCGACGCCAGCTTCGATGCCGATGACAACCTGACCGAAGTGGAGCTGCTGCGCCGCCAGTCGACCTACTCCTACAAGGACGGCGATGCGTTCGTGTTCCTCGATGACGAGGACTACACGCCCTACACCCTGGATGCAGACGTCATCGGTGACGATGCCGGCTACATCACCGATGGCCTGACCGGCATCTACGTGCAGGTCATCGACGACCAGCCGGTGGCCATCCAGCTGCCCACCAGCGTGGTGCTGGAAGTGGTGGAGACGCCGCCGGAAATGAAGGGCGGCACCGCCACCAAGCGCCCCAAGCCGGCCAAGCTCAACACCGGCCTGGAAATCATGGTGCCCGAGTACATCGCCAACGGCGAGCGCGTGCTGGTCAACACCACCACGGGTGAGTTCGCCGGCCGCGCGGACTGATCTGCGGCATGCAACAGTGCCGACGTGCCCGATCGGGCCGTCGGTGCCCACCCGGCGCCTCAGCGCGCCGGTGTGGTTTCCGCCGCCGGGGTTCCGGCGCCAGCTGCTTGATCGTGCCCGGCGGCAGGGGCACGGGCGCGCAGGTGCCGTGACAACCGATCAAGGTTGTCCTCGATGCTGGCCAACTCCCGCTGCTGCAGTTCTGGCAGCTGCGCACGCATCGCCTGCCGCAGCGCCTGCCACTGTTCCGGGCCATCGCGTGCTGCCGATTGCAGTGGCTGTGCCAAGGCCTGCAGTTCTTCGCCCTGTGGCAGCCCATAGCCGTCGTCGCCCAACCACGCGGCCGGCTGCAACCACTGCCCCGACTCGGTCAGCAGGGCCTGCAATGACTGCGTGGATGGCGATTCGGGCGCGGCCAGCAGCAGGCGTTTGAGGCGGTCACGGGCACCCAGTTCGGCGCGACGCTGCGCCGCCTGCTCCAGCAACAGCAGTCCCGCCGTGGTCCGCAGATTACCGCGCTGCAACCAGGGCGTGCGCGTGGTCGCAGGCAACCGCAGCCACGCGCGCGCATCCGCTGCGGGTAACGGCAGTTCGGCCTTGGCCGCAGCGAACAGCATGGCGTAACGCCGGTCCGCCGAGGCAAAGTAGTAGCCCTCCTGTTCGGCGCGCCCGCGATCGGCCAGCACCGTGGCGTCCAGCACGCCGGCCTTCATCAGCCTTCGGCGCACACCCTTCGGCGTGATACGGCCGATTCCAGCGGCATCCAGCGCAGGCACCCCGGCCACCAGCAGTTTCGCGGTTTCCACCGCGCAGTTATTGCTGACGAAGCGATAACGCCCGTCGTAGCTCCAATGCAGTTGTGCGGCACGCTCCAGCAGCGATGCAATCTGCGTTGGCTGCAGGTGCAGTGGATAGGAGGCCAGGCCGCGCAGCTCCACTTGGGTGTATTCATCGATGACCTGCTGCAACGGCAACACGAACAGGCGCGATGGGTAACCGCCGGTGAGGCCCCGCCAGTTCGACAACTGGACATCGCCGACGAAGGCCCGGAACGAGAGCACGACGTGCTGGTCCAGATCCAACCGGCACGCCGGCCCCGGCGTGCGGCCCGGGCGACAGATCACCAGCCGCAGCATGCTGTGGCCCCAACGGCTCATCGGCTGCGTTGCGCCCTCGGCAAACAGGTAGTCCACTGCGTACACGCGTTGGGGGTCCAACTGAAGCAGTTGCCATGCGCCAATCTGCTCACCGGCGGCAACAAAGGGCAGGCGCGGGTCACAGGCCTGGAGTGGCGATGCGGAGGCTGGCAAGGCGCCGAACGTGGCGTTCAACCACGCCGCCAACGCCGGACGCCGGCAGACATAGGCCGGATCCAGCAACCAGTGCTCCATGTTGACGGCCAGGTACTCGGCCGCGTCGTGCGTTTCGTAAGCGTCGGGCTGCCGCTGCGTGAACGCGTTGGCGCCCCGCCCCAGTCGCCAGGGGCGCTGCTGCCACCCTGCCAGCTCGCGCAGGCGCGGCGCGGCCGACCAGTGGCCGACGCTGCGGTCGGCGACATGCACGAGTTCGTGGATCAAAGTGGCCTGCAGCTGCTGCCGGGCCAGCGCCGTGTCCTCGGCCAGCAGGCCTCGGCTCAGGCGCAGCTGGCCGGCGAATGCACGGCCGACGATGTGATCGGGCAGGTCATCCACCCAATGCACGGACACGCCCCCGGCCAGCGACTGCGCAAGCACCGGCGGCAGCCGTTGCATGACCGCCGCGACGGCCGCATCCACCCGTTTCCGCTCCACGGCATCCAGGCCGTCATGCAGCCCCTGCAGCGGGACTGCATGGACCTGGAAAGCCATCAGCGCGATCGCCAGCCAGGGCAGCACACGCAACCGCCGCAGCAGCCGTCGCCTACCCACCGGCATCAGCGGGCCAGCAGCTCCGTGGCCAACTGCATGTCGCTGGCATCGCGGGCCACCTGGCTGTGCTCGCGTAGATGCAGCAGCGCGGCCTGCAGGCGCGCGCCGCGCACCTGGCCGTCGCTGGCCACGAACGCCGCCGCATCATCGCGCGCGGCCAGCACCACCTTGTCATCACCCGAGCTGCTGCCGGACGAGCCCGATGACGCCCCCGAGGATGCCCCGGCGCTGGTGCCGGCGAAGCTGGAGGCGGTGGCGGCGAGCGGCAACGACAACAACGCAAACAACAACGCAGAACGGGTCATGGCAACGGTCCGTTGGATTCAGGTGAAGCGAGCGTAACGGCAGTGCATGGCATTTGTCTGCCTCACAGATCGAACAGCTTGCCGGGGTTCAGCCGCGCCTGCGGATCGAAGGCACGCTTGACCGCCTTCATCAGCGCGATTTCGGCCGCGCCGCGGGTACTGTGCAGGTATTTCTTCTTGACCAGGCCGATGCCATGTTCAGCCGAAATGCTGCCATCGAAGCGCTCCAGCACGCCGGCCAGCAACTGGGTCACGTGCTCGCACTGGCTGACGAATTCTTCAGCCGCAGTGGCTTCGGGCTTGAGTACGTTGATATGCAGGTTGCCGTCACCAATATGACCGAACCACACCACGTCGAAGTGCGGGTAGGCATCGCCGATCAGCGTCTGGGTTTCCTGCAGGAAAGCCGGCATCGCTGAAATGCGCACCGACACATCGTTCTTGTAGGGCGTGTAACGTGCCACCGCTTCGGTGATGCCTTCGCGCAGGCGCCACAGTTGCGCCGCCTGGGCGTCACTGGCGCTGATCACCCCGTCCACTACCCAGCCGTTGCCCAGGCAGTCCTCGAAGGCGGCCATGGCCGCGGCCTCCTGCGCCTCATCGCCGGCGGCGTATTCGGTGACCACGTAGAACGGGTAGACCGTGTCGAACGGTGCCTGCGCACCATGGGCCAGCACATGGCCGAGCGCGCGATCGGTGAAGAACTCGAACGCCTGCAGCTCCAGCCGCGCACGGAACGCAGAAAACACATGCATGAGTACTTCGAAGCTTGGCACCGCCAGCAGCATCACGTTGCTGGCCGGCGCGGGGTCGGTGAGACGCACGGTCGCCTCGACGATCACCCCGAGCGTCCCTTCCGAGCCGATCAACAACTGGCGGAAGTCGTAGCCGCTGGAGTTCTTGATCAGGCCCTTGTTGAGTTCCAGCAGCTCGCCGTCGGCCGTGACCACCTTCAACCCGGCGATCCATTCACGCGTGTTGCCATAGCGGATCACACGGATGCCACCGGCGTTGGTGGCGATGTTGCCACCGATGGTGCAGGACCCCCGGGCAGCGAAATCCACGGGATAGATCAGACCATGTTCCAAGGCCGCGTTGTGCAGCGCTTCCAGCGGCATGCCCGCCTGCACCGTCAAGGTCCGGTCCACGGCATCGTAGGCCAGCGCCTTGTTCATGCGCTCCAGGCTGAGCACCAGCTCGCCCTGCGCCGCCACGGCCCCGCCGGACAGCCCGGTACGCCCGCCGGATGGCACCACCGCCACACCGGCACTGGCGCTCCAGCGCATCACCGCCTGCACTTCCTCCACGCTGGCCGGCAGCGCAATGGCCAGCGGCGCCGGCGTCCACCGCCGGGTCCAGTCGCGGCCGTAGTGCTCCAGGTCGGCGGCATCGGTCTTCAGGCGCAGCGCTGGGCAGGACTGCTGCAGCTCGGCAAGGCGGGGATCGGTCATGGCGGTCGGGCGGACAGCGGAAAGAGCGGGCAAGCGTGCCAGCCGCCGCGGCCAGCGTCCAGCCCCGTGGCAACACGGGAAAAACCGCTACAGATGCAACCATTTGCGCACTGCACCATGGGCCCCGGATCTGGCATAGTGAGCGCCCCATCGTCCCACTGGCCGTGCCGTCCCATGTCGCCGAAGAAGACCTCTTACCCCAAGCAGGATATCCGCGTGCTGTTGCTGGAGGGGGTCAGCCAGACCGCCGTGGATGTCTTCACGGCCGCCGGCTACAGCCAGATCGAGCTGCATTCCAAGGCCCTGCCGGAAGACGAGCTGAAGGCGCGCATCGCCGAGGCGCACATCGTCGGCATCCGTTCGCGCAGCCAACTCAGCGCCGAGGTGCTGAGCGAGGCCAAGCGCCTGATCGCGGTGGGCTGCTTCTGCATCGGCACCAATCAGGTGGACCTGGACGCGGCCGAGCTGGCCGGCATCCCGGTGTTCAATGCCCCGTACTCCAATACCCGCAGCGTGGCCGAACTGGTGATCGCCGAAGCGATCATGCTGACCCGTGGCATTCCGCAGAAAAATGCCGAATGCCACCGCGGCGGCTGGTCCAAATCGGCCAGCGGCAGCCATGAAGTGCGGGGCAAGACGCTGGGCATCATCGGTTACGGCCACATCGGCACCCAGGTGGGCGTGCTCGCCGAATCGCTGGGCCTGCACGTGATCTTCCACGATGTCGAAACCAAGCTGGCACTGGGCAATGCACGCGCCGCCGCCAGCCTGGACGACCTGCTGGAGCGGGCCGATATCGTGACCCTGCATGTGCCGGAAACCGCGGCCACGCAGTGGATGATCGGTGCAACCGAACTGGCGAAGATGCGCCGTGGCGCCCACCTGATCAATGCTGCACGCGGCACCATCGTCGACATCGACGCGCTGGATGCAGCGTTGGCGTCGGGGCAGATCGGCGGCGCGGCACTGGATGTGTTCCCGGTCGAGCCCAAGGGCAACGGGGATATCTTCCAGTCGCCGCTGACCCGGCACGACAACGTCATCCTGACCCCGCACGTGGGCGGCAGCACGCTGGAAGCCCAGGACAACATCGGCATTGAAGTGGCGGCCAAGCTGGTGCGCTACAGCGACAACGGCAGCACGCTGTCGGCCGTCAACTTCCCGGAAGTCACGCTGCCCGAGCATGACAACAGCCTGCGCCTGCTGCACATCCACCGTAACGTGCCGGGCGTGCTGTCGAAGATCAACGAGATCTTCTCGCGGCACAACGTCAACATCGACGGCCAGTTCCTGCGCACCGATCCGCAGGTCGGTTACGTGGTGATCGACATCACCGCCGGCGAGGACCAGGCCGCCGCCGTGCGCGAAGAGCTCGCTGCGATTCCCGGCACGTTGCGCACGCGCATCCTTTACTGAGTCAAGCCTGGCCAGGCATGGCCCGACGCCACCGGCGCCCGGGCCACGGGCGACTTCGATGCCGCCTTCAGCGCGCCAACCAGCGCCGCGCCATACGCTGCAATGAAGGATCGGTGCCGTCCGCCGTCGCCAGTTCGCCGATGTCACGCCACGCCAGCGCCAGCGATTCCTCGCTGACCACGAACGCCTCGCTGCCGGTGGCGCGCACCACGAAGCGGACGTCATGGTGCCAATGACCCGGCACATCGTCGCGCGCCGGGATCCAGTGCTTGTCCAGATCGAAAATGTCCCGCGACTGCAGCACGAGAGCGGACAGGCCCGATTCCTCTTCCGCTTCGCGCAGCGCCACGCGTGCCAGGTCACGATCGCCGTCCGCGTGCCCGCCCAACTGCAGCCAGCGATCCAGCTTGCGGTGGTGGGTGAGGAGGGCTCTGTCGCCATCAGCACTGACCAGCCAGCTGCTGGCGGTGAAATGACCGGCCAGCCGCGAGCGCAGGAAAGGATCCTCCGCATCGCCCAGGAGTGTGCTGAATTCGGCTGCCAAGGCGCTGTCAGCCGGCAGGCGCTCCGTGTAATGCAACAACTGTTGACGCAACTCGCCATCAAGCGCGGCAAGGCTTCGGGGATGTTCGAACATGAATTGGCGTGGGAAAAAAAATACTGCCGATTATTACCCGTGGATGTTGCATTTGCGCTTGTGCGGCAGCTTCAGCTTTGGCTAAGGTACAGCCAGCCGTTCGCGCGGCCTTCACCCAACGAAAGACCCGCGGCAACGTATCGCCGGTCACCCAACCGAACTCCATTCAGGAAGTGCTGCATGCTCAAAGCTCTGTTGAGGGTCAAGCCGGTCCAGCCGGCCGCCCATGTCGATGCCGGCGAACCTATCGAAGGCGGCCTGGACGGCGAAGCCACACTGAAACGCACCCTCACAGCCAAGCACCTCATCCTGCTCGGCATCGGCGCAGTGATCGGCGCCGGCATCTTCGTCATGACCGGACAGGCCGCCGCGTTCCATGCCGGCCCGGCGGTCACCCTGTCCTTCATCGCCGCCGGCTTCGCCTGCGCGCTGGCGGGGCTGTGTTACGCCGAGTTCGCGGCGATGATGCCGGTCTCGGGCAGCGCCTACTCCTATTCCTACGCCACGCTGGGCGAAGGCATGGCCTGGTTCATCGGCTGGTGCCTGGTGCTTGAATACCTGTTCGCCTCGGCATCGGTCGCGGTGGGCTGGTCGGCGTACCTGGTCAGTTTCATCACCACCACCCTGCACGTGCCCTTCCCCGCTGCCCTCAGTGCCGCACCCTTGGCCTGGGAAGCCGGACAGTTCACCGCTTCGGGGCAGATGATCAACCTGCCGGCCGTGCTGATCGTGGCGGCGGTGACCGGCCTGCTGTACGTGGGCATCACCCAGTCGACCTTCGTCAACGCCATCATCGTGGCGATCAAGATCACCGTGATCTGCCTGTTCATCGGCTTCGGTGCCGCCCACGTGGACCCGGCCAACTGGACCCCGTTCGTCCCGGAAAACACCGGTACCTTCGGCGAGTTCGGCTGGAGTGGCGTGCTGCGCGCCGGCTCCATCGTGTTCTTCGCCTTCATCGGCTTCGATGCGGTGTCCACCGCCGCCGGTGAAACCAAGGACCCGCAGCGCAACATGCCGATCGGCCTGCTCGGTTCGCTGGCCATCTGCACCCTGATCTACGTGATCGTCTGCCTGGTGCTGACCGGCCTGCTGCCGTACACCCAGCTGGGCACCGCAAAGCCGGTGGCCAGCGCACTGGAAGCCTACCCGCAGCTGACCTGGCTGAAGATCGCCGTGGAAATCGGCGCCATTGCCGGCCTGTCCTCGGTGGTGCTGGTGATGATGATGGGCCAGACCCGCATCGCCTACACCATCTCCCGCGACGGCCTGCTGCCCTCCCTGTTCGGCAAGGTACACAAGCGCTTCAACACCCCGTACGTGGCCACGGTGATCGTCGGCATCGTCGCCGCGGCATTGGCCGGCATGATGCCGCTGAACGTGCTGGGCGAGCTGGTGTCGATGGGCACCCTGCTGGCCTTCGCAACGGTCTGCATCGGCGTGTTGGTGCTGCGCTACACCCGCCCGGAACTGCATCGCCCGTTCCGCGTGCCGATGGCCTGGCTGATCTGCCCGCTGGGCGCCTTGGCCTGCCTCATCCTGTTCGCCATGGCGTTCCGCGAGCACTGGCACCTGTTCGTCGGCTGGACCGTGCTGGGCCTGCTGATCTACTTCTTCTATGGCATGCGCAACAGTAAACTTGCCAAGTCTGCATGACGCTCCGTACGGGCCGGCCACTGTGCCGGCCCGTCGTTTTTCCTGAACCCAGCGCCCAGCCGCCACCGACCAGAAGAAGACGCAATGTTCAAACAGCTATGGGCCACCAAGCACCCACACGCCGCGCATGAAGACGCCAATGGGCTGAGCCTGACCCGTACGCTGGGGCCCTGGGGGCTGACCGCACTGGGCATCGGTGCGGTCATCGGCGGTGGCATTTTCGTCATCACCGGCCAGGCCGCGGCCAACCATGCCGGCCCGGCCATCATGCTCTCCTTCGTGCTGGCGGCCATCTGCTGCGCGTTCTGCGCCATGGCCTACGCCGAGTTTGCCTCGATGGTGCCGGTCTCCGGCAGCGCCTACACCTACACTTACGCCACCTTCGGCGAACTGTCGGCCTGGTTCATAGGCTGGATGCTGGTGCTGGAATACGGGGTATCGGCCTCGGCCGTCGCCGTCAGCTGGACCGGCTATTTCCTCAGCCTGCTCAGCCATTTCGACATCCACCTGCCTGCTGCACTGGTCAGCGCGCCGCTCGATGCCCAGCTGCGGCCCACCGGCGCCATTGCCAACGTGCCGGCAGCCATCTTGGTGCTGCTGCTCACCTGGCTGTGCTACGTGGGCATCCGCAAGTCCTCGGCGATGAACATGGCCATGGTGGTGCTCAAGACCGGGCTCATCGTGCTGGTCATCGCGGTTGGCTGGAAGTACGTGGACACCAGCAACTGGACGCCCTTCATCCCGGAAAACGAAGGGCCCGGCAAGTTCGGCATGGAAGGCGTGCTGCGCGGCGCGGCCATGGTGTTCTTCGCCTACATCGGCTTCGAGGCCGTGTCGGTGGCGGCCCAGGAGTCGCACCGGCCGCAGCGCGACATGCCGATCGGCATGATGCTGTCGCTGGTCATCTGCACCGTGCTGTACATCGCCATGGCCGCGGTGATGACCGGGCTGGTCCCGTACACGCTGCTGGGCACCGATGAACCGGTGGTCACCGCCGTGGCAGCCCACCCCCAGCTGGGCTGGTTGCGCGTGGTAGTGGAAATCGGTGCACTGATCGGCCTGTCCTCGGTGGTGCTGGTGATGATCATCGGCCAGCCGCGCATTTTCATGATCATGGGCCGCGATGGGCTGCTGCCGCCGGTGTTCACCAAGATCCACCCGACCTACCGCACACCGCACATCAACACCGTCATCACCGGCATCGGCATCGCGCTGCTGGCTGCACTGTTCCCGCTGGAGATCCTCGGTGAGCTGACCTCGATGGGTACCCTGATCGCCTTCGCCTCGGTCTGCGCCGGCGTGCTGGTGCTGCGCCGGACCCAGCCCGACCTGCCGCGCCCATTCAGGATTCCGGCGGCGTGGCTGGTCTGCAGCCTTGGCGTGCTCAGCTGCCTGGCCCTGCTGTCGGCCATGACGCTGCACAACTGGATGCTCATGGGGGTGTGGACCGCGGCTGGCTTTGCCATCTACTTCAGCTACGGCTTCCGCAACAGCCGCCTGCGCGGCAAGTAAACCGGCACCCGACCCGATGGCATGCCGGCATGCCATCGGGTCATCAGCCGATGCAGCGGTAGTGACCCGTGATCACGTAAAATGGTGGGCATGAACGCCCCCACGCTCCCGTACGATTCCGACCGCCTGCAGACGCTGGCCCAACTGCTGATCGAGAACATCCGCGAACTGGCCGTCGCCGGCTGGACACCGGCCACCAGCAGCAACTTCTCCCATCGCCTGGACGACCAGCACGCCGCGATCACGGTATCCGGCCGTGACAAGGGCCGGTTGGTACCGGACGACATCATGGTGGTGGATTTCGACGGCAAGGCGGTTGGCCGGCCGCTGCGCCCCTCGGCCGAGACCCTGCTGCATACCCAGCTGTACCGCCGCTTTCCGCAGATCGGCTGCGTGCTGCACACCCATTCCCCGGTACAAACCATTGCCTCGCGCCTGTACGCGGAACAGGGCCACATCCGCCTGGAAGGCTATGAACTGCTGAAAGCCTTTGCCGGCAACAGCACCCACGAAATGGCCGTCGATGTCCCGGTGTTTGCCAACACCCAGGACATGGACGTGCTCTCGGCCCAGGTCGATGCCCTGCTGGATACCCAGCCGCTGTGGGGCTACCTGATCGACGGCCACGGCCTGTACGCCTGGGGCCGC
>DALZLW010000091.1:0-14380 GCA_032007425.1 Stenotrophomonas sp.
GTTGGCCCGCTGTCGCCGCCCGCCGCCGACACCGTTGACCGCAACGATGACCGCGCCCTGGTGCTGGCCATCACCAGCGGCTCCCAGGCCGCGTTCGAGGCCTTGGTTGCCGAGCACCAGCGCACCTGCGCGCGGGTGCTCCGGCGCATGGTCCACGACCCCGCGCAGGTGGACGACCTGCTGCAGGAAACCTTCCTGGCAGCCTATCGGCAACTGCACCGGTTCCGCTTTGAATCCTCGCTGCGCACCTGGCTGTCCCGCGTGGCCTACACCACCGCCCTGCAGTACCTGCGCCGTCGCCGGCAGGAAGCGCAGTGGCTGCAGTTGGGCGGTGATGACGACCTGCTGGAGGTCGACGACGAACGCCCGGGTCCCTTGGCCCTGAGCGAAGCCTGGCAGGCCAGCGACCAGCTGCAACGCGCCATTGCCCGGCTCAGCCCGGCCCAGCGGCTGGTGGTGGAACTGCATTACGGTGAACAATTCGATATCAGTGAGATCGTGCAGATCACCGGCTTTGCCAGCGGTACCATCAAGAGCCACCTGCACCGCGCGCGCCACGCCCTCAAGGCGTCCCTGCAGCGGCCGGGCCCAGCCGGAGCACTGCGATGACCGAGCATGAAGACGAAACCCGCGCCATCAAACAGGCCCTGCGGCGCAGCGAAAAAACCGAAGGAGACGTGGTCGCGAAAACCGACGTCCGCGACGCCCTGCGCCAACGCCTGCAGCAGGAACAGCGCCCGGGCACGGCCCTTTACATCACCGCCCAGGCACTCCTGCTGGCCACCCTGCTGGCTGCCGGCCTCTACTACTGGCTGTACTGAACCTTCAACCAGCTCCAACTGCTTTCAGATCCCAAGCCCCAGACTGCCGGCGCGGCGGAGAATTCCGGAGAGCCCTGGGGTGGCGGGGGGAGGGCTGTGCAGGACTCTGTGAGGCAGGAGCCGAACGGAAGGCTCCATGGATGGATTCACGCCGGGTCCTGCACAGCCCTCCCCCCGCCACCCCAGGGCGGGCAGGTAAACCACACCGACGAACGGCCCTGGAACCACGCCGCGCCCGTAGGGCGTCCCTGCGACACAGTGAAGCAGCGCGTCACCACGTCGCATCCCTGCACGGCGAAATCCACCGATAGTGGTCCGGTATCCCCACCCGCACCCGGCAGGAGGCGTCCTTGGACGCGTTGTTGTTGTCCCGGATCCAGTTTGGATTCGTCGTCAGTTTCCACGTGCTGTTCCCCGCCTTCACCATCGGCACCGCCAGCTGGCTCGCCTTCACCGAATGGCGCTGGCTGCGCACCGGCAACGCCATCTGGCGCGAGCTGTACTTCTTCTGGCAGAAAATCTTCGCCGTGTCCTTCGGCATGGGCGTGGTCAGCGGCATCGTCATGGCATTCCAGTTCGGTACCAACTGGCCGCGGTTGAGCCAGGTGGCCGGCACCGTGATCGGCCCCCTGCTGACCTATGAAGTGCTCACCGCCTTTTTCCTGGAAGCCAGTTTCCTCGGCGTGATGCTGTTCGGCTGGGGCCGCGTGTCACCGCGCCTGCATTTCCTCTCCACCTGCATGGTGGCGCTGGGCACGTTGTTTTCCACTTTCTGGATCCTGGCCTCCAACAGCTGGCTGCACACTCCGGCCGGTTACGAGATGGTCAATGGCATCGTGCATCCGGTGGACTGGTGGCAGGTGGTGTTCAATCCCTCCTTCCCTTATCGCCTGGCTCACATGGCGCTGGGCTCGTTCATCACTACCTGTTTCGTCATCGGCGGGGTCGGTGCGTGGTACCTGCGCCGCGGTACGCATGTGGAGGCGGGTCGGCGCATGCTCACCGCTGCGGTGATCTTTGCTGCACTCACCCTGCCGGTGCAGATCTTCGTGGGCGACATGCATGGCCTGAACACCCTCAAGCACCAGCCGATGAAGATCGCCGCCGTGGAAGCACACTGGCACCAGGGCGCACCTGGCGAGGGGGTGCCGCTGGTGGTGTTCGCCCTGCCCAATGAGAAGGAAGAGCGCAATGATTTCGAAGTGGCGATCCCGAAGCTGGGCAGCATGATCCTGACCCATTCGCTGGACGGTACCTTCGACCCCCTCACCACGGTGCCGGCCAGCGAGCGGCCACCGGTGACGCCGGTGTTCTTTGCCTTCCGCATCATGGTCGGGCTGGGCACGCTGATGCTGCTGCTGGCCTGGGTGTCGGCCTTCGTGCTGTGGCGTCGCGGTGGGCTGCAGTCACCGTGGCTGCTGCGCGCCTGGAACTGGATGCTGCCCAGCGGCTTCATCGCCTTGGTGGCCGGCTGGTTCGTCACCGAAATGGGCCGCCAGCCGTGGGTGGTGTATGGGGTGCTGCGCACCGCCGATGCGGTGGGGCCGCAGAGCGCCTGGATGACCGCATTGTCGCTGGCGGTCTACGTAGTGGGTTACGCCTTCGTGTTCGGTTGGGGCATCTGGTACCTGGTGAAGATCCTGCGTACGGGGCCGCAGCCGCATGACCATGCCCCTGCGCTCGATGGTGGCAGTCACACCCCGGCACGTCCGCTGTCGGCCACCGATGATTCGCTGGAGGCGCGCTGACATGGACCTGATGACCTGGTTGCCGGTGGCGTGGTTTGCGGTGATCTGCCTTGGTGTGCTGATGTACGTGGTGTTGGATGGCTTCGTGCTGGGCATCGGCATTCTGGCCCCCTTCGCCCACGATGAGGCCGAACTGGACCAGATGATGAATACCGCCGCGCCCATCTGGGACGGCAATGAAACCTGGTTGGTGCTGGGCGGTGCCGGCCTGTTGGCGGCGTTCCCGTCGGCCTACGCGGCGCTGCTTTCGGCGCTGTACCTGCCGGTGCTGCTGCTGGTGATGGCGTTGGTGTTCCGCGGTGTCGCCTTTGAGTTCCGGTTCAAGGCGCACCGGTCACGGCGGCTGTGGAGCGTGGCGTTCGCGCTGGGTTCGCTGTGTGCCAGCTTTGCCCAGGGCGTGATCCTGGGTGCCGTGGTGCAGGGTGTTCCGTTGGTCAATGGTCTCCATCAAGGTGGTGCATTCGACTGGTTCAGTCCCTTCAGCATGCTCACCGGTGCAGCGCTGGTCGCCGGTTACGCGCTGCTGGGCAGCACCTGGCTGATCCTCAAGACCGATGGCCCGGTGCAGGTACTGGCCCGTCAGCTGACCCGGCCGCTGGTGGTGGCGGTGATCGCGGCGATGGGACTGGTCAGCAGCTGGTTGCCCTTCCTGCATTCGCGGGTGATGGAACGCTGGTTCGGCCAGGGCCCCGACGGGCAAGGCAACCTGCTGATGCTGGCGCCGGTGCCGCTGCTGACCCTGCTGGTGGCCGGCGCGCTGTGGCGCAGCGCGGTGCATCCACGTCGTGACCTGCCGCCCTTCCTGCTCACGCTGGCGCTGTTCGTGCTCGGCTTCATCGGCTTGGTGCTGGGCATGTGGCCCTATCTGCTGCCACCCACGCTCACCCTGTGGCAGGCCGCTGCGCCGGCGTCGTCGCTGGGCTTCAGCCTGGTCGGACTGGTGCTGCTGCTGCCGGTGATCGTCGGCTACACCGCCTGGTCCTACCGGGTATTCCGCGGCAAGGTGCAGGCGGGCGCGGGGTATCACTGAACGATCCCTGCGCTTGGAATGACCGGTCCCGGGCAAAAAAAGAACGCATGTAATGCCCGCGCCATTGACGCTGCCATTACATACGTGAATGAAAATGAGGTTATACCTCAGCACTTATTGTGTGGACTGGAGCTGACGCCTTTCGCCAGTTGCTGCTTTGGGACACAATCACAGCTCTTTACCGGTCGTTCCTGCAGGCATGCACGCCTACGTCTATAAAAGCCAGCGCAAGCCGGATACCTATGTCTACCTCGCCGAACGCGATGCCTTCGGCGTATTGCCCGCGGCATTGTCGGCTTCGCTTGGCACGCTGCAGCTTGTGTTGGAAGTAACCCTCGACGCCGGGCGTCGCCTGGCCCAGGCCGATCCAGCCAAGGTCCGCGCCGAGCTCGCCAGTTGCGGGTTCTACCTGCAGGTGCCGCCGACGGTGGCCAGCCTGTTGCCGCGCCGCGATGACTGACGGCCAGCGCCACCGCCGTCGCCTGGCGGGCAGTGCACTGGTGCTGGGCCTGGCATTGGCGGTCGGCTCGGTGGTCGATGGCTTGCCTGGCGTGCTGCTGGCGGCGCTGGCCCAGCCGGCCTTCGCCTTGGGCGTTTCCTGGCTGCGGGGGACCCGTGCGATCCGTCCGGTGGCACCGATGCTGGTCACCGACGGTGTCTCGCTGCTGGTGATGTGGCTGGTCGCGCCGCTGTTGCTGGCGCTGCTGTTGGCCTGGCCGCTGGCGGCCCTGCGTGACAGTGGCAGCCTGGCCGCGGCGCTGGGCCTGGGCGTGGCCTTGAGCGTGGGGCTGCTGGGCGTCTGGCGGACCTGGCCGCTGTGGAACGATGTCGAGCGCCTGGCTGGCGCCTTGCCGCGCCATGCCGCGGCCTTGGCGCGTCGTGACCTGGGCAGCTGGCGAGGTTTGGGCGTGGCCTTGCTGGTGCTGCTGCTGTGCACGCTGGTGGTGCTGCCGGCGTGGCCGGAACTGGTGCCACCGGCACTGCACTGGCCGCTGGTCGCGACAACGGCATTGCTCTCGCCGCTGCTGCACCTGCTGCTGCAGCGGGTTGCCCCGGCCGACCTGCTCGCCTCGGGCAGCGTATCGACCGCGCCGCGCGTGGACCCGTCGGCATGGCCGAGTCCTGCCGTCGATGAACGTCCGCGAAGTGCGGACGTTCTCGAGCCGATGAGCCCGGCCGAACAGCTGCCGGCGCTGTATGAAGCGGCCCGGCAGGGCCGCATCGACCGTGCGCTGCAATTGCTGCAGGCCGGCGCCGACCCGCATGCGCTGCCAGCTTCCGATTGGCGTGACCAGCGCAGCCTGGCCGTGCTGGCGTCGGTGTTGCCCGACCTGCGCTTGCTGCGCGACCTCATTGGTCGCGGTGTGGACGTCAATGCCCCGCACCGCGGCATGACGCCACTGTTGGCCGCCACCCGTGACAGCTGGCACGGCCGTCCCGAAGCGGTGATGACGTTGCTGGCCAACGGCGCTGATCCGCGCGCCGTCGACGGCGACGGCAATACGCCGCTGCACCATGCCGCCCGCAGTTCCGATCCCGGCGTCGCGGCCCTGCTGCGCGATGCCGCGGCAGTGATCGACGTGCTCAACAATGACGGCTGGTCGCCGTTGGCGGTGGCCTGTCAGGTGGGTAACTGGCGCATGGCCCGTTTCCTGCTGGAAGCCGGCGCACGCAGCGAACCGGCCAATGGCACGCCGGTACTGCTGGCGGCCGCGGCCACGGATGACGATGACCCGGCTGGCGTGCAGCTGCTGCTCAAGCACAAGGCGCGCACCGACGCGCGGGACCGGCAACGGCGCAGTGCCCTGCATGAAGCGGCCGCGGCCGGCCATGTGGGCATCATCGACGCGCTGCTGGCCGCTGGCGCCAACCTGGAAGCGCGCGACGCGCAGGGCCGAACGCCCCTGCTCGAGGCCGCCGCCGCCGGTCGCCCTGCCGTCGTGGAGCACCTGCTACCGCATGGTCCGGACCTGACCGCCGCCGACGGCGACGGGCGCAATGCCCTGTTGCTCGCCGCGCAGGCCGAAAGCAGCCCGCCGTTGCTGGTACGCCGGCTGCTGGAACTGGGCCTGCGGGTCGAGGCCAATGCGCCATTGGCCCGCCAGGCCATCGACCAGGCGGCTGCTTCGGGCCGCTGGACCATCGTGGCGATGCTGGATCCGGACTATCCGCTGCCGGCGGCGGTCAGCGATGGCTGGGCCGCGCCGGGCGATGGCACGGCGCGCCATGCCGCGCTGCTGCCCGATCGTGCGCCGTTGGAATTGCTGCGTGAAGCACTGTCGTTCGGCAACCTTGATGGCATGTCCGCCATGGCGGCGCTGTGCCGTCCAGAGGAGCTGGGCAGCCTGCTGCATCGCCCGGAACTGGCGCTGGATCCACGCGCGCTGGGCTGGCTGCTGCGCCACGGGGCCGATCCGTCGGTCACCGATGCGCACGGCGACACGCCGATGTTGCTGTTGATGGCGCGTGGCGTGGAGGCCGTCCCGGCGCTGCAGGAACTGCTCAGGCACGGTGTTTCGCCGGCCGGGCGGGGCGGCTTGGCGCGCCTGCTCGCGGCCTGTGTGCAGCACGACCATGCCACCCGTGGCATGGAACAGTTGGCGCTGAAACTTCTCGCACGCGGTGCCGATCCCTTCGCGCCCTCGCCTGCCGGTGATCCGCCGTTGGCCTTGACGGTGCGGCTTGGGTGGTTGCGCCTGCAGGAGGCACTGCTGGAACTGGGTGTTGACCGCGAGGCGCGTGACAGCCACGGCATGACAGCACTGCACCTGGCCACCGCACTGGCCCGTGAGGCGTCATTGAAGCTGCTGGTGCAGTACGGCGCCTCGCCCGAAGCACGGGCGACCGACGGGCAGACACCACTGGGCGTGGCGTTGTCGATCGGTCGGCGCGACCTTGCGGACTGGCTTGATTGGCGCACGTGGCCGTTGCCACGCCGTCGCCTGTGCCCTGCCGACCTGCCGGCAGCGGCGATGGCCGGTGATGTGGACGCCGTGCGGCGCCTTGTGGAGCTGGGCATGGCCGTGGACGCGGTGGACGCACAAGGCTGCACCGGGCTGCTGCGCGCTGCCGGTGGCGGTCATGTTGCCGTGGTCGATTTCCTGCTCTCGCGCCAAGCCAATCCACAGCATGCCGCCAGCAGTGGCGCGACGCCGCTGTCGGCGGCAGTCAGCATGCGGCAGATCGCGATCGTCGACGTGCTGTTGGCGGCCGGCGCGCAACTGGAACATCGCCTCCCGGGCGGTGTGTCGGTGCTCATGTTGGCTGCCGCACTGGGCCTGCCCGATATCGTGGCGCGCCTGCTGGCGGCGGGTGCCGACGTGCATGCCGGCGATGCGCAGGCATTGGCACCGCTGCACTGTGCGGCACTTTACGGTTTTTCCGCGCATGATCGCAGCCGCGTGCTGGCGCTGCTGGACAGCCTGTTGCTGGCCGGGGCTGAAGCCGACCGCGCGGCGGCTGGCGGGGTGACGCCGTTGCTGTTGCTGCTGGGCGCACGCGCCGAGCCGGGCACTGGCAGCGATGAAGCGGTGGTCCTGGCTGCGGTGGAGCGCCTGCTGGAACACGGCGCCAGCCTGGAAAGCCGCGATCCGCGGGGCTTTGGCCCGTTGCATCTTGCTGCCCTGCACGGCCTGCCGATGCTGGTGCAGCGCCTGCTGCGCGCCGGTGCCGATCCCGATGCGCGCGATGGCCTGAACCGCACCCCGCGCGAGATCGCGGTGATGCGCGGCTTCATCGACATCGCCGGTGAGTTCGAGCCGCGCCAGCCCGGGGTATCGTCGATGGCCCGGTTCCTGCGCGACAGCGGTTGATTCAAGGCTTGCCGGCGTCGTCGTCCTGTACGGCGTCGGCCTCGAACAGGTGCATCAGGTCGTTGCGTGCATCGCGCGAGGTCTGGATGACCGCCGCCTCGTCGTCGTAGACCAGGTACTGGTCACGCAGCAGCGTTTCGTCGTGCTCGCGGAAACGTGCGACGTGGCGCCGCGCCACGTCGGCGTGGATACCCAGCGCGGTCAACACGCGTTCGCCCAGCTCCAGGCTGGTGCCGAACACTTCGCGGAAGGGCTCGGCGGACATGTCCATCAACCGCCAGGCGTGCTGGCGGTTGCGTGCCCGCGCCAGCACCGTGGCGCGCGGGTACAGGCGGTGGATGAGGCGGACCGCACGCAGGTTGCTGTCCGGATCATCCAGGGTGATGACGAACACGGCGATATGCTCGCCACCTGCCGCGCGCAGCATTTCCGGCCGCGTCGGATCGCCGAAGTAGAGTTGACTGCCGAAGCGGCGCAGGTCGGCGACGGTATCGGGATTGGCTTCCAGCGCCACGAAGGGCACCCGCTGGGCGGTGAGCAGGCGGGCCACCACCTGGCCGAAGCGCCCCATGCCGGCGATGAGCACTTTGGGCTGGGTATCGGGCGCCACCGTATCGGCGGCCGGCAGCGGCCGCTCCTGGGCGCTGCCCGCCTTGACCCAACGCAGCAGCAGCAACATCAACAATGGCGTCAGGGCCATCGACAGGCCGACCACGGCCACCAGCCGATCGTGGTTGGCACTGCCGAGCAGATGCACGCGCTGGGCTTCGTTGAACACCACGAAGGCAAACTCGCCGCCCAGCCACAACACGCTGCCCAGCAGCAGGGCAGGGCGCGTGCCCAGCCCCGCCACGCGGCCGATCGCGAACAGGATGCCGAACTTCACCACCAGCAGCACCGCCACGCCGGCGGCGATCAGCCAGGGCTCGGCGGCGATCCGGTCCAGGTCGATGCCCATGCCGACCGCGATGAAGAACAGCCCCAGCAACAAGCCCTTGAACGGTTCGATCTGCGCTTCCAGTTCGTGCCGGAACTCGGAATCGGAAAGCAGGACACCGGCCAGGAACGCGCCCAGGCTGGGGCTCAAGCCAGCTTCCTGCATGAACCACGCCGTGCCCAGTACCACCAGCAACGCGGTGGCGGTGAAGGCTTCCGGGCTGCGGGTGCGGGCAATGATGGCAAACAACCGGCGCAGCACCGGACGACCCAGGCCGATCACCAGGGCCAGCGCGCCCAGCGCCACGGCCACGTCATGCCACTGCAGGGTCTGGTTGCGGGCGCCGCCCAGTAAGGGAATGGCGGCCAGCAACGGGATCGCGATCAGGTCCTGGAACAGCAGGATGGCGAAGGCCAGGCGGCCATGGTCGGTGTTGAGCGCCTTGTGTTCCGACAGCAGCTGCAGGCCCACCGCCGTGGACGACAACGCCAGCGCCACGCCAACCACCAGCGCACTCTTCCAATGGAAATGATCCAGCAGCAACACGCCGCCCAGCACGAGCCCGCAGCACAGCACCTGGGCGGTGCCCGCGCCGAACACCGAGCGTCGCATCACCTTCAGTCGCGACGGTGACAGCTCCAGCCCGATCACGAACAACAGCATCACCACGCCGATTTCGGCCGCGCCCAGGATACGGTCGGCATCCTGCACGAAGCCCAGGCCATCCGGTCCGAGCACCACGCCGGCGGCGAGGTAGGCCAGTACCGCACCGAAGCCGAGTTTGCGGAACACGGGTACGGCGATCACTGCCGCAAGCAGCAGGACCAGGGCCAGTTCAAGAACACCACTATGCATGGGAGCAACACCAGACGGATGGATGCCCGCAGGGCAATGGGGCGGCAGCAGGGCTTTGACCGACAGTATGCGCCGCGATCCGCCCGATCAGACAGCGCCGATCTAAGCAGCGGCCAACCGTTCGCGCCGCGCGGGATTGACCCCGGCAGCCGGCAGGTCCAGACTCCACGCCGTCGCCGGTTCCCGGCGGCATCTTCCGGAGCTCACCCACCATGTCCAGCGACAGTAGAAGTCGAACGCGCCCAGCGCCCCGCACGGCCATCGCCTGACAGGTGGGTTGGCCGGCGTGGGCGCTGCGCGCGCAACCACGAAGGCCATCCCGATGAACCAGAAAGACCTGCTGCGCCAGGCCGACGACGCCCAGATCCTGGCCGCGCCGCTTGCCGCACTCAACACTGCCGACGCAGTGGAATACCTCAACACCCTGGACGTCCGCAGCAGTGCGGCGATCCTCGCTGCTGTTCCCCTGCAGCGGGCGGTCAAGCTGCTGGAAGCGCCGGAACTGCACCGCAGCGGCGCACTGGTGGCGGCCCTGCCGCCGGCCCGCGCGGCGGCCCTGCTGGGCCTGATGGCCGACGACCGGGCCACCGACATCGTCCACGAACTGGACGCCGACGAGCGCGCCCGGCTGATCCCCCTTATCAGCAGTGATGCGCGCAGCATCATCCAGAACCTGCTCAGCTACCCGCCCAACACGGCTGGCGCGCTGATGACCACCGAATTCGTCAGCGTGCCGGCCGACTGGACGGTCGGCCAGACCCTGGCGCACATCCGCGACGTCGAACGCAGCCGCGAAACCGTCTACGCCATCTATCTGCTGGATCCGTCCAGCCAGGCGCTGGTGCAGGTGGTGACCATGCGCCGGCTGATCACCGGCGAGCCGGCGCAGTGCATCCTCGACGTGGCCCAGTCCAACCCACCGGTGGCAGTGGATGCCCAGTTGGACCAGGAAGAAGTCGCGCGGCTGATCCGCCGCCATGACCTGCTGGCGATTCCGGTGGTCGACGCGGGCCAGCGCCTGCTGGGCATCGTCACCGTCGACGACATCCTCGATGCCCTGATCGACGAATCCACCGAAGACGTGCAGAAGTTTGGTGGCATGGAAGCGCTGGACAAGCCTTACATGCAGATCGGCTTCGTCGAAATGCTGCGCAAGCGTGCTGGCTGGCTGAGCGTGCTGTTCGTGGGCGAAATGCTGACCGCCAGCGCCATGCAGCATTACGAAGACGAACTGGCCCGTGCGGTGGTACTGACCTTGTTCATCCCCTTGATCATGAGTTCCGGCGGCAACTCCGGCTCACAGGCGACCTCGCTGCTGATCCGCAGCCTGGCCCTGCGCGAACTGAAGCTTTCCGACTGGTGGAAAGTGGCCCTGCGTGAAGTGCCGACGGGGCTCGTCCTGGGCAGCATCCTGGGTGCTTTGGCGATGACGCGCATCGTGGTCTGGCAGCTGGGTGGCCTGCATGATTATGGCCAGCACTGGCTGCTGGTGGCGGTGACGGTGGCAGCTGCGCTGGTGGGCATCGTGACGTTTGGTTCGTTGTCCGGCTCGATGTTGCCGTTCGTCCTGAAGCGGCTGGGTTTTGACCCGGCCAGTGCCTCGGCGCCGTTCGTGGCGACCTTGGTGGACGTGACGGGGCTGGTGATTTACTTCAGCATCGCGGCGATGATTCTGCGCGGTACCTTGTTGTAGCGGGGTTCCCGGGTTCTCCGGGTTCTTCGGCTCCGGTTGGTTTGCCGCTGGCAGCGGCGGGTCTTTGTGGGTGGCTCGCTTTGAAGCCGGTTCTGCGCTCGGGGCGGTCGGGGCGGGGGTGTGGGGGACGGCAAAAGCTGCATCCCTGCGTGCCTCGCGTTTCGCCATCCATGGCGAAACACGCCCCCACTCCCCCGCCCCGACCGCCCCCTGACAATTTCCTGCCTCCGCCAGCCCACTTGGGGAAATAAAAAAAGCAAAAGCAAAAGCAAAAGCAACGGCAAAGGCTGAGGCAACGGTAAAGGCTGAGGCAAAGGCATGCTTTGGGATGCTTTCTCTTTTGCGGCGCCAAACGTAAAGACCTGCTCCTGCTCCTGCTCCTGCTCCTGCTCCTGCTTCTGCTTCTGCTTCTGCTTGCGCTTTTGCTTTTGCTTTTGCTTTTGCTTTTTTCTTTATTGCTTTAGTGGTGGGTGGCCGTGGGATTCGGGGGTGGGTCCGGGAGGTGGGGTTGACCGGGGGCGTGTTTCGCCATGGATGGCGAAACGCGAGGCACGCAGGAGCGGCTTTTGCCGTCCCCCGGGCCCAGCCCCCGCCCCCGGCCGCCGCCCGGAAACCATGCACAAGCCGCCAACCCGAGGCCCCGCCGCTCCCAGCGGCCCACCCGGCCGGAGCCGATGAAGCCGATCAGCCGATCAGCCGATCAGCGTGATCCCGCCCATGTACGGCACCAACACCTCCGGCACCGTGATCGAGCCGTCGGCGTTCTGGTAGTTCTCCATCACCGCAATCATCGCCCGGCCGACCGCCGTGCCCGAACCGTTCAACGTATGCACCAGCTCCGGCTTGCCCGTAGCCGGGTTGCGCCAGCGCGCCTGCATCCGGCGTGCCTGGAAATCACCGGTGTTGGAACACGAGGAGATTTCACGGTAGGTCTGCTGCGAGGGCAGCCACACTTCCAGGTCATAGGTCTTCACCGCCGAGAAACCCATGTCACCCGTGCACAGCAGCACCTTGCGGTACGGCAGGCCCAGCTTCTCCAGCACCACCTCGGCGCAACGGGTCATCCGCTGGTGCTCGGCTTCGCTTTCCTCCGGCCGGCAGATCGTCACCAGTTCCACTTTCTCGAACTGGTGCTGGCGGATCATGCCGCGCACGTCGCGGCCACCGCTACCGGCCTCGGCACGGAAGCACAGCGAGTGCGCGGTCACCCGCAACGGCAGGCGCTCGGCTTCCAGGATGTCATCGCGGACCAGGTTGGTCAGCGGCACTTCCGAGGTCGGGATCAGGTAGCGCGAGGAGTCACCAATCTCGGTCTTGAACAGGTCATCCTCGAACTTGGGCAGCTGGCCGGTCCCGCGCAGCGAATCGGCATTGACCAGCAACGGCACGTTGGTTTCTTCATACCCATGCTCGCCGCTGTGCAGGTCGATCATGAACTGGGCCAGCGCGCGGTGCAGGCGGGCGATGGGGCCACGCAGCACGGTGAAGCGCGAGCCGGACAGCTTGGCCGCGGTCTCGCCATCGAGCCAGGCATTGCGCGCGCCCAGTTCGACGTGGTCCAGCACCGGGAAATCGAAGCTGCGCGGGGTGCCCCAGCGCGATTGTTCCACATTGTCGTTTTCATCGGCACCAGCGGGCACGTCCTCGGCCGGCAGGTTCGGCAGCCCCATGGCGATGACGTCGATCTGCGCGCGCAGGCCATCGAGCGCCACTTCCGAGGCCTTCAGCTCGTCGGCGAAGGCGTTTACCTCGGCCATGATCGCCGTGACATCCTCGCCCTTGGCCTTGGCCTGGCCGATGGCCTTGGAGCGGCTGTTGCGCAGGCTCTGCAGCTCCTGGGTGCGCACCTGGATCCGCTTGCGGTCGGCTTCCAGCGCTTCCAGCGCAGGCACATCGAGCTCGAAACCGCGACTGGAACGTAGGCGCTGGGCGAGTTCGGCGGGCTGTTGGCGGAGCAGTGCAGGATCGAGCATGGCAGCGGTCGGTTATGGAACAGGGCCTCGATTATCGCCTGAATTGCGCCTTTCTGCCGCCGGTTCATTCAGGCCGTGGCAGAATCCCCGATGTCCCGTGCTGGTCCAACTCATGCCTGCCAAACGTCAAGCCCCCGACAAGCCGCTCACTCTGCAGATTCCACGCAACAGCCTGAAAATCGCCGGCATCGCCTTCGGCGTCGGTGTCGCACTGTTCGTAGCGGTGTGGTTGAGCAACCGCGACAGCGGTTTTTACCGCGCCGATCCCGCCACCCAGACGCCTCAGCAGACCGCCGAGCTCGCGCCATTGCCCGAGCCGCTGGCCGCGGCGGCCGGCTCCAGTGACATGCCGGACGCACGCCCCGCTCCGGCCGCCGACAGCCCCGCGCCAGAACTGGTTGATGAAGCCCCAGCCCTGGTGGAAAGCCCGCCCAGCCTTCCTGCTGATGCCGCCCCGCCCGCAGGCATGCCAGCCAACGCCGCGCCCCAGCCCATTGCCGGGCAGTCGCCGCCGCCGGAATACCCCGCCGGGGCCCAGCGTCGTGGCGAAACCGGCTCGGTGGTGGTGCGCGCCGATATCGACGCCACCGGCTACCCGAACAATATCGTGGTGGTGCAGCGCAGCGGCTCGCGGGATCTGGACCGTGCCGCCAGCGATGCCGTGCGCCGCTGGCGCTTCACCCCGGCCATTGCCAATGGCCAGCCGGTGCCCGGCAGTATCGAAGTCCCCTTCGACTTCAATACGTCAAACTGAACCACTTCGCCACGCGGGCTGAATGCCCGCTGGCCTGCAAGCTGAATCGTGCAGCGCCCTTTGACGTGCTGCTGACACTTGCAGACCGGTCGCTGGGCAAGACTCTGGACGTCGTCAGATGGACGTCTCGGAGTGAATGACATGAGCGCGACCCAAGCACATGAAATGCCGGCCTCTCCTGCCCAGCAACACGATGGCGACCTGGCCGCCGACCGCCGCGGCGCCTCGCCGTGGTTGTGGATGGCGCTGATCATCGCGATGTTCGCTGCGGCCTTGGTCTGGCTGCGTTACTCCGGCGGGAATGAGATCGCGCCGGCACCGGTGGGTGAACGCACCCTGCCTGCGACCGCCGACACCAGGGCTGCCCCGCCGGCTGCACGCCAGGCCGTTACGGATCGCCCCGCTACGCCCCGCGCGGCGCCGGTGGTGCGCAACCGTGAGGCCAGCCCGCTGGCCGGTAACAGCAAGCCGACCTACCCGGCCCGTGCCCTGCGCAGTGGCGTGCAGGGCAGCGTGGTGGCCAGTCTCAACGTGGACACGCGCGGTAACGTGAGCGAGGCCGCCATTGTCTCGCGCACCGGCAACCGTGATCGCGATCTGGATCGCGAAGTGCTGCGCACCCTGCAGGGCTGGAAGTTCGAACCGGCCATGCAGGACGGCCGCGCGGTCGCCAGCGTGGTCCGCGTTCCGGTGGATTTCCGCGTCGAGCGTTGATTCCACGGCATGCGCACATGGCAGGGAGCGGTCCACGCGGACC
>DALZLW010000092.1:0-14161 GCA_032007425.1 Stenotrophomonas sp.
AACAGGTGCGGAAACACCAGCACCGCCGCGGTGGCGTAGATGTAGAAATCGAAGAACTCGATGGTGGTGCCGATCAGGCTGGCCAGCAGCACACGGTGCGGTGCGTTGACGGGAGCAGGCAGTGGGGCGGTGGTGGCAGAGGACATCGACAGGCCGGCAGCAGGTGAGCCGAGGGATTCTGCCACGCGCATGGCGCCTGCTGATGTAATGGTTGCAGGCGTGACCGAATGGCCGGTAACGGAACTTTTCCGCCGCCCCCCCTACTCTGTGAACGAGCGACGCGCGGTGGCATGGATGACCGCGCACTGGCTTCGGCGGCACCTCAGACCCGGTGGCGCCGTACCAAGCGCAGCGCAGCACGACTATTCACGACCATTACCTGCCCCGCATTGCCCGGCACCGGCCGCGCACGACACTGGCTTATTGCATGGATGCATACCGATGAACAGCCACAACCCTTCTCTGACCGCGACAGCACGGCCTGGTGCCCCGGCCTGGCCGCACCAGCTGTTCGCAGCCCTTGTGGTCCTGGCGGTGCATGCCCTGCTGGGCGCGCTGCTGCTCGGCGCCGCGACCCATCGCGATACAGCCAAGACCGACGACACGCGCCTGCGCCCGCGCTGGCTGCCGACGCCGCCACCGGCGCAGACGCCTGTCGTACCGGCCTTGCCAGCGGCCTCGCAGCTGGCCGCCCCCCGTCCATCCGCGCCCAGCGCCCGCCGCGCCGCGCCGTCCCTTTCGACCGTGCCCGCGCCCTCCGGCGAGACCGGAGTCGCCGCTGACTCGCCGACGACGACACCGCCGGCAGCGGCACTGGACCTTCGCGTACCGGCAGGAGCGCTGGGCGGCGGCGACGGCATCGATGCGGAAACGGTCAAGCGCAAGCTGATCGGTCGGCGCAGCGTGCACCCGGCCTTCCTTGACCGCCCGCCGCGCTTCCGGATGCGGCCGCAGATGTCACCGGAACAGGTGCTGCAGGGGATCGGCCAGTTCCTCGGGTTGTGGCCGCCCGGGTACAAGGTCGATCCGTGTGAACTGGCGCGCCAGGATGCCCAGTACTTCGAAGGGGCAGTGGAAGGTGATGAGCGGGAACGGCTGAAAGAGGCGTGGAAAACGATCAGCGCACGCTGCCGTTGACCGGACGGTGCGTCGGCCGGGTACGGCCCGGTTCCACGGGGTTGCGCCGGCCAGCAAGCCGGTACAATGGGCGGTTCCGTTCCTGCTTGTTGCTGCCCCATGGACATCGTCGTCAAAGAAGAACTCAAGGCCTACATCGACCCGCTGACCCCGGACGAACACGAGGCGCTGGAGCGCAGCATCCTGGCCGAGGGCTGCCGCGATGCACTGGTGTTGTGGGGCGATGTGCTGGTGGACGGCCACAACCGCTATGGCATCTGCCAGAAGCACGGCCTGCCGTTCAATACCGTGCAGAACACCCGCTTCCAGAGCATGGAAGACGTGCACCTGTGGATGATCGAACAGCATCTGGGCCGACGCAGCGTGTCCGACTTCCAGCGCGGCGTACTGGCCCTGCGCAAGCGCGACATCCTCGGCGCACGCAAGCAGATCGAGCAGGACAGGCTGCAGCGCGAGAGCGATGGCACTGCCGGACCCGCTGACGAGGGCGAAGACAGCCCGCCGTGGGCCCCGGCGCCGAAGCTGAGCCGTGCCGACCTGGCCCGCGAAGCCAAGCTGAGCAGCAGCCAGGTGGGGATGATCGAACGCATCCACGCACAGGCCGCCCCGGAACTGGTGGAGGCGGTGAAGTCGGGAGTGATCTCGATCAGCGCCGCCGCTGCCGTTGCCGATCTGCCGGAAGAAGAACAGCGCGCAGCCGCCGCCGGCGGCAAGGACGAACTGAAGCAGGCGGCCAAGCGCGTGCGCGAGGCCAAGCGCAAACCGCGTGCGCCCAAGCCGGAAGCCGATGGCGATGCCGTGGACCTGCCCGCTGTCGACGACGGCACCCCGAACGACCGGGACGCGGAGATCCTGGCCGCATTGGAACAACTGGGAGAAGACGCCCCGGCGCTGCGCCGCCGCGTGGTCAGCCTGACCCGTGAGAACGATGCGCTGCGCGCGCAACTGGCCAGCCTGCGCCAGCAGTTGCGCGACTGATCCAGCCCTGCCGGGCACCGACCCCACGGGCGGTCGGTACCCCGCGGAACGGTCAGCCGTCGTGCATGCCCTGAAGGCAGGCCTGCCGCTAGACTGGTGACATGAACAACGCGCCCCCCGATCCCCGTCGCGGCCAACTGCGCCGCCTCAAGGCACTCGCCCTGGGCCTGCTGGTACTGATGCTGGCCGGCTTCGCCCTCGCCCATTGGCACGGTGAGCAGGGCATCTGGGCCTGGGTCGGCGCGTTCTGCGAAGCCGCCGCCGTGGGCGCACTGGCCGACTGGTTCGCGGTCGTGGCATTGTTCCGGCGGCCGCTGGGTCTGCCGATCCCACATACCGCGATCATCCCGCGCGGCAAGGCGCGCATTGCCGACAGCCTGGCCGGTTTCGTGCGCGACCAGTTCCTCGAGCCGACGGTCCTGCTGGCCAAACTGCAGGTGTTCGACCCGGCGGCACGCCTCGGCAGCTGGCTGGCCGACCCCGCACGCACCCGCATGCTGGCCGACATGGCCCGCGGCTGGGCGCTGCAGGCCCTGGATTTCTTCGATGAAGCCGCCGTACGTCGGCAGTTGCACGGCTTCGTGGTCCAGCAACTGCAGCAGTGGAATGCCGCCGCCACGCTGGGCGACCTGATGCGCCTGCTGACCGAAGACGGCCGTCACCAGCGCGTGCTGGACGAGGGCCTGCAACGGCTGGGTCAGTGGCTGGAACAACCGGAGGTCAAGGCGCGTGCATCGCAGCTGATCGTGCGCTACATCCAGCGCGAATGGCCCCGCTTGTCCAGCACGGTGAGCTGGGTCAAGCCCATGGATGAAATCGGCGACAGCCTGGCCGAGCGCCTGGCCGCGGCGGTACTGGCGGAAGTGCAGCAGGTGCTGGCCGAACCCAGCCACCCGCTGCGCCAGGATTACGAACAGTGGCTGGCCGGCTATGCCCAGCGCCTGCGCGACGATCCCGCACTCACCGCGCGCATCGATGAGCTCAAGCGCGGCATGATCGAGCACCCCGCCCTGCAGGACTACGTGCAGGGACTGTGGCAACGGATCCACGCCAGCCTGCGGGCCGACCTGCAGCGCGACGACTCCGCGCTTGCCGGCCACCTGCAGCGCAGCCTGGGCGCGTTGGCGCGCAGTCTGCAGAATGACCCCGAACTGCGCGACGCCCTGAACCAGCACCTGCTCGAAGGCGCCCAGCGCCTGACCAGCCGCCTGCGCGACAGTGTCACCAGCCACATCGCGCAGACCGTGAAGGGCTGGGACGAACGCCACCTGGTCGAGCAGCTGGAGCTGAGCGTCGGCCGTGACCTGCAGTTCATCCGCTTCAACGGCACCCTGGTGGGCGGCCTGATCGGCGTGCTGCTGCACGCGCTGACCATCCACGTGTTCTGACGCTGGCCCGGGCGGCCATCGCGCACATCGTTACAAGACAAACCATTCGCCCCATGCAAAGGGCGTACTGAAAACGCTTGCTTAACGAAATGCGAATACTTATCATTTGCCGAAATCAAACCGTCGTACGCCAGCCATCCGGGCCCTTGCAACGGCCCATCGCCCGTGTACATCACGCATTTGCAGCAGCCGGCTGTCTGGCTGCTGCGGCGATGGAGGTCGCTGCGCACCCGCGCGGCAGGCGCACGCACACCTTTTGCTGCCGCTTCCATCGCCGGCCTTTCAACCTGCATGGAACCGCACGATGACAACCGCCTTGACCCGTCCCAGCCTGCTCGCCCTGACCATCGCCACCCTGCTGGCGGCGACCTCCGCCCACGCCGAGGTCCCGGCCGAAGCGCCGGCCGACGACGCGCGCACGCTGGATGCAGTGAACGTCACCGCACAGGGTGAAATCCCCAACAGCTACACGGTGAAGTCGGCCCGCACCGCGACCAAGCTCGATCTGTCGCTGCGGCAGACGCCGCAGTCGGTGACGGTGATCACCCGCCAGCGGCTGGACGACATGGGCCTGTTCTCGCTGTCGGACGTGATGGGCCAGGTCACCGGCGTCAGCGTCTCGGTCACCGACAGCGAGCGCATCAGCTACGTCTCGCGCGGTTACAACATCACCAATTTCCAGGTCGATGGCATGCTCAACACCTTCGGTGGGTCGATCAAGACCAACACCGACAACGTGATCTATGAGCGCATTGAAGTGGTGCGCGGCGCTACCGGCCTGACCACCGGCGCCGGCGATCCTTCCGGCACCATCAGCTTCATCCGCAAGCGCCCCACCGATGAATTCCAGGCCGGTGCCAACCTGACCGTGGGTCGCTGGGGCAACAAGCGCATGGAGTTCGACCTGGGCGGCCCGCTGGCCCTGGACGGCCGCATCCGCGCCCGGGTGGTCGGTGCCAAGCAGCAGAGCGATTCGTTCCGCGACGTCTACCAGCTGGACAAGGACGTGTTCTACGGCATCGTCCAGGCCGATGTCACCGACAGCACCCTGCTGGAGGTGGGCTATGAGTACCAGTCGCCGCAGACCTCCGGCGTGACCTGGGGCGTGGTGCCGTATTGGGGCGCCGACGGCACCCCGGCCAACCTGCCGCGCTCGACCAATCTGTCGGCCAGCTGGAGCCAGTGGCCGATCGTGGAAAAAACCCGCTTCGTGCGTTTTGAGCAGCAACTGCCCAACGACTGGTCGATCAAGGGCACCTTCACCCACGCCGACCGCGATACCGACGGCAGCGTCTGGTACGGCGCCTCCGGTTACCCGCGTGCCGATGGCACCGGCGTGGTGGCATATATCTCGCACTTCGCCGAGCAGAGCACGATGGACGTGTTCGACCTCAATGTCGGCGGCAGCTTCCAGCTGTTCGGCCGCGAACACGAACTGGTCGCCGGCGTCGGCCAGTCGCTGCGCAAGGGCGAGTACCCGGCCATCAGCATCCCGTCCTACCCCAACAGCTATGCGCAGGTGCCGGACTGGCGCAACTGGACCGGTGACATCGCCGAGCTGCCGATCCAGCGCCTGGGCCGCCTCGGCTCGCAGGACGAACTGCGGCAGAAGGCCGCCTACGTCGCGGCCAAGCTGCAGCTGGCCGATCCGCTGCTGGCGGTGCTCGGTGCGCGCTACGGCAGTTGGGAAACCAAGACCTGGCGCCACACCTACGACGCCGCCGGCAACCGTACCGCCACCACCCGGACCGGCTACAGCCCGGACGATCCGATCACCCCTTATGCTGGGCTGGTGTATGACTTCAACCGCACCTTCAGCGGCTATGTCAGCTATGCCGACATCTTCCAGCCGCAGAACTACCGCGACCGCAACAACGATTTCCTCGAGCCGGTGGTCGGTGACATGTGGGAAGCCGGGGTCAAGGCAGAGTTCTTCGATGGCCTGCTGAACGCCTCGGCGGCGATCTTCCAGGGTGAAAAGGACAATGTCGCCGAAGTCGATGACTCGGTGCCGTTGAACTCGCTGCCTGACGGCGGCCAGGCCTACCGCTCCACCGGCAAGGGCAACAAGGTGAAGGGCTGGGAAGTGGAAACCCAGGGCAGCATCGGCGAACAGTGGAACATTTCAGCCGGCTATGCCCACACCAAGAGCCGCAACCAGGCCGGCGTGGTGCAAAACACGACGGTGCCGCAGGACACCTTCCGCCTCAATGCCAGCTGGCGCCCGAACGGCATCGACGGCCGCTTCTGGCTGGGGGGCGGCGCCACCTGGCAGAGCAGCATCTGGCGCAACAGCACCAAGCCGACCGCCGATTACCTGACGACCGGCCGCACCGAAAGCGCGCGCATCACCCAGGGGTCCTTCTACCTGCTGAACCTTTCGGCCGGCTACCGCTTCAATGAAAACTTCAGCGCGCAGGTGAACATCAACAACCTGCTCGATGAAAAGTATTACAACAACGTCGGTTTCTATAACGGCGTGTACTGGGGCGAACCGCGCAACGTGACCGCCACGCTGCGCTGGAAGCTCTGAACTGATGGATGCCGCCGGCGGCGTGGCCGGCGGCCGGCCAGGGATGGCCACCTTCCGGCGCCTTCGTGGCGCCGGACCCTTTCCTAGACATGCAGGACTGCCGTGGACCGCTCGCCAGAAATCGCCAGCACACGTTTGGCTACCTTCCTCCACAGCCCGCGTTGGGGGGTGCTCTCACGCAGCCTCGCGGCGATCTTCGGTGGCTATGCACTGGCTGCAGTCACCAGCGTGTTCTGCGCGGTGGCCCTGCCGATGGCGCGTGGCCAGGCCGTGCTGACCGGCATGCTGGTGGCGATCCTGATGGCCGCCTGCGCGGCATTGTGGGCGTTTGCCACGCGCAGCGCGCTGCGCGCTTGGGTCGGCATCCTTGCGCCTACCCTGCTGCTGGCCGGCGTGTCGCGGCTGCTGGGGGCCTGGGCATGAAGAACGGATTCCGCCAATCGATGGCCTGGCTGCACACCTGGACCGGCCTGCTGGTCGGCTGGCTGCTGCTGCTGATCTTCATGGCCGGCACGGCCAGTTACTACCGCGAAGAGATCAGCCGCTGGATGCGCCCGGAACTGCCGCGCAGCAGCGTCGGCACCGACGGGGCCGCGCAACGCGCCGTCGATTACCTGCAGGCCAACGCCGGCACCGCCGAAACCTGGTTCGTCACCCTGCCGCAACCGCGCAACCCGGCAATGTCCGCGTTCTGGCGCATTCCCGAAGCCGAGGTCGACCCGGCCAAGGGCCGTCGGGGCCGCTTCGGCGATGCCACCCTCGATCCCAATACCGGCGGCGAACTGAAGGCCCGCGAGACCCGCGGTGGTGATTTCTTCTACCGCCTGCATTTCGACCTGCATTACATCCCGGTGTATTGGGCACGCTATCTGGTCGGGTTCTGCGCCATGTTCATGCTGGTGGCGATCATCACCGGGGTGATCACCCACAAGAAGATCTTCACTGACTTCTTCACCTTCCGGAAGAACAAGGGCCTGCGCTCCTGGCTGGATTTCCACAATGTCAGCGCGGTGATGGGCCTGCCCTACCACGCGATGATCACCTATACCGGCATCGTCACCCTGATGATCATGTACCTGCCGTGGGGGGTGAAAGTCGCCTACCCGCAGGACGAGAACGCCTTCTTCGCCGAAGCCTTCGGCGGCATGCCCGAGGTGGAAACCGCGGCCGAAGGCCGCGCCGCGCCGCTGCCGATCCAGCGCCTGCTCGACAGCGCACGCGAGCACTGGCACGGCACCGAAGTGGCCGGCTTCAGCGTCAGCCATCCGGGCGCGGCCAACGCAGTGATTGATATCCGCCAGCGCGATGGCAAGCGGTTGTCGATCGATACCCCGACCCTGCGCTATGACATGGTGACCGGTGCCCTGCTGGACGAAACACCGGCTTCCGGCGGTGCCACCGCCACGCGTGGCGTACTCTACGGCCTGCACCTGGCGCGATTTGCCGATTGGGGCCTGCGTGCCCTGTTCTTCCTGTCCGGGCTGGCCGGCTGCCTGATGGTGGCCAGCGGCGTGGTGCTGTGGGCGGTGAAGGAGCGGCCAAAGCATGCCAAATCCGGCCGTATCGGCTTCGGCCTTCGCTTGGTGGACGCCCTGAACATCGGCGCCGTGGCCGGCCTGCCGATCGCCTTTGCCGCCTACTTCCTCGGCAACCGCCTGCTGCCGCTGGAACTGGCCGAGCGCTCCAATGCCGAAGCCAATACGTTCTTCTATGCGTGGGCGGCCGCGCTGCTGGCGGCGTTCATCTGGCCCAAGCGCTTGATGTGGGCCTGGCAGTTGTACCTGGGCGCGGCGCTGTTCGCGCTGGTGCCGGTGGTCAATGCCTTCACCACCCACGCACACCTGGGCATCACCCTGCGCAGTGGCGATTGGGTGCTGGCAGGGTTTGACCTGTCGATGCTGGCCTTTGCCGCGATGCTGGCGCTGTGTGGACGGCGCATGCAGGTGTGGCAACCGCCGTTGAGTGCGGCTGAGAAGAAAAAGCTGCAGGCAGCGGCCGCCGCGCAGGCCAAGGCGGCGGCAGAGGCCAAGGCGAACGCGGCGGCCAACGGCACGGAGGCCAGCGCATGATGCTGTTGGCCTTGATGCTGTCGTTCTCCGCATTCGTGGCGCTGTCCTTTGCCATGGAAAAGCACCAGGTCGAGCTGCATGGCAAGGCAGCGGCCACGCCAGCCCGCCGCCTGCAGTGGCGTGTGCTCGGCTGGGGGCTGCTGACCGTGGCGTTCGCGCTGTGCGTGGTGGACCACGGCTGGGCACAGGGACCGGTGCTGTGGCTGGGCGCGATGACCCTGGCCGGGGTGGTGCTGGCCTTCGGCCTGTATCCCTATCGTCCGCGCTGGATCGTGCCGCTGGCGCTGGCGCTGCCGGTGCTGGGACTGGTGGCGACGCTGCTGTGAGGCCCTTGCGCCGGGCGTGGCCCGGCGTTGCCCCATGCTCACGGTAGGTGCCGACCGTGGGTCGGCACGGATGTTTACCGCAGGCGCTTCAGTTCCCACGCCCGATGGATGCGCGCATTACGCTCGAAGTCCGGGCCGATGGTGCGCGGGGTGATTTCGCTGCACTGGGCGAAGCCGACGATGGCATTTTCTTCCAGCTTGAAGCGACGGAAGTTGTTGGAGAAGTACAGCACCCCACCCTGCGCCAGGCGCGCCACGGCCGCACGCAGCAGGCGCACGTGTTCGCGCTGGATGTCGAAGTCATCGGCCCGCGCCGAGTTCGAGAAGGTCGGCGGATCACAGAAGATCACGTCGTACTGGCCCTCATCGGCTTCCAGCCACGCCATTGCATCGGCCTGCACCAGCAGGTGCTGGCTGCCGCCCTGCCCGTTCAACGCCAGGTTGTCATAGCACCACTGCAGGTAGGTCGCCGACAGGTCCACGCTGGTGGTGCTGGCTGCACCGGCCACCGCCGCCTGCACACTGGCCACGCCGGTGTAGCAGAACAGGTTGAGGAAGCGCTTGCCACGCACCTGCTGCGCCATCTCGCGGCGCAGCGGACGATGGTCGAGGAACAGGCCGGTGTCGAGGTAGTCGAACAGGTTCACCCGCAGCAGCGCATTGTTTTCGCGCACGCTGATGAACTCCTCGCGCTGCTCGAAGCGACCGTACTTGCTGCCGCCCTTGCCACGCTCGCGCGACTTCATCGACACCTGCTCCGGCGGTACCTGGAACACCTCGCGCGCGGCGGCCAGCAACTCGTTGCGGCGACGGCGCACGTCATTTTCCGGAATCGCGGCCGGCGCGGCATATTCCTGCACATGCAGGAAGGTTCGGCGCTTGCCGCCATCTTCTTCGTACACATCGATGGCCGCCGCATACTCGGGCAGATCCGCATCGTAGGCGCGGAAACAGGTGATGCCCTCGCGCGCGCGCCAGCTCTTGAACTTCTTCAGGTTCTTGCGCAGGCGGTTGGCCACCATCTGCGCGCCTTCGCTGAGCTCACGCGGCTGCGCCGGGTCCCGGCCAGGCACGGCCACCGGATCGCAGACGATCAGCGCGCATTCCAGTGCACCGTTGAACATCTGGTACTTCTTGGCCGCGCGCAGGCCGGTGGCATAGGCCAGTTCCTCGTTGCCGCACAGCAGGCTGGCCCGCCACTGCGGCACCGCCTTGCGCAGCGCATCGCCCAGCGCACGGTACAGCGCCGGATCGGCCGCCAGACGCTCGTCGTATGGCGGGTTGCAGACCACGGCACCGATCTCCTGCGCCGGCGCGGGCAGATCGGCGATATCGCCACGGGTGAAGCGGATGGCATGCGCCACGCCCGCCACTTCGGCATTTTCACGTGCCGCGGCAATGGCATTGGGATCGATGTCGCTGCCGTGGATCACCGGCTTCAAGGCGGCAAGGCCGACCACCTCGCGCTCACGCGCTTCGGCCATCAGGTCCTTCCAGGTGGCCTTGTCCAGCCCCAGCCAGCGGCTGGGCGGCAGGCTGCCATGGCGCATGAGACCCGGGGCGACATCGGCGGCCATCAGCGCACCTTCGATCAACAGGGTGCCGCTGCCGCACATCGGGTCCAGCAGGCCGCCACCGGCAGCGTGAAGGCGTGGCCACTGCGCGCGCAGCAGCAGCGCGGCGGCGATGTTTTCCTTCAGCGGCGCCTCGTGCGCCGCGCCGCGCCAACCACGGCGGTGCAGCGAACCACCGCCGAGGTCGATGGCGATGCTGGCGCGCCCCTTGCGCAGCGACAGATTGACCCGCAGGTCCGGCAGGTCGGTGTTGACCGAGGGCCGCTCCAGGCCTTCTTCACGCATGCGGTCAACGATGGCGTCCTTGATCCGCTGGGCGGCGAAGCGCGCATGGGTGATCTTGTCGCCGGACACGTGGGCGTCCACCGCCAGCGTCATCTCCGGCAGCATGTGGTCGTGCCACGGCAAGGCACGCACGCCGAAGTACAGGGCTTCTTCGTCCGGGCACTCGAACTCGGCGATCGGCCACAGCACCCGGCTGGCCAGCCGCGACCACATGACGACGCGCTGCGCCTGGGCCAGTTCACCTTCGGCGTTGACGCCGGAAATGGTGGCGGTGGCACGCGGCAGGCCCAAGGCCTTCAGTTCGTCGGCAAGCAGGTATTCCAGGCCCTTGGCGCAGGAGACAAAGAAATTCACGGAGTCAGGATCGCAGGTCGGCGGCCGCGGCGGCGGCACGGAAACGGGCTGGCCCAGGACGGGCCCGCCCCCATGCCGGCGGCACGGGGACGCCTATTGTAGTGCCTGCGGGCCTACCTGCCGCCAGCGCCCCCTTACAGCCGCGCCAGCAAGGCTTCGAACGCCGCGGCCGAGGCCTCGACGTGGTTGCCCAGGCGGTGGCCATCATTGACCAGCAACAGGTCGGCCGAACGCGCCTGGGCCCAGGCGATCACTGCCGCCGGTGGGATCAGTTCGTCATGCCAGGCATGCACGATGCTGGTCGGCACCTTGGCCGCGTCGAGCGCCGGCATCGGCCCCATCGTGGTCGGCGGCACCAGCAGGAAGAGGCCGGCCACCGGTACCTGCAGCGAGGCAATGGCCGAAATGTAGGCACCGAGGCTGGACCCGGCCAGCACCAGCGGGCCACGCTCGGCGGCCTGGGCCGCGCGGGCCAGCAGGCGCTGCAGCCGGGCCGGCACGTCGCCTACCCGGCTGACCTCGGACAGCGCATCCAGGTCGGTGTAATCCGGGCGCTCGTGGGTCCAGCCCAGGCGCTCGGCCACCGCCGCCAGCGCGGTTACCTTGGTGGCGTCCGGCCCGCTTTCAAAGCCGTGGGACAGGATGCAATGGCCGCGGCTCATGCGCGGACTCCGGCGGCACGCTGGCCGCGCGCGGGGGCATGTGGATGATTCATCCGCCAATGCTAGCATCGGTGCATGTCCGAGCCATTGCTACCCCGGCTGATCCTGCAGCCGCTGCCCTATCACGACCGCCTGCCGCTGCGCGATCCAACCACGCTGGAACGGGTGGTCATCCACTGCACGGAACTGCCGGACCTGGCGATGGCGCGGGAGTACGGCGAGCGGGTGCTGTATGACAGCGGCGCCGGCAACAGCGGGCATTTCTACATCGACCGCGATGGCAGCGTGCTGCAATACGTGGCCCCCGAGCGGGTGGCCCACCACGTGAGGGGCATGAACCAGACCAGCATTGGGATCGAACTGGTCAATACCGGGCGCTACCCAGACTGGTTCGACAGCCGCCACCAGGCCATGGAAGAGCCCTATCCGGAAGCGCAGATCGCCGCGTTGGAACGGCTGCTGGCGGCGCTGGCAGCGGCCTATCCGTCATTGCGGCACATTGCCGGCCACGACCAGCTGGATCGGGAGCAGGTGGCGGCCAGCGACGATGCCACCCTGCACGTGGCCCGCAAGCGTGATCCGGGGCCGTTGTTTCCGTGGGATCGGGTGATGGCCGGTGTGCCGTGGCAGCGGTGGTCATCACCGTCCTGATCCGCCCAGCCAGGCTGCGGCGCCGCCCGTGGCCGCTGCGTGTACGCCGGTGGGCTGTCCGGCTCAGTCGCCGGTCGCTACCGGCCGCGCCGGATCGCTGACCCAGGCACTCCAGGAACCGGCATACACACGGGCTCCAGACAACCCCGCGTGTTCCATCGCCAGCAACAGATGGCACGCAGTAACGCCCGAACCACACATGACCACCACCTCTTCCGGCGAACGCCCGGCGATCAGCGTCGACAGTTCGGCACGCAGTGCACCTGCATCACGCAGGCGGCCCTCGCTCACGTTCAAGGCAAACGGGCGGTTGACCGCACCCGGCACATGTCCGGCCACCGGATCCAGCGGCTCCACCTCACCACGGAAGCGTTCGGCCGCACGCGCGTCCAGCAACCAGCCAGGCGCATGCTTGAGGCGCGCCGCGATCTCGTCAACGCCCGCCACCTGACGCAGGTCGAACTGGCCGGGATAGTCGGCCACTGCCGCAGGCAGCGCCGTGTCCGTCTCCAGCGCCTGGCCGGCTGCCAGCCACGCCGCAACGCCCCCATCCAGCACCGCCACGCGCGAATGGCCGATCAGACGCAGCAGCCACCACAGCCGCGCCGCCGCCATGCTGCCGTCGCCGGCGTCGTACACCACCACCTGGGTGGCCGGGGTGATTCCCCAACGCCCCAGCGTGGCGGCGAAACGGCCGCTCTCCGGCAGCGGATGCCGCCCCTGCCCCTGGATGCCGAGATCGGCCAGGTCGTGATCCAGACTGGCGAACACGGCGCCCGGCAGATGCCCTTCGGCATACAGGCGCGCGCCGGCATCGGGCTGGCCGAGCACGGCACGCGCATCGAGCAGACGCAGTGACGACACCGCGCGCGCATCCACGGCCCGGATGGCCGTTTCCGCGTTCTGATCGTCAACGGAGGCCGCAAGCGCGGCGACGACGGCGTCGACATCCACAAGGGTGGTCCACTCAGGCACAACAGTCATGCGGTCTGCTCCAGTCGACGACGCAGGTTGTAGAGGATGGCAGCGGTCGCGCCCCAGATCCGCTGCCCGGGCCAACCGTACTCCAGCACGTGGCGCACGCGGCCCTTGTGGTTGATTTCCACCTGATGCAGGTTCTCCGGCGCGAGCAGGTAGCTCAGTGGCACTTCGAACACGTCGGCCACTTCATCCGGTGAGGGCACCGCCACGAAGCGCGGGTCGATCACGGCGACCACCGGCGTCACCCGATAGCCGGTGATGGTCACGAACGGGTCCAGATACCCCAGGGCCTGTACCTGGCTGGCTGGCAGGGCGATTTCCTCGTTGCTCTCGCGCAACGCCGCCGCCACCGCATCGCGGTCATCAGGCTCCGTCCTGCCACCGGGAAAGCCAACCTGGCCGCCATGCTGGCGCAGCGTCTCGGTCCGTCGGGTCAGGATCACCTGGGTGCCGTTGGCGCGCGGCACCAGCCCCGCCAGCACCGCCGCTTCCACCGGCGGGCCGGGCGGCAGCAGATCGACCAGTTCGCTGCGGTTCCAGCCATCGCCCGCAGGCGGCTGGTCCAGCGGGTGCAGGGCGCGCAGCAGCCGGGTCGGTTCTGCCAGCGCCTCACGCAGGGACTGGCGCAGCTGATCACGCAGGGGAATTTCGTGGTCCATCACATGCTGGCGTTGTTCGTCGGTCATTGCAGACCAGCGCGCGATGTCATCGACGTGGCGGTCGCAGCCGATGCAGCGCCGATGCGCGTCCAGCTTGCAGGTTCCGACACAGGGGGATGGCACGACACGCGCCGCAGGATCCTTGGTTTGCACAATGGAACAGTAGCGCGAAATGGCCGTCACAGGGGAGCGATGCCTTGCCCCGACGCGCTCGTGCGGCTTGTCGGCAATAAAAAACGCGCCGGCGAAACCGCCGGCGCGTCCGGGTGCATCAGCTGCAGCGGATTACTTGACGCTGACCAGCTTGATTTCGAACTGCACAGCCACGTTCGGCGGGAACGGGGTGCGCGGATCGGCGCCGTAGGCCTGTTCCGGCGGCAGGGTGACTTCCCACTTCGAGCCAGCCGGCATCTGCAGCAGGGTGTCACGCATGGCCTTCATTTCGACTTCGCTGACCTTGATCGACGGAATCTGCTGCGCCGGGCGGGCTTCAGCCGGGCGCTGGCCGTACGGGTACGGACCGGCCACTTCCAGCTGCACGGTGCTGGCCTGGGTCGGCTTGGC
>DALZLW010000093.1:0-13880 GCA_032007425.1 Stenotrophomonas sp.
CAGATGAAAGATACCGAGCGCCGCATCCTGCTGGGCAGGATTGTCGGCGCTTTTGGTGTGCGCGGCGAAATAAAGCTCGAGTCCTGGACCGAGCCGCGTTCCGCCATCTTCAATTACCAGCCGTGGATCCTGCGCAGCCCGAACGGACAAGAGTCCGAGCTCAAGGGCGCGCGTGGCCGCGATACCGGCAAGCACCTGGTGGCCCGTTTCCCGGGTATCGAGGATCGCGATACGGTGGAAGCCATGCACGGCACGGAAGTCTTCGTCGCCCGCAGCGCGCTGCCACCGCCGAAGCCGGATGAGTATTACTGGGTCGACCTGGAAGGCCTGGACGTGAAGACCGTCGATGGCGTCCTGCTGGGCCAGGTCTCGCACCTGTTCAGCACCGGGGCCAACGATGTCATGGTGGTCCGCGGCGACCGGGAGCGGATGATTCCGTTCGTCCAGCCTGATTTCGTGGTTTCGGTGGATTTCGACGCCAATCTGGTCGTGGTCGACTGGGATCCGGAGTTCTAAGCCCCATGCGGTTTGACGTCATCACCTTGTTCCCCGAGTTCATGTCCCAGTCCGTCGGACTGGGCGTGGTCGGACGGGCGCAGGAAAAAGGTCTATTCAGCCTGCATGGCTGGAACCCGCGTGATCACGCGCTGGGCAACTACCGCCGGGTGGACGACCGTCCCTTCGGTGGGGGCCCCGGCATGGTCATGCTGATCGAGCCGCTGCAGGCCTGCCTGCAGGCGGTGCGTGATGCCGATCCCACGCCGGCGCCGGTGATCTACCTCAGCCCGCAGGGGCGTCCGCTGACCCAGGCGCGCGTGCGGGAATTGGCCGCCCTGCCACGCATGATCCTGCTGTGCGGCCGCTATGAAGGCATCGACGAGCGTTTCCTCGCTGCAAACGTGGACGAGGAAATCTCGCTCGGTGATTACGTGCTGTCCGGCGGTGAACTGGGCGCTGCGGTGATCATCGATGCGGTGGCCCGCTTGCAGGAAGGCGTGCTGAACGACGTCGAATCGGCCGCCCAGGACAGCTTCGAAGGTGACCTGGGGTTGCTGGACTGCCCGCATTTCAGCCATCCGGCCCAGCACCCGCTGGGCGATGTGCCGGATGTGCTGCGTTCGGGCAACCATGCGGCGATAGCCGCCTGGCGGCGCCAGCAGTCGCTGGTCCGTACCGCGCAGCGGCGGCCTGAACTGCTGGATGAGGCGGCGCTTGGCAAGGCGGACAGAAAACTGCTGGCCCAGGCCCGGCAAGCCCTCGCGGACGAGCCAGGGCACTAGCGCAGCGCCTGGCCATGGGCTATCATGGCCAATTACCGCCAGCCTTTTGCGCTTGGCGATTGCGACACACATTACAAACGTGCAGCACAGTCCAGTGACTGCATGAGCCCTCGCTGTCTTATGACACGCCCACCCGAACAAGAATCGGTGTAACCCAATGAGCAAGCTGAACAAGTCCATCGTCGCGGAATTCGAATCCGCCCAGATCACCCGTGAACTGCCGAAGTTCAGCCAGGGCGACACCGTTGTCGTCAACGTGAAGGTGAAGGAAGGCAGCCGCGAGCGCGTGCAGGCCTACGAAGGCGTGGTCATCGCCACCAAGAACGCCGGCCTGAACTCCTCGTTCACCGTGCGCAAGATCTCGCACGGCTACGGCGTCGAGCGCGTCTTCCAGACCCACAGCGCCATCATCGACTCGGTCGAAGTGAAGCGTCGTGGTAAGGTCCGCGCCGGCAAGCTGTACTACCTGCGTGGCCTGGAAGGCAAGGCTGCCCGCATCAAGGAAGATCTGGCTGCTGCTGCGCAGGCCAAGGCCGCGCGCCTGGCTGCCGCCAAGGCCGAGTAATACCGCGCAGCCTTCGGGTTGCTGCAGCAGACAGCCGCCTTCGGGCGGCTGTTTGCGTTTCTGCTTCGCGCTCGGCTAAGGTCATGTGATCTCAAACGCAGGATGCAGCATGAGCGAAATCCCCAGTCACTATCCGCCCCGCGTGCAGACCGCGCTGCGCTACCTCGATGGCGCCGGCATCGAACGCAAGGCGTCGTCGCCGCCGTTGCACCGCCTGCTGTGGCGTTTCGGCCTGGAAGTGCCGCCGCCGATCCTGGCAGACTTCGTGCCGAATCTGTTGGTGATGGGCGGGATGTTCGGCGTGGTGTGGGGCTTCATCATGTGGCTGCTGGTCTGGCGCAGCTCGTCGATGAGTGGCAGCGCGGTGTTGTCGTTCTGTGTCCTGGGCGGCGTGTTGTTTGGTGCGGGCATGGCGGTGCTGATGAAGCGCCAGCGCCAGCGCCGTGGCTTGAAAGCCTGGGAAGAACTGGCGTAATCCGGCTGGCGTCGCGCCCTGCGCTGCGGACGGGCTGACGGGACGTGGCGACCGACCGTCGCCAGCGACCATGGGTTGCCACCCGACAGGGGCAGCGCCAGCCACACCAAGGGCAGCCCGGCGGCGTCATGCACGCGCCGGGATCCGGAACTCAGCCGCGTTCTCGCAGGGGAGTGTCAGCGACCGGCGAGGGCGGCAACGCCGGCACTTCGGCCGGCACCGCCTGGTGTTCTTCGGTGGCCGGCTCTGCGGCATTCAGCATGTGCGCCTTGCGCCAGCCGCCCCAGCGGTAATAGGCCAGCGACAGCACCATCGCCACCAACGAACTGGCAGGGAAGCTCCACCAGATCGCATCAGCGCCCAGTGCCGGCTGCAGCAGCTCGGCAAAGGGCACGCGCACGCCCCACAGGCTGGCGGCGAGGATCAGCAGCGGCGGAATGACGGCGCCGGTGGAGCGCACCACGCCGGAAATGACGAAGCTGACCCCGAAGAACAGGAACGACCACACCGCGATGTGGTTCAGGTGCCTTGCCGCCTCCAGCGCCTGGCTGCCTTCCGGCAGGAACAGCGCCAAGGTGTAACGGTCGAGCAGCACGATGGGCAGGATCAGCACGCCGGTGAGCAGGAAGTTGAACAGCACGCCTTTGCGCGCGGTGCCGCGTACCCGGTCCCACAGGCGTGCGCCGACATTCTGGGCAGCCATCGACGAGCAGGCGGCACCGATCGCCATCGCCGGCATCTGCACGTAGGTCCACAACTGCAACGAGGCCCCGTAGGCGGCGGCCGTATCGGTCCCGTACTGATTGACCATGCTCATCAGCATGATCATCGACAGCGAGATCAGCACCATCTGCAGGCCCATCGGTACGCCTTTCACCACCAGTGCGCGCAGGATCGGCAGGTCCACGATGAACAGGGCCATGTCCTTGCGGCCCAGCCACAACACATGGCGGGTGTTGCGCATGTACAGCAGCAGCGCCGCCAGCGACAGGGTCTGCGCGATCAACGTGGCCCACGCCGCGCCGGCGATGCCCAGTCTGGGCAGCGGGCCCATGCCGAAGATCAGCAACGGGTTCAGCACGATGTCCAGGCCGACCGACACCAACAGGAAACGGAACGGGGTGCGCGCATCACCGGCGCCGCGCAGGGCCGCGCTGAGGAAGGCGAAGGCGTACAGCGTCGGCATCGCCAGGAAGATCACCTTCAGGTAAGCCTCTGCCAAGGGCAGTGACGCCGCCGGCGTGCCCATGGCGGCCAGCAGGGGGCGGGCGAGGAACCAGCCAGCCACGGCAATCACCACCGAGATGCCGATGAAGAAGGTAGCGCTGGTGCCCATCACGCGACGCGCCTGACCGATATCGCGGGCGCCCATGGCCTGGCCGATCAGGATGGTGCTGGCCATGCCGATGCCAAAGACCGATCCGATCAGGAAAAACATGATGTTGTTGGCATTGGCCGTCGCGGTCAGCGCTTCCTCGCCCAGGAAGCGCCCAACCCACACCGCATTCACCGAGCCATTGAGCGATTGGGCGATGTTGCCCGCCAGGATGGGCAGGGCAAACAGCAGCAGGTTGCGGCCGATGGGGCCGTTCGTGAGGTCCAGCGGCGCTTTGGCCATCGGTAAGTCGAGATCGAACAGGGAAGGGCGCACACTAGCACTCTGTCCGCCCAAGGAGTGTGCCTGTGCAACGTGAATGTCCGAAGCCGTCACACCTGCTGCTGGCCTTGATCCCGCTGGCGCTGGCCGCATGTAGCGTTACAGGCGATCGCTTGGGCGATACCCAGGTTCGTCCCGGGGATCGCCCCGAATGCCAGGTAGGCAGCCAGCGACAGGATCTGGCCGCTGGCGTGCCCAGCCTGATCGGCGGCACCGGTTGCCGCACCGACCCGGATCGCCCCCGGCCCCTGAACACCCGAACGGAGTGAAGCCAACACGATGACTGAAGTGTCCCTGTCCCTGGCAAGCGTGCGTCTGGATGTCTGGCTGTGGGCGGCGCGGTTTTTCCGCACCCGCAGCCTGGCCAAGCAGGCGGTGGAAACCGGCAAGATCGCTGTGGCCGGTCAGCGGCCGAAATCTTCGCGCGCCGTGCGGATCGGCGAGCAGTTGTCGATCGAGCGTGGCGATGACCAGTACGAGGTGCAGGTGTTGGGGCTGAGCGAGCTGCGCGGGCCGGCACCGGTGGCACAGCAGCTCTATGCGGAAAGCGACGCCTCCAAGGCCCGGCGGGCAGAGAAGCAGGCCCAGCGCATCGCCATGCGTGACGGCTTCCAGCCACCCGAACACCGGCCTGACAAGCGTGCGCGTCGTTTGATCCGGGCACTGGGCGATATCGACGCGGCATGAGCCACATCGGCTGGAGCCTTTACCCAGCCGCTGCCCAGGTGGGCAGGCAGCCGACGCGATGTGCCGTCCAGTCGCCGAGGGCGGCGGCATGCCGCCGCCCTCGACAGGTTCAACCGCGCAGGTCGTAGCGATCCAGCTCCATCACCCGGGTCCAGGCGGCGATGAAATCCTCGACGAACTTGCGGCCCGCATCGGCACTGGCATACACCTCGGCCACCGCGCGCAGCACCGAGTTGGAACCGAACACCAGGTCGGCGCGGGTGGCCGTCCAGCGCTTGCTGCCGTCGCCGCGGCCAACACCCTCATAGCGGCCACCTGCCGCCGGCTGCCACTGCGTGGCCATGTCCAGCAGGTTGACGAAGAAGTCGTTGCTCAGCACGCCGGGACGGTCGGTGAGCACCCCATCGCGGCTGCCATCGACGGTGGCGCCCAAAACGCGCAGGCCACCGACCAGCACCGTCAGCTCCGGCGCGGTCAGGGTCAACTGCTGCGCCTTGTCCACCAACAGGACTTCGGCCGGCACGCTATAACGTCCCTTCACATAGTTGCGGAAGCCATCGGCATAGGGCTCAAGCACGTCGAAGGATGCGACATCGGTTTGTTCCTGGCTGGCGTCGGTACGCCCCGGGGTGAACGGCACGCTGACATCGTGACCGGCCGCCTTGGCCGCCTGTTCGATGCCGACACCACCGGCCAGCACGATCAGATCGGCCAGCGACACCTGTGCGGCGCCCTTGTCATTGAACTGCGCCTGCACCTGCTCCAGTGCCGTCAGCACCTTGGCCAACTGCTGGGGTTGGTTGACCGGCCAGTCCTTCTGCGGTGCCAGGCGAATGCGCGCACCATTGGCGCCGCCGCGCTTATCACCGCCGCGGAAGGTGGACGCCGAGGCCCAGGCCGTGGACACCAGTTCGGCCACGCTCAAGCCGCTGGCCGCGATCTGCTGTTTCAACGCCACCACGTCCTTGGCATCGATGGCCGGGTGCGCGGCTTCGGGCAGCGGATCCTGCCAGATGAAGGTCTCGGCGGGAACTTCCGGGCCCAGATAACGGGCGCGCGGGCCCATGTCACGGTGGGTCAGCTTGAACCAGGCGCGGGCGAAGGCATCGGCGAACGCCTGAGGATCAGCCAGGAAGCGCCGCGAGATTTTCTCGTAGGCCGGGTCAACGCGCAGCGACAGGTCCGTGGTCAGCATGGTCGGGCGATGCTTCTTCGACGGGTCGTGTGCGTCGGGAATGACTGCCTCGGCGTCCTTGGCCACCCACTGGTGGGCACCGGCTGGGCTCTTGGTCAGCTCCCATTCGTGCTGGAACAGCAGGGTGAAGAAGTCATGGCTCCACTGCGCCGGGGTGCGGGTCCAGGTCACTTCCAGGCCACTGGTAATGGTGTCGCCGCCCTTGCCGCTGCCAAAACCGTTGGCCCAGCCCAGGCCCTGGCTTTCCAGTCCAGCCGCTTCCGGCTCTTCACCGACGTTGTCAGCCGGGCCGGCGCCGTGGGTCTTGCCGAAGCTGTGGCCGCCGGCAATCAGGGCAACGGTCTCTTCATCGTCCATCGCCATGCGCGCGAACGTGTCGCGGATGTCGAAGGCCGCCTTCAGCGGGTCCGGGTTGCCATCCGGGCCTTCCGGATTGACGTAGATCAACCCCATCTGCACCGCCGCCAGCGGGTTTTCCAACTTGCGCGAGTGGGTATCGCCGTCAGCATCGTCATCGGACACCAGCACGCCGCCGGCCTTGTCCACGCCGTCTGAACCGTGGGCGTAGCGGACATCGCCGCCCAGCCAGGTGGTCTCACGGCCCCAATACACGTCCTGGTCCGGTTCCCACGTGTCGGTACGGCCGCCGGCAAACCCCAGCGTCTTGAAGCCCATCGATTCCAGCGCGACGTTGCCGGTGAGGATCAGCAGATCCGCCCAGGAGATGGCCTGGCCGTACTTCTGCTTGATCGGCCACAACAGGCGCCGCGCCTTGTCCAGGCTGACATTGTCCGGCCAGCTGTTGAGCGGGGCGAAACGCTGCTGGCCGCGGCCACCACCGCCACGACCGTCGCCGATGCGATAGGTGCCCGCGCTATGCCAGGCCATGCGGATGAACAGGCCGCCGTAATGACCGAAGTCCGCCGGCCACCAGGGCTGTGAATCGGTCATCAGCGCCTTCAGGTCGGCCTTCAGGGCGGCATAGTCCAGACCCTTGAAGGCCTGTGCATAGTTGAAATCGGCGGCAAGCGGATTGGAACGGCTGGAGTGCTGGTTCAGCAGGTCCACGCGCAATTGCTTGGGCCACCAGTCTTCATTGGTGGTGCCCTGGCTGGCAGCGGCATGGTTGAACGGGCACTTGGATTCGCTATTCATGGGTATCTACCTGTGTACTGGCGAATGGATGAAGGGGGGACCACCACGGTAGGGGGCCGCAGTGACGCGGTACATTCGATTGATTCAACCGTTGGAATAGTAGAAACCTATCGATCTCTCCCATTGCATGCGTGTGCTGGATCTTCAGCGCTTGCCGAGTAGATCACCGCCGAGCTTCATGACGTCGCCCAAGCCCAATTGACCGTCGCCGTCACGGTCCAAGAGGTTGCCCAGGTGGCCAATGCCGACACCAGCCGCCTGACTTTCCTGTCCCAGTGCTTGCCCGAGCTCGGTCGCATTGCCCTGCTGGGCGAAACGCTGGGCCAGGAACGACATGACGATGGGCGCAAGGATGGCCAGCAACTGGCCGGCGCGGCCGCTGTCCAGCCCGGTTTTCTGCCCCAGCGATGCCGCCGCCTGCGAGGTCTGGCCGCCAAACACATGGCTGAGGATGCCGACGCCATTGGTCGCGCTGCCGCCACTGCCGCCCAGTACCGCGCCGAGCACGCTGCCCAGATCGAAGCCGCCGGGCTGGGCCGCGCTGCCGGTATGGTCACGTTGCAGCGCATTCAGCAGGGACTGTGCGCCCTGGGGTTCACTGGCATTGTTGCCAAGGGCACCGAGCAGCAACGGCAGGGCCGCGCCAATGGCGTTACGGGCTTGGCTGTTCTCCATGCCCAATTGCTGGGAAACCTGTTGCAGGCCGGGACCCTGTTGCAGATGCTGGAACAGCGACGCGGCGAGGGACTGGGTATTCACGGCGGACTCCATCGGCGAGGGATTCCGGCCGAGGATAACGCCGCGCACACGAAGAGGACGCGAAGGCTTCACGCCCTCCGTGGCTGGCTTCTTCCCTGTTCAGTCTCCGATGCTCGCTGGCAACGCTGGTAACTCTGGCAACGTCTGCAGCGCCTGGAGGGTGGCAAGGAAAGACGGCAGCAGGACCCTGTTGCCATGACCGCTGAGATGATCCTGGTCGAAGAACAGTGGATCAACGCCCTGCATGGCCGAGCAGCGCTGGGCAGGGCAGAGAATCGGAAACGGGTCCCAGACCGTCAGTCCTGGATGGCGAGCCGCCAGTGTTTCCAGCGCGCCCATCTGTGGCGCACGCATGGCCAGCAGATACTCGCGTTCCACCTCCAGCCCCGGTGCGCATGCCGGGTTCATGCGGTTGAACGGATCGGAACAACGATACGCTGCGGCTTTGAAGATGGGCATGGGGGCGTCGATGACCACGTGCAGTTGCTTGGCCCGCAGGCGCGCGATGATGCCGTCGGCTTCATCGAGTGCGTCGGCTTCGGCCTGCCGATTGCGCTGCCGCGCGATCCTTGCAAACACCGCCGCGTCGCCCGCCTGCCAGTCCTGTCCGCGCAGCTCGGGCATGCGCAGCGAGGCCAGCAGGACGACATCACCGGGCTGACCGCGTTCAAGCACACGTTGCAACGCCTGCTTGCCATCATCGGCGCAGGACGCGGGTGGCGGTGCCAGCAGGGAGGCCAGCGGGCAGCCGCCGCGCTCTTCGATCACCAGTTCCATGCCGAGCTTGCGTGCGGCCATCGAGGTCATCGTGCGGTAGGCCGCTGCATGCGAATCGCCCAGCACGAACAACTTCCGTCCCTCCAGCGACGTAGGGGGCAGGGTTTCAAGGGATTTCCACGCCGGGTAGCGCTGCGACCGCCACGTCGCGCCATCGCGCGTGGTACTCAGCGAGAGCGCATCGGCATGGCTGCTGATGGCATAGGCGATGCCTGCCGATGAGCCGGCGACAAGCAGCGCGCCGCACAGAATGGTGGCGGCCTGGCGGCGGGCGTGCGCACGACGCAGTGGCAGTTCGACGAGATGGTGGGTGAGGCACGCCAGGGCAAGCAGCAGCAACGGGTACAACCACAAGGCGATGCCCTGCACGCCGTAGGTCCAGCGCAGCAGCACCAGCAGGGGCCAGTGCCAGAGATACAGCGCGTAGGACAGGCGGCCCAGGTAGCGCAACGGTCCCCAGCGCAACAACTGCAGTGCGAACGCATCTTTGCGTCCCGTGCCAGCGCGTTGCGTGTCCGCTGCAGGAACGGCCGCGGCCGCCAGCACCAACAGGCTTCCGGCCACCGTCAACAGCGCGCCGGGGAAGGGGAAGGCATCCTTGCTGGCGAAGGCGAAGCTCACCAGCAGCAATGCAAGGCCGGGCGCTGCCCAGTGTTGCCAGAACGCGGCCGGGCGATGGGTGGCGATGAACTGGAACAACAGCGCACCGGCGGCCAGCTCCCACAGGCGCGCTGGCAACAGGAAGAAGGCTGACGTAGGCGCGGCCCCGGTCTGCCAGGCGGCAAACAGCAGGGACGCCAGGAAGAGCACCGGCAGCAGGCCGCGTGCCCACCAGCCCAGCCGGGCACGGTGCAACCAGGCGAAGAACAGCAGCGGGAACAGCAGGTAGAACTGTTCCTCTACGCCCAGCGTCCACATGTGCAGGAATGGATTGAGGTCCGCGCCAGGCGAAAAGTAATCATCACCCTCGCTGGCCAGCACAAGATTGGCCAGGCCGAAGATCGCGGCAATACCGGTGTGATCGTACAACTCGGTGCGCCAGGTCCGCGGCAGCAGCAGGGCGGACACGATGAAAGTGACCATCAGCACCAGCAGCAATGCTGGCATCAGGCGTTGCACGCGTCGGCGGTAGAAGTCCAGCAGGAACGGGCCCAGCGGCTGGCGTCCACGCGCTGCCAATGACTGGCTGATCACAAAGCCGGAGATCACGAAGAACAGATCTACCCCGGCAAATCCGCCCGGCAGCCAAGCCGCATCGACATGGAAAACGATGACCGCAACGACGGCGAGCGCACGCAGGCCGTCGATGGCGGGGATGTAACCGGATGATCGAGAGGACATAGGGGCGCTGCCAGCGGATCGAAGCCCGCAGCGTCCCATCAGTGCTGCGGGCGGGGCCAGCAGCAAACGCGACAGTGGATGGAATCTGTACGACGCGGTTGGGAACGGGATGGGCGTCAACCGCGTGATCGCCCTCCGTCGGCTTTCTACAGCAGGGCCTTCAACCGGTACAGCGCATCCAGTGCCTGTCGTGGTGTCAGCTCGTCCGGATCCACCTCGGTCAATGCGTCCAGCGCCTTGCTCGGCGGCGCGGCGAACAGGCCGAATTGCTGCGGTGCATCCGGATCCTGCGCAGATCGCGCCGTCGGCGCCGCATCGGTCGCCGCCTGGGCCCCATGCGCTTCCAGTTCAGCCAGCCGACGCCGCGCCTGGGCCACGGTGCTGCGCGGCAGGCCGGCCAAGGCCGCCACCTGCAGGCCGAAGCTGCGGTTGGCAGGGCCGTCCTTCAGCGCGTGCATGAACACCAGGCGTTCTTCGCCGTGTTTGTCGGTGTGTTCCACCGCGTCCAGATGCACGTTGGCAATGCCGCTGGGTCCGCCATCGTGCGGCGTGTCGGCGAGCGCCGTCAGTTCAAAGTAATGCGTGGCGAACAGCGTGTAACAGCGGTTTTCCCACGCCAGGTGACGAGCCACCGCATCGGCCAAGGCCAGGCCGTCATAGGTGGACGTGCCGCGCCCGATCTCATCCATCAACACCAGCGATTGCGCGGTGGCGTTGTGCAGGATGTAGCTGGTCTCGGCCATTTCCACCATGAAGGTCGACTGGCCACGGGCCAGATCGTCGCCGGCGCCGATGCGGGTGAGGATGCGGTCGATCGGGCCGATGACCGCGCGGCTGGCCGGCACGAAACTGCCGATGTGGGCCAGCAGCACGATCAAGGCGTTCTGCCGCATGTACGTCGATTTACCGCCCATGTTCGGGCCGGTGATCACCAGCATGCGCCGGTCCGGGTGCAGGTCCAGGTCATTGGGAGTGAACGCCTGTTCGCGCACCGCCTCGACCACCGGATGGCGGCCGCGTTCGATGCGCAGGCAGGGCGCATCGGCCAGCTCCGGCCGTGCCCAGTCCAGTGCCTGCGCGCGCTCGGCGAAGGCCGACAGCACGTCCAGTTCGCTCAAGGCGGCGGCGCACTGCTTGAGCGGTTCCAGGCAGCTGCCGAGGGTGTCCAGCAATTGCTCGTACAGGAACTTTTCCCGCGACAGCGAGCGGTCGCGCGCTGACAGCACCTTGTCCTCGAACTCCTTCAGCTCTTCGGTGATGTAGCGCTCGGCATTGGTCAGGGTCTGGCGGCGGGTGTAATGCACCGGCGCCTTGTCCGACTGGCCCTTGCTGATTTCGATGTAATAGCCGTGCACGCGGTTGTAGCCAACCTTCAGCGTGGCGATGCCACTGGTCTCACGCTCACGAAGTTCCAGATCGATCAGGAACTGGTCGGCGTGCGTGGACAGGCGACGCAGCTCATCGAGTTCGGCATCGAAGCCATCGGCGAGCACACCGCCATCGCTGAGTTTGAGCGGTGGCAACTGGGCGATCGCCGAAGCCAGCAGCTGGGCGCAGTCGTCGTGTTCGCCAAGCAACTGATGCAGCGACTGCAGGCGCGCAGACGCCAGGCCCCCCAGCACCTCACGCACCTCCGGCAGCAGGCCGAGGCCATCGCGCAGGGTGGAAAAATCACGCGGACGCGCCGATCGCAGGGCGACGCGGGTGAGGATGCGTTCCAGATCACCCAGGCGGCGGAAGAGGGTGCGGATGTCAGCATCGGCGCCGTGATCGATCAACGTGGCCACGGCATCATGGCGCTGCGTCAGCACCTCGCGCAGGCGCAGCGGCCGGTGCAGCCAACGCCGCAGCAGGCGCCCGCCCATCGGCGTGACCGTGCTGTCGAGCACGCCGAGCAGGGTATTGCGGGTATCGCCATCGACGCGCGTGTCCAGCTCCAGATGGCGCCGCGTGGCGGCATTCATCGCGATGGCATCGCCGGCCGTTTCCAGCGCAATGGCGGTCAGGTGGGGCAGGCGCTGCTTCTGGGTTTCTTCGACATAACCGAGCAGGGCGCCGGCGGCGGCAATCGCGCGTGGCTTTTCCTCGATGCCAAAGCCGGTCAGGTCATGCAGCTTGAAGAAGCCCAGCAGCTGGCGGCGACCGCTGTCGGCATCGAACAGCCACGGCGCGCGACGGCGCACGCCGCTGCGCTGGCGCAGGAACTCGGGCCAGTCTTCTTCGTCGGGCACCAGCAGCTCGGCCGGTTCCAGCCGGGCCAGTTCCGCTTCGAGGGCATCGTCGGTGTCCACTTCGTTGACCAGGAAGCGGCCACCGGCCAGATCGGCCCAGGCCAGGCCGTAACCGCTGCGGCTGCGTGACAGCGCCATCAGCAGGGTGTCACGGCGCTCGTCGAGCAGGGCCTCGTCGGTGACCGTGCCGGGGGTGACGATGCGCACCACCTTGCGCTCGACCAGGCCCTTGGCCAGTGCCGGATCGCCAATCTGCTCGCAGATGGCCACCGATTCGCCCAGGGCAACCAGGCGGGCCAGGTAACCCTCGTAGGCGTGGACGGGCACGCCGGCCATCGGGATCGGCGCCCCGCCGGAGCTGCCGCGCTGGGTCAGGGTGATGTCCAGCAGACGCGCCGCCTTGCGGGCGTCGTCGTAGAACAGCTCGTAGAAATCGCCCATGCGGAAGAACAGCAGCAGGTCCGGGTAATCGGACTTTGCGGCGAAGAACTGCTTCATGAGGGGGGTGTGTTCGGGCTGTTTCTGGGTCACGCGGGGTCCATCGTCAAGGGCGGCGGCCGGGGAAAGGCGCTGGGGCGGTCATTGTACGGGGTGGGGGGCGATGGCGTGCCTGCTGATCAGCGATGCGCGTTGCTGTGGCGCATCTCATCACGATCGATGACCTTTTCCCGGAATCAGTGAGCAACTTCCAGATTTCATGCTCGAATTCGACGCTTGCGGACTGGTCCAGCGCGCGCGGCCAATTCGGCCTTTGCCCTGTCGTACTGTTGTGCAGTCAGCAGCTTGGCGCCTTCGCGAAGGAACCATCCAAGAATGCAGTCGTTGTTCCTCACTGCGATCTGAATGTGAGTGTGCTGGCGGAAGCCCGAGTTTTCAGCAATCGGTGCACCCTGGGGGAATGCGCCACGAACGGCATCGAATTCAGCCAACGCTACGCGCTCCCGAGTTTCGTGCATGAAGCTGAAAACTGCGCTGTCCAGTGCGCGATAGATGATGTCAACATCGTCATCTGCAGCAGGCCTGTTTACCGGAAGTGCCGCGCCTTCAGTCTGAAAAGCTACCTCCATGCCCGCCAACGCGCGAGAAAACTCGCCAAGGCCTTCTTGCGTGGTCATGTCCAGCCAAGATGAAACGCAAAGCAAGGCTCCAACGGCTGCCGGAGTCGCAATCGGACGCTTCGTGAACATTTTTTCGGGGTGCGCTGCTGAGGCTTCTGCAAAGAGAAGTGCGCGCTTCAGGTCACCCTCGAAAAAGTAAGCGCCTGGCCCTAACCAGTCGTATGGATTCTGGCTGTGATCCAGCTTTCTCAGCCGCTGGGTTACAAGATCATCACGGACGACAGCGTCGCAGCCGTGGTATGCCACCAAGCACTGTGCCGACCTCACTTGAACTTGGCAGAGAGATTGCCGGCGCGGGTAATGATGCCCGCCTTCTTGGCGACCCTCACTGCTTCAGCAGGCGGGAGCAGGTAGGGGTTTGCCTGTTCAGGTTCCGGCTTGGCAAGTTTGACACCCTTGGAGCTTGCCTTTTTCACGGTGAACAGGGTGGTGGTCATGAGTTCGCCCGCTCGGACAGACAGGGCGGTGCCAACCACCTTGCGAGGTGTCGACTTCTTCCCCTTTCCTGAATCCGCAGTTTTCGCGCCCATAGGATCATCTTTACATACGCTCAGTCATCACGCTAGAAGCTGTTTTCCTGCCTTCATCCTTGGTGAGTCCAGTCGCGCATCAGGTGGCCGGCTTCGGCTTGCTGTCCACC
>DALZLW010000094.1:0-13865 GCA_032007425.1 Stenotrophomonas sp.
CCGCCGCCCATGGTGCGCTGGAAGTCCTGCCACAGTTCCATGTTGCGCTCGGTGAGCTGGTTCATCATGGCCCAGGGGGTCTGCCCCAGCAGGTTGCCCATCTGCTGGCGGAATTGCTGTTGCTGGTCGAGGAAGACCTGCATGCTGCGCTCCAGGTAGTTGCCCATGAAGCCCTGCAGCGAATCACCGTAAAAGCGGATCATCTGGCTCAGCATCTGGGTGGACAGCATCGGTTCGCCGTCCTGTTCCTGGTCGGCGATGATCTGCAGCAGGACGGAGCGGGTCAGGTCGTCGCCGGTCTTGGCGTCGCGGACTTCGAAGTCCTCACCGTCCAGGATCAGCTGGCGGACGTCTTCGATCGTGATGTAACTGGAGATTTCGGTGTCGTAAAGACGGCGATTCGGGTACTTCTTGATGATGCGGGTAGCAGCCATGAAGCAGTCACTCGTCAAGATATGCGTGCAGCATGGCGCAGCGCAGCAGCTCTTGCAAGGGTGGAAACCCAACGGTGGCAGGGGGTTATCGGCAATCCATGTTGCGCAGCAAGGGTTTGCATGCTGCGCAGCATGAAATATCACGGGCGATGGCGGCGGTGATGCCTGTCCGTCGCAGGCAGTCGAAGGCGCACACTGCGCACCGCTGCCCATCGCGGTGGCATTACCAGCCCATGTGGTGGCCGCCGTTGATGTCCAGGTTGCTGCCGGTGATCCAAGCAGCCTCGTCACCAACCAGGAACGAGACGCCATAGGCAATCTCTTCCGGCTTGCCAAGGCGGCCCGTAGGAATGTCGGCGATGATCTTGGCGCGGACCTCTTCGGGTACGGCCATCACCATGTCCGTGGCGACGTAGCCGGGCGAAATCGTGTTCACGGTGATGCCGAAGCCGGCATTCTCACGTGCCAGCGAAATGGTGAAGCCGTGCATGCCGGCCTTGGCCGCTGCGTAGTTGGCCTGGCCGTACTGCCCCTTCAGGCCGTTGATCGAGCTGATCTGGATGACCCGGCCCCAGCCACGGCGGCGCATGCCTTCAATGACCGGGCGGGTGACGTTGAACACCGAGTTGAGGTTGGTATTGATCACATCGTGCCACTGCTCGGCACGCATCCGATGGAAGGTGGTGTCGCGGGTGATCCCCGCATTGTTGACCAGGATTTCGATCGGGCCCAGTTCGGCTTCGACGGCTCGCACCATGGCCTCGGCCGCAGCAGTGTCGGCAATGTCGCCCGGATGCAGGCTGATGGCATAGCCGCGTTCGGCCATCTGCTGTTGCCACGCGCGTGCCTTGGCCTCATCGCGGAAATTGGTGGCGACCTTATGGCCTTGATCGGCCAGGCGTTGGCAGATGGCGGTGCCGATGCCGCCGGTGCCGCCGGTGACCAGTGCGACGCGTGAAGTCATGCTGCAGTTCCGGAAATCAGGTGGGGGACGTCGATTCTGCAACATATGTACGGTCATTGCGCGCCGTGCGATTGATTCAGCCAGTCATTGGCGGCGTCTGTGCCAAGGTAATGTCGTGGCGGGGTACCCGCTCTGGCGCAAAGGCCGCGGCGGCCACGGCCAGCAGCGCATCGCCGGTCAGGCCGGGCGGCAGCGCGTCGCAGGCCTGGCCGAGCCGCTCCCAGAACCAGCGCAGCTGCGCAGTGACGTCTGCGGCGTCCACCGCGGCGGCGGCACGTGATTTGGACAACTTGCCGTCGGCATCGCGCAGCAGGGGCAGGTGGGCGTAGCGTGGCGTAGGCAGGCCCAGCGCCCGTTGCAGCAGGATCTGCCGGGCAGTGGAATCGATCAGGTCAGCGCCGCGCACGACTTCGCTGACGCCCAGCGCGGCGTCATCCACCACCACGGCCAACTGATAGGCCCAGCAGCCATCGGCGCGCCGCAGCACGAAATCGCCGACCTCGGCGTAGACATCCTGGGTCTGCAAGCCGCGCACCGCATCATGGAACGCGATCACGCTGCCGGCACGCACGCGCAGGCGCACGGCGGGGTCGGGGCGCGGAGGGCGCTCGACGCAGTGGTGGTGCAGCCCACCCGTGGCCGCCAGGTCGCTGCGGCTGCAGTGGCAGATGAAGGCCTGATCCGTGGCCAGCAGGTGCTGCAGCGCCTGCTGGTAGGCCGGTCCGCGCTGGCTCTGGCGCACGATCGGGCCATCTGCGTGCAGGCCGAACTGGTCCAGTACCGCCAGCTGCGCGGAGGCGGCACCGGGCACGGTTCGCGGCGGATCGACGTCCTCGATCCTGACGTGCCACTGCCCGCCCGCGTGGCGTGCCCACAGCCAGCTGCCGAATGCAGCCAGCAGCGAGCCGGCATGCAGTGGGCCGGTCGGCGAGGGGGCAAAGCGGCCGCAGGGCTGGGGGCTGTTCATAAAGGCTGAATCGTCGGTCAGGTTCACGCTTGAATTCAAGCTGAAGTCACCGCAGATTGCACTTCCAAGCCAACCAAAAGCCCGGAATCTCCCATGTTCAGCCGCATAGCCCTGTTCCTCGCGACCAACTTCGCGGTGTTGATACTCGCCGGTATCGTGATGTCCTTGCTGGGTGTGACGCCAGGCCAGACCAGCGGCCTGCTGGTGATGGCCGCCATCTTCGGTTTCGGTGGTTCCTTCATCTCGCTGCTGTTGTCCAAGTGGATGGCCAAGCGCAGCACCGGTGCGGTGGTGATCACCGAGCCGCGCAACGATACCGAGCGCTGGTTGCTGCAGGTGGTTGAACGCCAGGCCAAGGCGGCCGGCATCGGCATGCCGGAAGTCGCCGTTTATGACGGTCCGGAAATCAATGCCTTCGCCACCGGCGCCAACCGCAACAATGCCCTGGTGGCGGTGTCCACCGGCCTGCTGCACAACATGACCGAGGACGAAGCCGAAGCCGTGCTGGGCCACGAGATCGCCCACGTCGCCAACGGTGACATGGTCACCATGGCCCTGCTGCAGGGGGTGCTGAACACCTTCGTGATCGTTCTGGCCCGCGTGGTCGGCGGCTTCATCGACAGCGCGCTGTCGGGTAACCGCGAGGGCGGTGGCCGCGGGTTCGCGTACTACATCATCGTGTTCGTGCTGGAGATGGTGTTCGGCCTGTTCGCCACCATGATCTCGATGTGGTTCTCCCGCCACCGTGAGTTCCGCGCCGACGCCGGCGGTGCGCAGCTGGCCGGCCGGCAGAAGATGATTGCCGCGCTGGAGCGCCTGCAGCTCAACCATGGCCAGAGCACCCTGCCGACCCAGGTGGCAGCGTTCGGCATCTCCGGTTCGTCGGCCAAAAAGCTGTTCATGAGCCACCCCCCGCTGGAAGAGCGTATCGCCGCCCTGCGCGCATCCACGGCCGTCTGAGTGCGGGGCGCCGGGCCTTGCTCGGTGCCAGCACGGGAAACTGCCAGCCACGAAAAAACGGCGCCCAAGGCGCCGTTTTTTCTATCCGTCTGCCGGCAACCCGGCCCGGGGCCTCAGAACTTTGCGTCGAACTCGGCCGCGTAGTGGGTGTTCACCAGGACCTTCTGCAGCGATTCGGCGACCTTCAGGTTACCGGCGACCACCTGCTGGGTTTCCGGGCCGCGGTTATCCATGCGCGCCAGCGTACCGCCCTTGAAATCGCAGACCTTGCCGCCGGCTTCGCGCACCAGCAGCACGCCGGCGGCGATGTCCCACGCCTTCACCCCGGCTTCGAAGTAGGCATCGGCGCGGCCGCAGGCCACGTAGGCCAGGTCCAGCGCGGCCGAGCCGGTGCGGCGCACGTCTTCGGCATGCACCAGCAGGGCGTCCACCGCCTTGAGCTGGGCGCTGGCGCGGTTGCGCTCACGCGGCGCGAAGCCGGTGTGGATCATCGTGCCAGTCAGTTCCTTGCGGTCGGCCACGCGGATGCGTCGGTCGTTGAGCACGGCGCCGGCGCCACGGCTGGCGGTGAACAGTTCATTGCGCAGCGGGTCGAAGATCACCGCGTCGGTCGGCTCGCCGTTTTCCACCAGCGCGATGGACACGCAGTAGTGGGGGAAGCCGCGCAGGTAATTGCTGGTGCCGTCGAGCGGGTCGATCACCCACATCTGGCGATGGCCGCCCTGCAGCCCGCCTTCTTCGCCGAAAACACCGTACTCGGGGTAGGCGCGCTTGAGTTCCTTGACGATCACCTTTTCGGCGTCGGCATCGACTTCGCTGGCGTAGTCCATGCGTCCTTTCTGCACCACGTTGAGTGCCTCGAGCTTGTTGATGTTGCGCAACAACACATTACCGGCGAGGCGGGCGGCCTTGACCATGACGGTGACGGCGGGTTTCTGCATGGCGAAAGCTCCCGTGAAGGCAGAGAAGGATTGGCAGGGGTAAAGAGCGGTACCGGCGCAGCGGCCGGTCCGACAGTTTACCATTACAGGCCGTCCAGCTCGACACCCATTTCATGTCCGATTCAACTCTGGCCCCGCGCATCCGTTTCGTCCTCGTCGGCACCCAGCACCCCGGCAACATGGGCGCGGCCGCGCGCGCACTGAAAACCATGGGCCTGGCCCGGCTGGTTCTGGTCTCCCCGGAAAAGCCGCTGGATGAAGATGCCTTTCGGCGTTCGGCCGGCGCCGAGGACGTGCTGGGCGATGCACCGGTGGTCGCCACGCTGGCCGATGCCGTGGCCGATTGCCGGCTGGTGCTCGGCTGCACCGCGCGGGCCCGGCGGGTCCAGCTGGAGGAGCTGCTACCGACGGTGGCCGCAGCGCGCGTGGCCGAAAAGGCCGCACAGGGCGGTGAGGTGGCCGTCGTGTTCGGGCGCGAACGTACCGGGCTGACCAATGAAGAGCTGCAGTTGTGCCACGCGGCCATCCACATCCCGTCCGACCCGGCATTCAGTTCGCTGAATCTGGCCGCGGCGGTGCAGGTCCTGGCCTATGAAGTGCGCATGCGCCTGCTGCAGCCGGAAGGCGCGCCGGTGGTGGTGGCTCCGGCGGCGGCGCCTGCTGCCGGCGATGCGCCGGCCAGCCATGACCAGCTCGAGCACTTTTTCGGTCAGTTGGGCCAGACCCTGGACGAGATCGACTTCCATAAGGGACGAGCACCGGAATCGGCCATGCGCAAGTTGCGCCGACTGTACCTGCGTGCCGAGCTGAGCGAACAGGAAGTGCGCCTGCTGCGCGGCATCCTGGCCGACACCCAGCGGATGGCCCGGCTGGCCAACGGCGGCAGCTGAGCTGCGTCGCCGCGGCCCTGGAGCGACGGTCATGCCAGGTGGACGCATCGCGCGGCCCAGCAACGCGCGATGTGGTCGTCAGTGCCTGACGCAGTTCTCACTTTCGGGTAGTCTGTGACGGGCACGACAGGGGGTGCGGGTGGCCATCAGGCTGGGGCTTATCGGTTGGGGTCTGCTGGCACTGGGCGTCATGGCCTGGGGCAGCGCGGCGGTGGGTGCGCCATCGGCGTCCACGCCGTCCACGGTGCTGGTGCTGGGGCGGATCAGTGACGATCCGAAGAAGCACAGTGCGCAGTTGCAGCCGCTGCTGGATTACGTCGTGCCGCGCATGCGCGACGTCGGCATCCGTGAAGGCCGCATCCTGATGGCGCGCGATGTCCAGCAGATGGGCAGCTATCTGCGCCGCGGGCGCGTCGACTGGGTCACGGAAACCGCCGGCATGGCGGTAGCGCTGGGGCAGCGCAGCGGCGCCCGGCCGTTGCTGCTGACCGAGCGCAATGGCGTGCGCGAATACCATTCCTTGTTCTTCGTCCGCGCCGACAGCCCGGTGCGTGATCTGCAGGGCCTGCGCGGGCGCACCCTGGCATTGCAGAGCACCTACTCCACCAGCGCCTACCTGGTGCCGCTGATGGCCCTGCTGGACGGCGGGCTGCAGCCGGAGATCCTGCAGGTGCCCGGTGACGTGCCGGCCGACGATGCGGTGGGCTACATGTACGCGCGCAGCGAGTTCAACATCGCCGCATGGGTGCACAAGGGCGTGGTCGACGCCGGTGCGTTCAGCAGCGTCGACTGGGACGACCCCAAGCGCCTGCCGAGTGCGTTCAAATCCGATCTGCGGGTCCTCTGGCGCAGTGAGCCGTTCCCGCGTGCCGTGGAAATCACCCGCCGAGACCTCGATCCGCGGGTGCGCGCGCGCCTGCGCGAGGTGCTGCTGCAGGCTGCCGCCGACCCTGCCGCGGCCGAAGCGCTGAAGGCATTCTTCGGCACCTCGGCCTTCCACCCGTTGGATGCGCGTGCACAGCAGCGGCTCGATGCGCTGGGTCGTGGCCAGGCGCGGGTGCGCACGGAGGTTGAATGAAGCGGTGGGGGTCCGGGATGCAGGCCCGCTTCATGCTGGCCATGGGCGGTGCCATGCTGGTCGTGCTGGCGATTCTGTCGGTGCTGCTGGGGCGGCAGGCGGCCATGCAGACCGAGGTGCGCTCGCTCAGCGACGGAGTCATCCATGAGCTGTTCGACCACAGTGTGCGCAGCCGGGGTGAGGCCCTGGTGCGCGAGCTTGCCGATGCGCTGGGCAATCCGCTTTACTACAACGATCTCGAACAGGTCGGGGCGCTGGTGCGCAATACCTCCCGGCAGCAGGTGGTGCGCTATGTGCTGGTGTTCGATGCGCAGGGCCGCCTGCTGCACGACGGCAGCGTGGAAGTGCCGGCCTACGGGCGCGCGATGGACGATCCATTGGCGCCTGGTGCAGTGGCCGCGCGCGCATTGAAAGTGCAGCAGTCGCCCAAGATCCTCGACTACACCATGCCGGTCACGATCGGCCGGCAGTACATCGGGGGTGTGCGGGTCGGCATGGCGCTGGACGATGTGCAGGCGATGGAGGCCGAAGCCAGCAGCAACCTGGCCCAGCGCCTGCAACTGGTCGGCACACGGCACCTTGGCTGGTTGTTGCTCCTGCTCGGCTTGCTGGTGGTGATCGGCGTGGCCGTCGTTGTCTACGTGCAGCGTACTTTGGTGGCGCCGATCGGCGAGCTGGCGCTGGCGGCGCGGCGGATCGAGGCCGGTGATTACCAAGTGCCGTTGCAGCAGAACAACCGCGACGATGAAGTCGGCGATCTGGTGCGCGCCTTCGCCCGGATGCGTGATGCCATTGCCCGCCATGACCGCGAAGTGCGCCACATGGCCTACACCGATGCCCTCACTGGCTTGACCAATCGCCTGGCGTTCCGCGAGGCGCTGGACCATCGTCTGATGGCTGCCCGCGCCTCCGGCCAGCGGCTGGCGTTGCTGTTCGCCGACATGGATGACTTCAAGCGGGTCAATGACACACTCGGCCACGAGGCGGGAGACGAGGCGCTGCTGCAGTTCGCCCAGCGGATTTCCGCGGCCGTGGCGGCTGCCGGTGGCGATGATGCGCTGCTTGCCCGGTTTGGTGGCGACGAGTTCGTCATCCTGGTCGGCGAGGGCGACGTGGCGGCCCGCGCGCGCCTGTTGGCCGAAACACTGGTGCAGGATCTGGCGCGCCCGCTGCTGGTACAGGGCCGCGAATTGTTCCTGGGCTCGTCCATCGGCGTGACGCTGTTCCCCGATGATGCCGCCGATGCCACTTCGCTGTTGAAGAACGGCGACATCGCGATGTACCAGGCCAAGATGGCCGGGAAGAACTGCCATCGCTATTACAGCCGGGCGATGGACCATGCTGTTGAACGCCGCGTGCACATGGAGCAGGAGCTGCGTGGTGCCTGGGACCGCGGTGAGCTGAAGCTGGCCTACCAGCCGATCTTCCGCACCCGAGACCGGCAGATGGTCGGGGTCGAAGTCCTGCTGCGCTGGCAGCATCCTACGTTGGGCGCGATTCCGCCGTCGGTGTTCATTGAAGTGGCCGAACAGAGCGGCCTGATTGAAACCATCGGCCCCAAGGTGCTGCGTGCGGCCTGTGAGGAAGCCATGCGCTGGCCGCGTCCGGCCGGCACCGACGGCCTGTTCGTGTCGGTCAACGTATCCTCGCGGCAATTGCGCAGTGGTGAGTTGCCCGATCTGGTGGCGCAGTGCCTGCACGAAACCGGGCTGCCGGCCTCACGCCTGCACCTTGAGCTGACCGAAACGGCGGTGATCGGCGATGAGATGCTGGCCGCCCAGTTGTTGGACAAGCTGCACCGCAATGGCGTGAAGGTGTGGCTGGATGACTTCGGCACCGGTTTCTCCGGGCTTAGTCACTTGCGGCAGGTGCCTGTGGACGGGGTCAAGATCGACAAGAGCTTTGTCTCGGACATGCAGCGCGATCCCGATGACCTGGCGCTGACCACGGCGATCATTGCCATGGCGCACGCCCTGGGCATCACGGTGGTGGCCGAGGGGATCGAGCAGGAAGCCCAGTTCGAGCTGTTGAGCCAGCGTGGCTGTGACCTGGGGCAGGGTTATCTGTTGAGCCACCCGCTGACCGCCGAGGCCCTGCGCGCGCGCCTGGCCTGAGGCTGGCTGCGTTGGTGCGTCTACCGGCTCGCCGGGCAAGGTCGGCGAACGTAGCGGTGATCGAAGCGCCGGACAGGGCCCGGCGCGAATACGCCTCAGATGGCGCGTTTGCTGCTGTCACCGGGCAGTTCGCGCACCAGCTTCGGTACCAGGTAGCCCGAAAGCCGCGCGGTCAGGCCCGCTACCAGTGCCTTGGCGCTGGCGTCGTCCACCTCGAAATGCGCCACGCCCTCGACCTTGTCCAGCTGGTGCAGGTAATAGGGCATCACGCCGGCGGCGAAGCTGCGCTCGCTCAGCGCCTGCAGTGCCGGCACGCTGTCGTTGACCCCGCGCAGCAGCACGGCCTGGTTCAGCAGCTGGGCACCGAGTCCGCGCAGGCGCGTCATCGCGGCATCGACGTTGGCGTCGAATTCGTTGGCATGGTTGGCATGGACCACGATGGCCAGCGGCCACGGCAGGCTGCCCAGCCAGGCCAGCAGCTCCTCGTCCACCCGCTCCGGCAGGACGATCGGCAGGCGGGTGTGGATGCGCAGGCGGCGGATGTGGGGAATGCCGCGCAGCGCGTCGGTCAACTCGACCAGCTTGTGCGTGGCTAGCGACAGCGGATCACCACCGGAAAGGATGACCTCATCGATGTCCGGATCGTCTGCGATCGCCTGGACCGCTGCCTGCCAGGCCCCCTTGGCGGCGTTTTCCGTGCCGTAGTCGAAGTGGCGGCGGAAGCAGTAACGGCAGTTGATCGCACAGCTGCCGGTGGCGACCAGCAGCGCCCGGCCGCGGTACTTCTGGATCACCCCGGTGGCCTTCTTCGCCGCACCGTCACCCACCGCATCCAAGCTGAAGCCGGGCACATGGCGCAGCTCCTGGTCCACCGGCAGCACCTGGCGCAGCAGCGGGTCGTTGCGGTCACCGTGGCGCATGCGGGCGACGAAGCCTTCTGGTACCCGCAACGCGAACTGGTCGGCCGCTTGCGGCGAAACCCCCAGTGGACCCGGTTCCAGCCCCAGCCGCGCCAACAGCTCGGCCGGGTCGCGGATCGCCTGGCGCCAGAGCTGCTGCCAGCGGGTGGCCGCGGGGCGGTCCGGAACGGGCCGAAGGGAAGCGGAAAGCTGCATGGACAGGGGGCCTGCGGTTATCATGGGGGCAGAAAAACAGTCACCCACCGGCCGCCGGTGGGTATTACATTCTATCCGGCTCGCCGCGCGTGCGGCGGTTTCGCCATTTGAGGAGCTTGAGCATGGCCACTGTTGGCATGAACGACGTCAAGAACGGGATGAAGATCCTGGTCAATAATGAACCGGCCGTCATCACGGACACCGAGTACGTCAAGCCGGGCAAGGGCCAGGCGTTTACCCGCGTCAAGTACCGCTTCATCCGCTCCGGCCGCGTGGTCGAGCTGACCATGAAGGCGACCGACGACCTGGAAGTGGCCGACGTCGTGGATACCGACATGAACTTCATGTACAGCGACGGCGAGTACTGGCACTTCATGGACCCGGAATCCTTCGAGCAGGTGCAGGCCGACAAGGCCGGCATGGGCGGCGCCGAGAAGTGGCTCAAGGGCGAGGAAGCCTGCATCGTGACCCTGTTCAACGGCAGCCCGATCTTCGTGCAGCCGCCGAACTTCGTCGAACTGAAGATCACCGAAACCGATCCGGGCGTCCGTGGCGATACCTCGGGCGGCGGCGGCAAGCCGGCCACCCTGGAAACCGGCGCCGTGGTCCGCGTGCCGTTGTTCGTCAACCAGGATGAAATCATCAAGGTCGACACCCGTTCGGGCGAATACTCCGCACGCGTCAAGTAATCCCGGTTCGCGCCGCGCGCCCGCGCTGGCGCTGGGGCTCCCACGATCGGCGATGCGGATCGTGGGTCCCACGCAGCAACGGCTGCACCCAGCCGCTTCGCGGCCCCCCTCGACCGGGGGCTTGTCCTTTGGAAGCTCAGCGGTAGCCGTCCGGCCGGTGATTGATCGCCCGGTCCCGGCCAAGGCCACCCACGGTCCGTCCCCCATAGCCAAGTGAGCCCGCATGAGCGATAGCCCGCACCTCCCCGAAGCCTGCGACCTGCTCATCGAAGCCGGTCATGTCGTTCCGATCGAGCCGCATGCGGTGGTGCTGGAAGACCATGCCGTGGCCGTCCGTGATGGCCGGATCATCGCCGTGCTGCCGCGCCAGCAGGCGCGCGAGCGCTTTGCGCCCGCACAGGTGGTCAGTCGCCCGGACGCCGCCCTGATGCCCGGCCTGGTCAATGCGCACACGCACAACCCGATGACCCTGCTGCGCGGCGTCGCCGACGACCTGCCGCTGATGACCTGGCTGCAGCAGCACATCTGGCCGGTGGAAGCGGCGGTGATCGGCCCGGAATTCGTCGCCGACGGCACTACCCTGGCCATCGCCGAGATGCTGCGCGGCGGCACCACCTGCGCCAACGAAAACTACTTCTTCGGCGACGTGCAGGCCGCGGTCTACAAGAAGCACGGTTTCCGCGCGCTGGTCGGTGCGGTCATCATCGATTTCCCCACCGCCTGGGCCAGGACCGATGACGAGTACTTCGCCAAGGCCGGCGAGCTGCACGACCTGTGGCGCAACGATCCGCTGATCGGCACCGCGTTCGCGCCGCATGCGCCGTATACGGTGAACGATGCGAACTTCGAGCGGGTACGGATGCTGTCCGACCAGCTCGATATGCAGGTGCACCTGCACACCCATGAGACGGCGCAGGAAATCAGCGATTCGATCAAGCTGCACGGGCAACGCCCGTTGGCCCGCCTGGACCGGCTGGGTCTGGTCAATGACCGCCTGATCGCGGTGCACATGACCCAGCTCGACGAGGCCGAGATCCACCTGTGTGCCGAGCGCGGCGTCAGCGTTGTCCATTGCCCGGAATCGAACCTGAAGCTGGCCTCGGGCTTCTGCCCGGCCTGCGCGCTGCAGCGGGCAGGGGTCAACCTGGCCATCGGCACCGATGGCTGTGCCAGCAACAACGACCTGGACATGTTCAGCGAGAACCGCACGGCCGCCATCCTCGCCAAGGCGGTGGCCAACGATGCCACCGCACTGGATGCCGCCACCACGCTGCGGGCGGCGACGCTGGGCGGGGCGCGCGCGCTGGGGTTCGAGTCCCGCATCGGTTCCATCGAGCCGGGCAAACAGGCCGACCTGGTCTGCGTGGATTTGTCCGCGCTGGAAACCCAGCCGTTGCACAACGTGCTGTCGCAACTGGTCTATGCCACCGGCCGCCAGCAGGTCAGCGACGTCTGGATCGCCGGCAAGCCCAAGCTGGTGCAGCGCGAGCTGGTGGACATGGACCTGCCCGGCATCATCGCCAATGCGCGCCAGTGGCGTGAACGCATCCGCCACGTCCGCGCCTGAGCCCAAGGATCCGTCATGAACAGCAGTACTCCTTCGAACAACTTCGACCAGGCCGAACTGGATAAATTCGCCGCATTGGCCAGCCGCTGGTGGGATGCCGATGGCCCGCAGAAGCCACTGCACGCGCTCAATCCCGTGCGTCTGGAGTACGTGGCACAGCGGGCGACGCTGCGCGGTGCCCGGGTACTGGACATCGGCTGCGGCGGCGGCCTGCTCAGCGAAGCACTGGCCAAGGCAGGTGCCGACGTCACTGCGCTGGACCTTGCCCCGGAGCTGGTGAAGGTGGCCCGCCTGCATGCGCTGGAAAGTGGCGTCACGATCGATTACCGCGTGCAGGCCGCCGAAGATCTGGCCGCCGAACAACCCGGTAGCTTCGATGTGGTCACCTGCATGGAAATGCTGGAGCACGTGCCAGACCCGACGGCCATCATTGCCGCCTGCAAGCGCCTGCTCAAACCGGGCGGGCACCTGTTCCTGTCCACCATCAACCGCACCGTGGCGGCCTTTGCCGTGGCCATCGTCGGGGCTGAATACGTCGCCCGGCTGTTGCCCAAGGGCACCCACCACTATCAGGAATTCATCAAGCCGGCCGAGCTTGCGCGCTGGCTGCGCGAGGCCGACGTGCAGCTGCACGATGTCAGCGGCATGGCCTACGAGCCCTGGCGCAACCGCGCACGACTCAGCAGCCGTACCGATATCAACTATCTGGCCCATGCCACCGTGGCCGGACAGACGCCGGCGCAATGAGCACGCAGACCCCGGCGGCCGGGCTGTTCCCGCGCTGCGTGCTGTTCGATCTGGATGGCACGCTGCTGGACAGCGCGCCGGATTTCGTGGCCACCTGCAACGCGATGCTCCAGGCACGAGGCCGCGCCGCGGTCGATCCGGCGCAGCTGCGCCCGGTGGTGTCCAAGGGCGCGCGGGCGATGTTGGGCGTGGCGTTTCCCGAGCTGGATCCGGGTGGGCGCGAGGCGCTCGTCGCCGAGTTCCTGCAGCGCTATGAAGCGCTGATCGGTCGCCACGCGGTGCTGTTCGATGGCGTGGCCGACATGCTGGCGGCACTGGACAGCGACGGCGCGCGCTGGGGCATCATCACCAACAAGCCGGCCTACCTGGCGCGGCTGATCCTGCCCCAGCAGGGCTGGGAAACGCGTTGTGCGATCCTGCTCGGCGGTGACAGCCTGGCCGAGCGCAAGCCGCATCCGCTGCCGCTGCTGCATGCGGCAGGGCAGCTGGCGATGGCGCCCGGGCAGTGCGTCTACGTCGGCGATGACGAGCGCGATATCCTCGCCGCGCGCGCAGCCGGGATGGCCTCGGTGGCCGCCCTGTGGGGCTATCGCCTGGCATCGGACGACCCGCTGGCCTGGCAGGCCGATGCGCTGGTAGCCGATCCGGTGGACCTGCTGCGTGCCGATGCCTGGCCCCTCCTGCCGGTCGCCGTGCCGGCACAGACGATTTGAAGGAACCCGTTGTGAGCAGTAGCAGTGCATTGGACAGTTTCCTGGACAAGTGGCGCAGCCGTTGGCCGGAATGGTCGGTCGCCGAGCCCTTCGTGGCGCAGGCCCAGCGTCCGCGTGCGGTCGCCTGGTTCGCGCTGCTGCAGGAATTCGATGACATGCTCAATGCCAGCGGCGAAACCCTGCCGGCCGATGCCAAGCTCGCGTGGTGGGGCGAAGAACTGCGCAGCTGGTCGGCGCAGCGCTCCCGGCATCCGCTGGGACGTGTGCTTGAGCCGGTGCGCGCACCTTGGGCGGCCCTGGCTGACGCCCTCCCGGATCTGCAGGAGGCGCGCACCGTGGCTGTCGATGCATCGGCGGCCGAACGCGCACTGAGTGCGTACGCGGCGGCTGTCGCAGCGGTGGAGGCGGTGCTGTTCGAGGACCGGCCGCGAACCGGTGCCGGTCGCGCCGTGCTGCTGCAGACCTTGGCACAGCGGCTTCAGGACGCTGGCGTGGGTGGGATTCCGCGTGCGGTGCTGGATCAGGGGGAGGTCAGCCTGGCCTCTCGCCGCTGGGCAGCGCAGTTGCTCACCGGCTGGAAGTGGCGGGTGCCGGGGCCGCGCCCGCGGCGCATCCTTGCCAGTCTGGCCCGCGCACGATTGGTCGCGCAGGCCGAAGGCAAGCCCATTGAAGCGACCCCGACGCGG
>DALZLW010000095.1:0-13755 GCA_032007425.1 Stenotrophomonas sp.
GCGGCGTTGGCAGCCGCCTGTGCCGCCGCCCGGCCCTGCGGGTTGCGCTGGGCCGAGACCGCCTGTGCCGGCCCGCCGGTGGCCGACGCACTGGCCAACACGGTCGGCGCCTCACCCCCCTGGCCATCAAACACGTTGAGCTCCAGCACCTGGGCACCTTCCGGGCCCAGCACCGTCGCCCGGCGTGGCTCAAGCGACAGCAGCTGCCATCCGTCGACGGCCTCGCCGTTCAGGCGCAGGCGCACGGATTGGTTCTGTTCCGTGGTGAAGGTCGCCAGCCCGAATTCCCCCGACAGGAGCACGCCGGTGAGGCGCAGCGTGGTGGAACTGCCCTGCGCCTGCGTGGCGCGGAACGGGTGCGGTTTACGGTCAGGGGCGAACAGCGGCCGTTCGGCGACAACCGCTACTTCCCCCGCGGCCGCGGGGCGATCGGCTGCCAGCGCGGGCACTTCGGGCAAGGCCGGGGGATCGCCGCCTTCGCCATCCCCCTGACCCACGCGCCCGCCAAGACCAGCCAGTGCGGCTCCCCAGACCAGCACGGCCCAGCCGCCGATGGCCAGCAGCAACCAGCTGCGCAGGCCGAAACGTTCAAACACCATCGTCGACCTCCGCGGCATCCGGTTCGGGCGTCGTCGGCGGCTGGTCAGCGGTATCCAGCGGCACATCCTCTGCGTCGCTGGCGGCGTCAGGCTGCAACGGCATCATCGCCGGGCCGCCGCCCGCTTCGTCGGCACCCACGGCCGCCGCACGTCGCGCGGCCCCTTCCGGATCCAGGTAACCGACCACCTCGAAGGACACATCAAGCCCGGTGCCGGTTTCATCCGGGGACTGCTGGTAGCGTTGCGCCAGCACGTTGAGGTTTTCCACGAACAAGCGTGGCGAACCGGCTTCCAGCGCCTGCAGGACCGCGGCAAGTTCATCCACACCGCAGCGCAGGCGGACCTGCAGTGACACTTTCGGATAGGCGCTGCCACTGCGCTCACCGGTCATCGGCGTACGGTTGCTGATCGAACAGGACTGATGCCCCTGGCTCGCCGCCTCGACCACTTCCTGCAGGCGGCTGCCAAGGGCCGCCGCCGCCGACTCGGCAGTCGCCTCGGCCAGGAACCCTGGCTGGGTCTGCAGTGCGCTGCGGACTTCGGCCAGACGCGCCTGCACCTTGGGCTGTTGTCGCAGCTGGGCCTGCACCCGCTGCTGACGCTCCTGCAAGGCGCCGATGTCTTCACCAATCGCCTGCAGGGGCACGGTGAACCACGGGTGCACGAACAGCAGATAGGCGAGCGTGAGCACGCCCACCAGCAGGCCCAGGGCCAACCAGCGGTCACGGCGCGTCGGTTGTGTCGGCATCGCCGCCCTCCATGCGCTTGGCAGCAGGCGTGGGTGCGGCCGCCTGCAGCGGCTGCAGCTCGGCGGTCAGCGTGAAGCGATCACGCCCCTGCGCCGGACCATCGGCCTGCAATACACCGGTGAGGTTGGCCCGCTGCCACAGCGGCGACGGCGCCAGCAGCGCAACGAGCTGGTTGGCCTCGCGGCTGAGCCCGATCAACTGCATGCTGTCGCCTTCCAAGGCCATTTTTTCCAGGTAGGTGCCATCGGGCAGCAAGCGGGTCAGCTCGGCCCAGACCTGCAGCGTAGCGGGACGGCGCAGGCGTTCTTCCTCGAGAAAGCGCGCGCCATCGACCAGCGCCTGCAGCTGCGCCCGCTCGGTGGCCACGCCCCGCGCGCTGCGGGCACTGCGTTCGACCTCCGCCCGCAGGTCATCGGCGGCCTGCTGGCGGTTGTCCAGCAATTGTCCGGCCGCCAGCAACATCAGCGCCAACGCCACCAACGCCAGCACCAGGTCGCGGACACGCTGCGGATCACGCACCTGCCGACGCTGGCCATCCGGCAACAGGTTGACCTGCAGCGGGACACCGTCGCCCTGTTCGACGTCGATGCCGGTCAGCCCCTGCAACCAGCCTTCGTGCGCCTGTTGCCAGGCTTCCAGCTGCCGCCGCGGCAACACCACCAGCTCCGCTTCGATCTGACTGCCATGCTCGCCGGTGATACGTACATCATGGCTGACCTGGTCGGCGGTGAACGGCGTCTGCCGGTCGATCTCGAAACCCACCACATCGCGCAGGCGGCTGGCTGCCGCCAGCGGCAGGCGCAACGATCGGCGCAGCACCTGCGTCGAGGGCAGCAACCAGTGCCGGGGCAACGCACGCAGGCGCGGCGGAAGGGTTTCGAGGATCTCGGGCCCTTGCGGCCAGGCCACACTGGCCAGCACTGTCCGCTGCGGCCCGACTTCCCGCAGGATCTGCAACTGGTCACCTTGCTGGCGCAGGAGCAGGCGGGCCGATGACCAGCCCAGGGCCCATTGCCAGCGCAGCGGCAGCCAGGCCAGCAGAGACTGGCGCCACCAGTGCAGGAAACGCGAAACGCGCGGCAGCAGCTGGCCGCCTGCCTGCCTGAGGCTCTCCTGCCACGCTGTCATTGCACCGCCATCCCCTGCTCCCATCCAAGCATTGTGTAGGCACGACCCAGGGCCGTGTTGTCCGCGTTGCGCGCCACCGCCAGACTGCGGGTGGTACGGCCGCGCGCATCCGTTACGCGCACGTCGATACTATAGGTGCCACTGCCCGTGGCAAGCGACTCCGGCGACAACGCGGGGTCACCACGCTGTGCCTGCGCCCGTTGTGCCAGCAGCATTTCTGCATCCAGGCCCATCGCCGCGAGCACGGGGGCCCGCGCGAAGCGCGGATCGGGGCGCGCACGCCGCCCATGCAGCGTCAACAGGGGACGCAGGACGCGGAAAAGAGCCGGACGCATGCCCAGCACGCGCTGCAGTTCACCCAGGGTTTCAAAGCGGGCATTGCGGGGCCCATACGGCAGGCCGGCCGCCTGATAGTCACCCAGCTCCGCACCGCCGCCGGGTTGCGTCAAGTCGTCGGCGTCACGCCAATCGAGGATCGCCCCTGCCAGTGACTGCGCGGCTTCCGGCGTCTCACCCAGTGCCGTCAGCAGTCCGCTCAGCAACGCGGCATCGGCGAGGTTCGGGTTCACCTTGCCGGCCTCATCCTCGATGCGGATATCTACCTGCGCGTCATCGAAGGACCACCGGTACAGGCGACCGTCAGGCTGCCACGCGGGACGTGTCGGATCAGGGCGCAGCCGCCACATGGCATAGGCTACCGCTGCCCGGCCGATTTCCTCACCGCGGCCGCTGTCATCCTGCACCCGCTGCTGCAGGTGTTCCACCCGGGCGCTCAAGGCGAATGCGCCCACCAGTGCAGTGAGCAGGGCCACCAGCCACAACACCAGCACCAGGGCCGCCCCACGTGCGCGACGACTCATCGCCGGCCCCCTTGGCCTGCCTGGCCGGCCAGACCGCCATTTTCCAACGCCACCACCAAGGGTGGCCAGGGTGCGCCCTGCTGGGGCGTCACCTGGATGGAGACCAACAACGGCAGGCGACGGGTATCCTGCCAGTCCGGCAACCAGCCGGTGGGTTGGCCGGTGGCGGCATCCACGCCCTGGTAGCGCAGGCTGACTTCGCGCAATTGCCGTACCAGCGGCTCCGGCGCACGTTCGGGGCGCTCCGGGAAGAGCTGCCCGGCCTGCACCATCACCAACCCCAGCTGCAGCCGCACGCTCGTACCGTCGCGTACCACCTGCAGGTCATGCACATAGCTGCCGCCGCGCCCCAGATAACCCGGCAGTTCGGCCACGAACCGCATGCGTTGCGTTTCGCCCACAAAGAACAAGGGCTCACGAGCAGGATCAATCGGCTCGATCGGGCTGCGCAGCGCGCTGGACAACTGCCGGCGCAACAACCCTTCGACCGCGCGCATGCGCTCGTTGCTGCTGGCAATGGCTTCGCCGCGCTGGCTGATGGCCATCGCAGCGCGCACGGTGACAAACGCCAGGGCCAATCCACCGGCCAGCAATGCGGTGGCCAGCAGCACCTCGATCAGGGTGAACCCAGCGGCACGCCTGCTCACCGCGCGCCCTCCAATGCCTGTGGCAGCAATCGCAGGGTCTGCCAGCGCAGGCGTTCGCTTTCGCGCGTTCCCCACTCCACCTGCAGGTCCAACTGCATCAGGCGCGGCCCTCCCAAGGCCTGCGCGCCATCTGCTGACATCATCGGGGCAACGCGGGGTTCCACATAGGGCGCCACCTCCAGCGACCAGCGATACCGCCCCTGCTCCCATTGCCCCTGCTGACGGCCGGCTTGCAGCGGTTCTTCCACGCCGGCCACGGCCAGCAATGACTGCGCATGCAGCACCGCACGCGAGCGCTGGTCGGCCTGACCGACCAGCCGCGATGCGCCGGACAGACTGCCCAGCAGCAGGGTCATCGCCGCTGCGAGCAGTGCGAACGCGATCAGCACCTCGAGCAGGGTGAAACCACCGGCACGCCGCTTCATGGTGCCGGCCCCGGACCAGAGACCACTTCGCCGGTCAACCAGCCCACATCGACGCGCCACGCGGCCTGGCCGAGCAGCAGATCAATGCGGCCACCGCTGGAACCGCCGTCGGGATGGAACTCGATGACCCCCTGGTCGGGGCCATCCTGCAGTTGTCCGGCGCCCTCGAAACGCACCTGAAGCGCCTCCGGCAGATCACCATGGCGACCGTCAGTGCCATGCCACCGGTGCGCCTGCGGGGCGATGACGAAGCGTTGTGGCACGCCACGAGCGATGGCCTGCGCCCGCGTCATGCGCAGCGCAGTGGCGATCTCCTTGCCGCTGCCGCGTAACTGCAAGCCCGCCGAACCACGCGCCAGCGCACCGGCGGTTACGATCCCAACGGCCGCGATCAACGCGACCACCAGCAGCATTTCCAGCAGTGTCATGCCGCGCATCCGCGTCGGCATCGACAGGTCGCTCATCGACGGGCCATCGCGCATGCAGGCTTACTGTTCGAAGCGGATGTCAGCGTCGAAGCTGCTGCCACCGGGCTTGCCGTCCTTGCCGTAGCTGACCAGGTCGTAGTCCTGGCTTTCACCCGGTGCGCGGAACTCCAGCGGATGACCCCAGGGATCGTTGAAGTCGCTTTCCTTCGCGTACGGCCCCAACCAACCGTTGACACCGGCCGGCTGGCTGACCAGATCATCCAGCTTGGACGGCAGGCGGTTGGTATCGAGCCGGTAGTTGTCGATCTTGCTGGCCACGGTCTGCACCTGGGCCTTGGCGATATTGGCCTTGCCACGGTCGGCCCCGCCCAGCACCCGGCTGGCCACCAGGGTGAGCACCGCGCCGATCAGCACGATGACGATGATGATTTCCAGCAGGCTCATGCCGGCCTGGCGCCTGGGCGCGTTGAAACCACGGAAACTGCGTCGTTGCATGGGGCTGTCCTTGATGAGGAGAAAAGAAAAAAACGTCGTTCAGCCGATGGCGTTGGTGAGATCGTACAAGGGAACCAGTACGGCAATGATGACCACCCCGACCACCGACGCCAACACCAGCGTGATCGCAGGTACCAGCGCGGAGAGCAGGCGATCGATGCTGCGGGCGCTCTCCTGTTCGAACGTATCCGCGGTTTTCAGCAGCATGCCATCGAGCGTGCCCGATTCCTCGCCCACCTGGATCATCTGCAGGGCCAGGCGCGGGAACCGCTTGCCGCGGGCCAGGGCACTGGACAGGCCAGCACCGTTCTTTACTTCGTCACTGGCCACGTCCACATCGGCTGCCAGGGCCCGGTTGCCGAGCACGTTGCGGGCAATGCCGAGTGCGCCAAGCAGCGGAACACCATTGCGCAGCAAGGTGCCGAGCGTGCGGCTGAGGCGCGCTACTTCCAGTCGTGCCAACAGCGGACCGATGCCCTTGCGCTGCAGCAGCCAGCCATCCAGCGCCAGCCTGACCGACGGCTGCCGCAGGCGACGCTCGACGAACAGCAGCAGCACCGCCGGCACCACGACAAGCACGATCCACCAATCGCGGACGAGCAACCCCAGTTGCAGCACGATGTTGGTGAACCACGGCAGGGCCACGTCCAGGCTTTCGTACATCTGTGCGAACTGCGGCACCACATACCCCAGCAGGAACAGCAGCGCCCCGCCCACCACCAGCAACAGGATGGCTGGATACACCAGCGCATTGATCACCCGCCCCTGCAGCGCCTGGTTGCGCTCCAGGTAATCGGCCAGTCGCTGCAGGGTGTCGTGCAGGCTGCCGCCGGCCTCGCCGGCACGGACCACGTTGATGTACAGACGGCTGAACAAGCCATGTTGCCGTTCCAACGCACTGGACAACGAGGCACCGCCTCGTACGGCATCGCGAATGTCATGTACCACGCGTTGCGAGCGCTCGTCTTCCGGCAGCCCGGCGAGGATGGTCAGTGCGCGGTCCAACGGTTGTCCCGCGCCCAGCAGCGTGGCCAGCTGCTGGGTGAACTGCATCAGCGCGGCGCCCTGGAACGGCCGCGGCTGCAGCAGCTTGCGCCAGTGACCGACGCTGGCGCCGCCTTCGCTGGCCAGACGTGCTTCCATCGGCAGGTGGCCCTGTTCCTGCAGGCGCAGCACGACTTCAGCTTCGCCGCCGGCTTCCATCTGCCCGTCCACCACCTCACCGCGCGCATCCAGCGCTTTGTAGCGGTACAGCGCCATCGTCAGCCTTCCTCGGTCACGCGCAGCACCTCTTCCAGCGTGGTCTGCCCGGCCAGGGCCTTCAACAGCCCGTCTTCATACATGGTGCGCATCCCGGCGGCGCGGGCGATGCGTTCGATCTCGCCCATGCCGTCACGGCGCATGACCGCACGCCGCAGTTCGTCGTTCATCACCAGGAATTCAACGATGGTGGTTCGGCCCAGGTAACCGGTCGGTGCCAGCGCCGAGGGCCGCGGCCGCCAGAGGTGGATGGTGCCCTGCGGCTGCAGCCGGCGCAGGTCGAAGCGCTCGATTTCCTCGTCGCTGGCCTCGTAGCGCTGCGCATGGGTGGGCTCGAGCCGGCGCACCAGCCGCTGGCCCAGGATGCCGTTGATGGTGGAGGTGAGCAGGTAGTCTTCCACCCCCATGTCGAGCAATCGGGTAATGCCACCTGCGGCATTGTTGGTATGCAGGGTGGACAGCACCAGGTGGCCGGTCAGCGCCGACTGGATGGCGATGCGTGCCGTTTCCAGATCGCGCATTTCGCCGATCATGATGATGTCCGGATCCTGGCGCACGATGGAGCGCAGCGCCTGCGCGAAATCCAGGCCGATCTGCGGTTTGGCCTGGATCTGGTTGATGCCTTCGATCTGGTACTCGACCGGATCTTCCACCGTGATGATCTTCACATCGGCGGTGTTGAGGTGGCTCAAGGCGGTGTATAGCGTGGTGGTCTTGCCTGAACCAGTGGGGCCGGTCACCAGCAGGATGCCATGCGGTTGCTCCAGCACGCGGTTGAACTGCGGCAGGAACTGGTCGGTGAAGCCCAGGCGATGGAAGTCGAACACGACGGTTTCGCGGTCGAGCAGGCGCATCACCACGCTTTCGCCGTGCGCGGTAGGCACGGTGCTGACGCGCAGGTCCAGTTCCTTGCCCTGCACCCGCAGCATGATGCGGCCGTCCTGCGGCAGGCGACGCTCGGCGATGTTCAGCCGGGCCATGATCTTGATGCGGCTGATCACCGCCGCGGTGAGGTTGGCCGGCGGGCTCTCACCCTCGATGAGCACGCCGTCGACGCGGTAGCGCACCTTCAGCCGGCTTTCGAAGGGCTCGACATGGATGTCAGAGGCCCGCAACTCCACCGCGCGTTGTATCACCAGGTTGACCAGGCGGATCACCGGCGCTTCGGAGGCCAGATCACGCAGGTGTTCGATGTCATCGGCCGCGGCAAGTTCGCCGTCGGCGGTTTCCACGATGGTGCCCATCGCGCTGCGGCCCTGGCCGAACCAACGCTCGATCGCATCGTCGATTTCCGCACGTTGACCCACGCAGACCCGCACCGGCAGGCCCAGTGCCAGCGACACGGCCTGGGCCGGATAGGGATCCTGTGGATCGGACAGCCACAGTTGCACGCCGGTTTCGTCCACGGCAATGGGACAGGCGTGGAACTGTTTCAGGAAGCGCAGGGTCACCGGCAAGGCTTCAACCAGCGCCGGCGGTGGTGCCTCCGGCAGTGATTTTGCATCGAGCAACGGCAGGCCCAGCACGTCGGCACAGACCTGGGCCTGGTCGCGTTCAGACACCAGCCCCAGCCGCACCAGCAGGGCCAGCAGGCTGCCGCCGGCCTCGGCGTGCAATGCGCGCGCGCGCGACAGGTCAGCCTCTTTCACACGGCCACGGGCGGCCAGTGCGTCAATCAGCGGATCATCAAAGGTTCCGCCGACGGCGGGTTCAGCAACCGCGTTCACGCACACTCTCCCTGCGGGACGTTCCACGAGCAGCCCGACTGTAACAGGTCCCCTGCCCGCACGGCCCATCGCCTGTGCCGCTGCGGGCACAGGCGTCATCATGCAACGGGCCCGCCGGCAGGCGCCGACGGGCCCGGGTTTCATCTACGGCCGGTTACTGCGCGGAGATCACGCTGACGCCGCTGTAGGCGGCCTCACCGGTGACCAGCACGTAGTAGGTACCGGCGGTCGGCGCGGTCACTCGCACCGTCTCGCTGTTGCCGGCACGGGCCGACTTGGCGTCGAAGGTGGTGGCGGTCGGCGCTTCGGCCTTGCGGATGTACAGCGAGACGTTGCCGGTGCCGCCATAGGTGGTGACCACCAGCGGCTTGCCGGCAGTGGCTTCCACGCTGTACAGGGTCGCGCTGCCGGAAGCACCGGACTGGCCATTCAAGGCAACGCGGTTGGTCAGCGGGGTCGCCGGCGGTGCGCAGTCTTCCGTGCACGGCTCTTCCAGGGCCTTGTCCAGGGCGGCCTTGGCATTGAGGATGCCGGTGCCGATCGGGGTGTTGGCCGGGATGGTCGTCGGGAACGCACGGGTGGTCTGCTTGAGCAGTGCCTCCAGCTCGGCCGGGGTCAGCGGATCACGGTCTTCGGCGATCAGCGCACTCTGCACCATCGCCGCGACACCGGCCACGTGCGGGGCGGCCATCGAGGTACCCGCACTGCCGCCAAGCACCCAGGTGGCCCCAGGGAGGTTCGGGGTAGTGGTGCTGTTGCTGACGACCTGGAGAACGAACTCGGTCGCAGCGTTGGAATTGGCGCCACCGCCCGGTGCCGCCAGATCCACCAGGTTGCCGTAGTTGGAGTACCAGGTGATGCCGCCTTCAATGCCGGTGGCACCGACGGAAATGACATTGTTGCAGTTGGCGGGACGCGCGTTGGCGACGTTCATGGTGTCATTGCCGGCGGCCACGACCACGGTGGTGCCACGCGATACGGCACCGTTGATGGCGTCCTGGTAGGACGCGTCACAGGCGCCACCACCACCGAGGCTCATGTTGATGATTTCAGCCGGATTCGGGTTGGCCGGAACACCGGCCACGGTACCGCCCGAGGCCCATACGATGGCGTCGGTGATGTCCGCCAGGGTGCCACCGCAGCGGCCCAGCACGCGCACCGGGAGGATCTTGGCTTTGTGGGCAAGACCGGCCAGGCCGACACCGTTGTTGGTGCCCTGGGCGATGGTTCCCGACACGTGGGTGCCATGCCAGCTGCTGTCTTCCGGCGTCGAGCCCTGATAGCACTCATTGGCCTGGGTGGTCCAGTCGCCGTAGTCCAGCGCACCCGGTGCGCGGCCGTCAGCCGAACGACGCGACCGTGCGGCGGAGCTGATGAAGTCATAGCCTTCCAGCAGCGTACCGGCGGTGAAGTCCGGGTTGGCCGGCAGGATGCCGGTATCCAGAACGGCCACGACGACGCCCTCGCCCTGGGAAATATCCCAAGCCGGTTCAGCGTTGACACCACCAACCGGGTTGAAGAAGTTCCACTGGTACTGCGCGTAGTTCGGATCGGTCGGCACCATCTTCGGAGTAGCGTCGGACTTCGGCTTGGCCGTGCCGTAGTGACGCATCACGGCATCGGGTACTGCGTACTGCACCGACGGGTCGGCCTGCAGCTCGGCGACGAGCTTGGCCAGCTCAGCACCACCGACGCGGGTCTTGAGGCTGATCAGGTCCGCGCCGGTACCCAGGCGACGGGCGACCTTCGGGCCGATCGCGGCGGTACGCGCACTGACCGTGGCACCACCGACGCGCGAACGGGTCAGCGCCGAGTTGACCACCGACAGCTTGGCGCTTGCATCGGACGCGGCGGCAGTGCCAGCGCGGTACTTCACGATGATGCCTTCCACGGCATCGGACGCGACGGCCGGAGTGCGGGTCGGCACCTTCCCGGGAGATGGGGCGTTGGACACCGAGGCGGCAAAAGCCGCGCCGCTGCCGACAGTCATCGACAGCACGGCGGCTGCCAGCAGGTTGACGCGGAAGTTCTGCTTCTTGATCACGTGAAATCCTCTTCTTTGGTCGATGATGTAACCGCTACGGCCAGCACTCCTTGCGACGTTCCCTGGCCGGCCAAGCCAGGGCTTGCCGTGACCCGCCCCCTCAGGCCTTACACGACAGGATGTGGACACCAGGACGGTGTCCACATGTATTGCAACAACCCTTACCAGCCGAAGCCGGCGCCGACGCCGATGGAGCTGTCGTCGCTGCTGAACGCGCCGCCGACCGTCACCGTGGCGCGCTCGCTGATCGCCCGCTGGTAGCCCAGCGACATCGCCGATTCGCCGCCCTGGAAGCCGACGCCGACGCCGACGCGGTTCTGCGTGCGGATGCCCGCGGCGCTGGTGGCCATGTTCAACATGGCCGCACTCATCGCACCCTGACGGTCGATGCGGCGATCCATATGACGCAGGCGGCCGTCCACTTCGCCCTTGAAGATGTCGAAGCTGTCGCTGACGGCCTTGACCTTCGAGTCGGTGTAGGTATTTGCGCCAGCGATGCCGCTGTCGAGCTGCGACTTGTTCACCGCATCGGTGGCCTGGGTACCGGCCGCGACATTGGTGATCTGCCGCTCGTTGCCGGCACTGCCCACCGAGACCGTGTTGGCGCGGTCAGCGACCGAGTTCTGCCCCAGCGCCACCGAGTTGCTCGCCGATGCATTGGCACCCAGACCGACCGCGGTCGAGCCGGCACCGCTGGCCACCGCACCGGCACCCACCACGGCGGCCGCGCCGGGCTCAGCCGCGGTACCGATCGGTGCACTGCCGGCGCTTGCCGGTGCCGGACCGCCGGTGCCACCACCGGCCGTCGCCGGATTGCTGGAAATCGGCGAACCCGAAGCCAGGCTCTGGCCAATGGACGACACACGGTTGTCCAGCGCGGCCAAGGCATCACCGACATTGGTGTAGGTCGCGCCTTGGATGACGTAGTTCGGCGCAACGAACACACCCTGCAGGCCGACGCTGGCGCCGCCGCCGAGGAAGCTGGCGACATCCGTCAGCGTCTGGAACATCTGGCCACCGGTCACCGCCTGGCGGCTGCCACTGGCAATCGAACCACCCGCCAGACCGTCAAGCGTGGTGCCGTTCTCGCCAGACAGTGTCAGCGTGCTGTGGTCGGCGTCATCGTATGCCAGTGAGTTGGCCGAGGTGGTTTCGATCGAGCCGATGCGGGTGTTGATCGCACTGACATCGGTCTCCACCGCGCCCAAGCGTTCATTGGTGGCAAACAGCTGGCCACCCGTCACCGCATCGCTGCTGCCGCTGGCCACGCGGCCTTCGGCAACATTGACGATGCGACGGGTCGCCGGACCGCTGCTGCCATCGCCGCTGCCGACCGAGACCACGTTGGCTTCGGTGGCCTGCGAGCCCAAGCCCAGCGCCACGGAGCCGGCACTGCTGGCGACCGCATTGGCACCCAGCGCCAGGGTATTTGCGCCCGTGGCGGCACTGCCCGCACCGACCGCCGTGGCGTTGCTGCCGCCAGCGTCACTGCTGCTGCCGATGGCGGTGCTGAAGCCGCCATTGGCCGAGGCGCCCGAGCCTGCGGCCACCGAGCCTGCGCCATTGGCGGTGGCGATGTCATCGCCCTCGGCCTGGAAGCTGCGGCTGGTGGCATCAGCCGTGGCCTGCACGGCCTTGACCTGGCCCACCGTTGCCGCGTCAGTGTCTTCGGTACCGGCCGCGACGTTGGTGATCTGGCGGTTGATGGCGGCGGCATCATCGGTGGCTTCACGGCCCACCGAAATGCTGTTCTCACGGCTGGCGACCGAGCCTGCGCCCAGAGCGACGCTGTTGGCTGCGGCGGCCGAGCTGCCAGCACCGATGGCGATGGCGCTTTCTGCCAGCGACTCGGAGTTGGTTCCCAGCGCAATGCTGTTCACCTCATCGGCCAGCGCCTGGAAGCCCAAGGCCAGGCTGTAGTCGCCCGTGCCGAATGCTCCGCGGCCAACGGCCGTGGCGCTGAGGCCGGTTGACCAGCTGTTGTAACCGATGGCGGTAGAGCCGACGCCATCGGCCCAGGCAGCCGGACCAAACGCCGACGCATTGGTCGCGGTGGCCCACGCACCGGCACCGTAGGCCGTTGCGCCTTCGGCCGTTGCCCAGCTGTAGCCACCGATGGCGGTGGCATCGGCGCTGTTGGCAAACGCGCTGTCACCGATGGCGACGCTGTAACTGCCCGTGGCGCGGGCCTTGCTGCCGCCGGCGAAGCTGTTGTCGCCGGTGGCCTGTGCGCCTGCACCGAAGGCATTGCTGGACACCCCGGTGGCCTGCGCCGCGTTGCCGACCGCGGTGGAACCGGCCGAAGCGGTAGTCCCGGTCAACACCGCGTTGCCATCCTCATCGACCAGCGGCTGGTTGTACTCATCGTAGGCCTGGCCGAGGCCGCCGATGGCCACGGCACCGTCGCCATCAGCGGTGGTGTTGCGGCCCATGGCCACCGTGTCGCTGCCCATGGCCATGGCACCGGCGCCTACCGCTGCGGCACCGGCGCCCATCGCGTTGCTGGCCGAGCCGGCCGCCACGCTGCCTTCACCGTCGGCAAAGGCACCCACGTCCGAACCGCTTTCCGGCTGTGCCTGGAAGAACTTGTTGGTGTTCTCGGCAACATCGGCCACGGCATTGAGCTGGTCCACATTGACCGCGTCGGTGCCTTCGGTGCCTGCGGCGACGTTGGTGATCTGCCGCTCACTGCCTGCACTGCCCACCGAGACGGTGTTGGCACGATCAGCTTCCGAATAAGCGCCGAGCGCAACGCTGTTGGCGGCCAGCGACGTGGCGTAATAGCCCACTGCCGTGCTGTCATCACCGCTGGCCCAGGTCTGCGCACCCAGTGCCGTCGCACCTTCACCCGGCGCATAAGCGAAATAGCCGACCGCGGTGGCTTCCGTGCCGGAGGCCTCGGTGAGCGTACCCGTGGCGACGGCGCGGTCACCGCTGGCAATCGCACCGGCACCCAAGGCGACGGCGGCATCACCACTGGCCTGGGTCGACACGAAGAAGCCAAGGCCGGGGATCAGATCGGCCGGGCCACCCAGGGCCACGCTGTTATTGCCGCTGGCCACCGATTCAGTACCGACCGCAGTGGCGTAATCACCACTGGCGGTGGACACGGCACCAAAGGCCGAGGCCTGCGCGCCCCCGGCATAGGCACCCACGCCATAAGACGAGGCGGCAAAGCCGCTGGCCTCCGAGCTGGCACCGACCGCGGTACCGCCGACCCCGGCACTGGTGGCGCCGGTATCGACCGGCACGCCGCCGCTGGTGATCAACGGATTGCCATTGGCATCAACTGCGACGCCGCCGACGGCGACACTGGCTGCGCCAGTGGCTTGGGCGTTGTTACCGAAAGCGGCGCTGTTCTGGCCGGCCGCCGTGGCATTGAAGCCCACCGCC
>DALZLW010000096.1:0-13734 GCA_032007425.1 Stenotrophomonas sp.
TCCGGAGAAGCCCTCGGTGGCCGCGGCCAAGGCCGGCTGGGCAAAGTCATCGGCGGCCAGGCCGCGCCGCTGCAGGTGCAGGCGCAGCAGTTCCACGCGCGCGCCCGGGCGGGGCAGGTCGACGAAGAAGATCTCGTCGAAACGGCCCTTGCGCAACAGTTCGGCCGGCAGCTCGTGCACCTGGTTGGCGGTGGCGACGATGAACACCGGCGCGCGGCGTTCGGCCATCCAGGTCAGCAGGGTACCGAGCACCCGCCGCGAGACACCGCCATCCTCGCCGCCACTGGCCAGGCCTTTTTCAATCTCATCCATCCACAGCACGCACGGCGCCAGCTGTTCGGCCGAGGCCAGCGCCTGGCGCAGGTTGGCTTCGGTCTCGCCGTGGTACTTGTTGTACAGCGCGCCGACGTCGAGGCGTAGCAGGGGAACCCCAAAGCCAGCGGCGGTAGCCTTGGCCAGCATCGATTTGCCACAGCCCTGCACCCCCAGCAGCAGCATGCCGCGCGGTGGATCGAGCCCGGCCGGCGCGGCGCCGGCGATGAAGGCCACCCGTCGCTGGTTGACCCAGCGCTTGAGCCGGTTGGCCCCCGCCACGTCGGCAAAGCGGGCCGTGTCGTGTTCGTAGAACAGATGCCCGCTGCGGTTGAGCAGTTCGAATTTCAGCTTCGCCAGGCGCGGGATGTCCTCGCTGTCCAGTGCGCCATCGGCGTGGATCAACTGGCGGGCGATACGTCGTGCATCGGTCAGGCTGAGCCCCTGGAGGTTGTGCAGGATCTGGCGGGCCACGTCGGTGTCCACTTCCACCCGCCGTCCGCCGTGTTCGCGGGCATGACCGGCCGCTTCCTCGCGCAGCATCTTCAGCAGGGCGTTGGCATCGGGCAGGCGGGGATTGAAGCGGGTTGCCAGCGCTTCCAGTTCCTCGGGCAGGGTCACCTTGGCCCCGATCAGCACCAGCACGTGCGGTTGGCTGTGGCGCCGCTGCAACAGGTCGCGCAGCGCCCGCTGGTGGCTGGCATAACCGAGGTAGGGGTGGAAATCGAGCAGCAGGTAGACCCCGCGCTGGTCGGCCTGCTGGATCATCTGCAGGGCCGCGCTGGCATCGGGCGGGCCGATGGCCGGGTCTTCGCGCTCCAGGTCGATGCGGCGCAGGCCTTCGGTGATGGACCAGCGGTACAGCGCCCGCCAGACCTGGTGCAGGGTCTGCCGGAACAGATCAACGATGCGACCCTCATCCTGGGTCTCGATCACGATCAGCGGGGTGCTGGCGCGGATCAGCGCGGTGAGGTCCTGCAGCTCGCTCATGCCGGTGCGTTCCTTCGGGAGCGCAACGATAGCAGACCCCCGCGGCGGGTTCAGCCGCGCGACTATCACCGTCACCTGCCGCGGTGTACGCTCGGCTGACGTTCCCCGCAAGCGAGGCGTGCATGAAGACCATCCTGGTGGCTGGATCCAAGGGCGGCGTGGGCAAGACCACCATCGCCACCCACCTGGCCGCATATTCGGCGCTGCAGGGCCGGCCGACGGTGATCGCCGACGCCGATCCGCAGGGCTCCAGCACGCGCTGGGCACAGCGTCGCGCCGACCTTGAAAGCGCGGTCCTGCCGCTTGACGTGCATGGCAAGCAGGGTCGGAAAAAGTGGGCGCAGAAACTGCCCGAGGGAACCGGCACGGTGGTCATCGATGCCCCGGCCGGCGCCCTGGCCGATGACATCGCGCATTTCCTCGAAGCGGCCGATGCGGTCGTCGTGCCGGTACTGCCCTCGGCGCTGGACATCGAAGCCATCGTCGGCTTCCTCAACAGCCTGGCCAAGGTCGCGCGCGTGCATGAACGCAAGCTGCCGGTCGGGCTGGTGCTCAACCGCACCAAGCCCTGGACCCAGACCTCGCAGCAGGCTGTGCAGATGCTGGCGCAATGGCCGTATCCGGTGGTGACCCAATTGCGCGACAGCCAGAGCTATGTCGTCATGACCGGGCTTGGACGCAGCCTGTTCGACTATCGCTCGGCGCAGGTGCGCGAACACCAGGCCGACTGGCAACCGCTGCTTGACTGGCTGGACCTGGCCTGAAACGACCCTTTTCCTGGAGACGGACGATTCCAATGCGAGAACTGATCCTGTTGCGCCATGCCCATGCTGAAGCGGCCACCACCGGCCAGGCCGATCTTGACCGGCCGCTGTCCACCGTGGGATTGGCTGAAGCCGAAGCTGCCGGGCGTTGGCTCAAAGAGAACAAGCTGCTGCCGGACCGGGTGCTGTGCTCGCCGTCGCGGCGCACCCGCGAAACCCTGGAGGCAGTGCTGACCGCCATCGGCTACGTCGAGCAGAGCATCAAGGATGGCATCTACGAAGCCACGCCGGGCACTTTGGCCGGGCTGATCGACGACAACCGCGAGGCCGAACGCCTGCTGGTGGTTGGCCACAACCCCGGGCTGGAGCAGCTGGTGGCGTTGATGAACACCGGCGAGAGCAGTGATTACCGCGGCATGCCGCCAGCCGGCATCGCCGTGCTCACCTTCCCGCTGGATGCCGCCTTTGAACCGGGCGTGGCCACCCTGGAACGGTTCTGGTGGCCGTGAGCGGTCGCCTGCACGTCATGGGGTCCCATTGATGTACCCGTCCCGCCACCGCCAGGTACGCCTTCGTGGCGGGATGCTGGTCCTGGCCGTGTTGGCCACGGCCAGCGCTGCCGCACGTCCGACGCCGCCAATGCCGGTGCCCACGCAGGCCCAGCTGGTGGCGCGTACCACGACCCCGTTGCAGCTCGATCCCAGCCGCAGCCAGGTGGGGTTCGACGTCCGCACCCGGCTGGGCCAGCGGATCAGCGGCACCTTCCCGCAGTTCGAAGGGCGGGTGGAGGTGCTGTCCGATGGGCGCCATCAGGTGCACCTGAAGATGCACACCCGTTCGGTGGAGATCCCCGACAAACCCCGCTATACCGCATGGATGCGGGGGGAAGAGTTCTTCGATGCCGCCCGCTACCCGGTGGTCGAGTTCGATTCGCTGCCCTATGACCCGGCCCAGGTGGAGCAGGGCGGAGAAATCGCCGGGCGGCTCAGCCTGCGCGGGATCAGCCACCCGGAAGTACTGCGGGTGGAAAAAGCGGACTGCGCCCGTCCGGGCTATGATTGCGACGTAATCAGCCGTGGCACCGTGTCCCGAGGCCGCTACGGGATGGATAGCTGGCAGCTGGCCCTGAGTGATCGAGTGACCTTTGTATTCCGCGCGCGCCTGAGCGAGGCGTCCCAACCGTGAAGCTGATCCTGCGCTGGCTGCTGCTGGCAACCGTGTTGCTGGCCAGTGGCTGCGCCTCGTTGTCCATGGCCGAGAAAGACCGCGCTGCCGGCATCGCCCGCCAGGCGCGCTCGACGGTGGTCGACTGCAGCGCCGCCGACCGTTGTGCGCTCGATTCGCCGCTGCGTGCCCTGGCCGGGCAGGCGTTCAGCCAGTCCCGGCCACAGCGTCCACAGCATTACGCCACCATCCTCGACGAGGGCGAGGAAGCCCTGGTCGCCCGCCTGAACCTGCTGCGCAGCGCCACGCGCAGCATCGACCTGCAGACCTACATCTTCGACAAGGATGACAGTGCCCGTCTGGTCATCGATGAACTGCTGGCCGCATCACGCCGTGGGGTGAAGGTGCGGGTGCTGATCGACCAGCTGTCGGCGATTTCCGACCTGCAGATCCTCGGCGCCCTGGCCGGTGCCCACCAGAACTTCGAACTGCGCGTCTACAACCCGACGTTCGGCAAGGCAAAGCTCAACTACTTCGATTACGCCGGCAGCGTGCTGTGCTGCTTCCGTCGCTTCAACCAGCGCATGCACAACAAGCTGCTGGTGATCGATGACGCCATCGGTCTGGTGGGCGGCCGCAACTACCAGGACGATTACTTCGACTGGGACAGCGAATACAACTTCCGCGACCGCGACGTCCTGTTGGCGGGCCCTGAAGCACGCAGCATGGCGGCCAACTTCGAGGCCTTCTGGAACGCGCCGCGCAGCGTCCCGGCAGAACGCCTCAACGACGTTGGCCGCACCCTGCTGGAGCAGGGCGTCCCCGCCATGCCCGAGGCCGCGTTCCGTCGTCCAGAGCGCATCGCGCGGGTCAGCAGCGAGGCCGATGACCCGGCCTTCATCCAGCGCGCCTTCGTCGATACGGCCTTGCCTGTCTCCTCGGTACGCTATGTCGCCGACCTGCCGCGCAAGCACCGGCGCCAGCGCAGCGACCACCCGGCCGATGGCCAGCACGTCACCGAGCCCCAACTGGACCAGCTGATCGCCGGCGCGCACCAGGAAGTGCTGCTGCAGACCCCTTACCTGGTGCTTTCCAAGCCGGCACAGACGCTGTTCCGTGAACTGCGCAAGCGGCCCGAGCCGCCGCGGGTGGTGGTATCCACCAACAGCCTGGCGGCCACCGACAACCCCATCGTCTACGCGCTTTCCTACAAGTACAAACGGCGCAACATGCGCGTGCTTGGCTTCAACATCCACGAATACAAGCCGTTCCCGCTCGATGCACCGGTGGATTACCGCAACCTGCTGCCCGATCCGCTGGCGCTGGACGAACCCGCCCCGCCACGCAATGGCCTGTTGGGTGGCAGTGCCGCTGGCAGCAACGCGCGTCCACCCGGCAGCGGCGCCAGTGACCGTGGCGCCGCCAGCAACAAGCGCTACAACCCACGCAAGGGCAGCGCCTATGAGAACCAGCGGGCGCGCCGCGCGGCGCAGGGCAGCGCCGTGGAAGCGCAGATGCTGCGCACCGAGACCCGGCCTTCGTTCCTTGGCAGCCGGGCGGTCAACAAGCCGTTGCCGGTGACCCGCGATGGCGCGCGCATGGGGCTGCACGCCAAATCGCTGGTGGTGGACCGCCGGATCGGGGTGATCGGCACCCACAACTTCGATCCGCGCAGCGAAAACTACAACACCGAGGGCGCGATCATCATCGACGATCCGGCGTTCGCCCAGCGGTTGGCTGACAGCATCCTGCGTGACATCCAGCCGCAGAACTCCTGGACGGTGGCGCCGCGGGCCAAGCCGCCGGTGCTGTCCGGCCTGAACTACAGCCTGGGCAAGGCTTCCGAAGCGCTGCCCATCCTTGATTTCTGGCCGTGGCGCTACGCCACGGACTACGAGTTCCAGCCAGGCCCGGACTGCCCGGTGCCGTTGACCCGGCAGGATCCGGACTTCCTGCGCTGCTACACCGCCGTGGGCGACTTCCCGGAAGTGAATGTCGGCCCGAAGTGGTTGCTGGTGCGCATGCTGACCGCCTTCGGCGCCGGGCTGGTCCCCATTCTGTGATCGTTGGAGTGCAAATGCCCGCTGTCTTCCGTGAACCCGTGGTGCTCGATGCGCTCAACGCGCTCAGCGCCAACACTGCGATCGCCACCCTGGGCATCGTGTTTACCGCCGCCGGCGAGGACTGGCTGCAGGCCACCATGCCGGTGGATGCACGTACCCACCAGCCCTACGGCATCCTGCACGGCGGCGCCTCGGTGCTGCTGGCTGAAACCGTGGGCAGCAGCGCCGGCAACCTGTGCGTGGACAACCGCACGCAGGTCTGCGTCGGCCTGGAAATCAATGCCAACCACGTGCGTGCCAAGCGCGAAGGCGTGGTGACGGCAACAGCGCGCGCGGTGCATGTCGGACGCAGCACGCAGATCTGGGACATCCGCATCGAGGACGAACAGCAGCGCCTGGTGTGCACCTCGCGGCTGACCCTGGCCGTGGTGGCTGCCGGCCATGGCTGATCCAGGTGATCCGGCGGTGCAGCCGGCGGCGGTCACGGACCGGTCTGAAATGCGCCACAGCGTTGCGCCAGCGGGGCCGCCGACCGAGCCCGCGCCGCTGGCAGCGGCTGCGGCGCTCGGGTATCGTGCGTCCATGAATTCCCCCACTCCGGCCTCCCGTGGCGGCGTGGCGCGTGTGTGCCGTTACCTGTACCGCGTACCGCTGCTGCTGGTCCACCTCTTCGTTTTCCTGCCGCTGACCCTGCTGTGCATGCTGCCGCCGCTGGCTGCCGTGCGGGTGGGCGGCATCGGCCTGGGCGACAAGGCCGTGAACCTTTGGCAGGGAGGCCTGATGTGGCTGTTCGGCTTCCGTCTGGTGCGGCTGGGCACGCCTTTGCCGGGTGCCGTGCTGTTCGTGGCCAACCATGTTGGCTGGATCGACATCTGCGTGCTGCACAGCCAACGCATGATGGGCTTCGTGGCCAAGCGCGAAATCGCCAGTTGGCCGGTGGTGGGCTGGTTGGCCGCGCGTGGACAGACCATCTTCCACCAGCGCGGCAGCACCGAATCGCTGGGCGGCGTGATGCAGGTCATGGTCCAGCGCCTGCGCGAAGGCGTGGCGGTGGGCGTGTTCCCGGAAGGCCGCACACGGGGTGGCACCGATGTCGGGCCTTTCCATGCGCGCATCTTCCAGGCGGCTGTGGAAACCGGCGTGCCGGTACAGCCGGTGGCCCTGCGCTATGGTCCGCACGGGGATGCCCAGACCGTGGTGGCCTTCGCCCCGGGCGAAAGCTTCTTCGGCAACTTCCTGCGATTGCTGGGCGAACCGGCCCGGCGCACCGAAGTCCACTTCCTTGCTCCGATCGCCAGCCATGATCTGGAAGGCCGCCGGCGCATCGCTGAAACGTCGCGTGCACGCATCGTGGCGGTGATGACCGGTCCGTGAGCGGGATCGCGTCCACGCTGGCCACGGGCCTGCAGCCGGCGCCGCCCCCGGCCGGGCTGCCTACCGCCGCCGATTACCAGCCACCGCGCTGGCTGCGCAACGCCCACCTGCAGTCGATGCTCAGTTCCAGCCGGCTGCGCCTGCAGCGCGGCCTGTTGTTGCTGGCCGCCACCGGCGCGGTCACCGAGGAACTGATCCTCGATGGCGGGCAGGGCGTTCGCCTGCAGGCGTTCCACAGTTCGATCGAAGGCCGCCAGCCGCGTGGCCTGGCCCTGCTACTGCATGGCTGGGAGGGCAGTGCCGAATCCAGCTACATGCGCATGAGCGCCGCACGCCTGCTGGAGGAGGGGTTCGACGTGGTGCGGCTGAACTTCCGCGACCATGGCAGCAGCCACCATCTCAATCCAGGCATCTTCCACTCCAACCTGATCGAGGAAGTGGTACAGGCCAGCGCCGACATCGCCAAGCGTTGGCCGGGCCTGCCCCTGGTGGCGGCCGGGTATTCGCTGGGTGGCAATTTCGTGTTGCGGCTGGCACTGCATGCGCCGGCGGCCGGGGTACCGTTGTTGCGGGTGGCCTCGGTGTGCCCGGTGCTGGACCCGGGCCTCACCATGACCAGCATCGAGAACGGGCCGGCGATGTATGACTGGTACTTCCGCCGCAAATGGGCGGGCTCGCTGCGACGCAAGCGCGACCTGTTCCCGGACCTGGCCCACGTCGACGACCACGTACTGAAGCTGGACATCCGCGCGCTGACCACCTGGCTGGTGGAGCGGCATACCGGTTTCGGTACCCTGCAGGCCTACTTCGATGGCTATTCCATCGCCGGTGGGCGACTGGCCGGCCTGCAGGTGCCGGCGGACATCCTGATGGCCAAGGACGATCCGGTGATTCCCTACGCCAGCTTCCAGCAGTGGCAGCTGCCGTCGCACGCACGCCTGCAGAGCGCCAACTGGGGCGGCCACTGCGGTTTCCTGGAAAACCTGCGTGGCGATGGCTTTTCCGAGCATTGGGTGGCCCGCCACCTGGCCCAGGTACTGGACTGACCCGCGCGCCGACAGCCGCCGTTACAATGCGGGTTTGCCTGTTTCCGGAAACTGCCCGCCATGCACGATCAGATCCTCAGCGCCCTGCGCAGCAACGACGCCGCCGAGGCGGTGCGCCTGGCCGAACAGTGGGGCGCCGCCGAACCGAACCTGGCCGCGGCCCACCGCTGGCACGCGCTGGCCCTGCAACAGGCCGGTCGCCATGAACAAGCGCTGGATCGCCTCGATGCCGCGCTGGCGCTGGCCCCGGAAGACGCCGAACTGCACCTGCAGCGCGCTGGCCTGCTGCTGGCCCTGCGCCAGTTCGACGATGCTGGCCAGGCGCTGCAGCAGACCACCGGCCTGAACCCCAATTCGCTGCAGGCCTATGTAATGCAGGCGCACCTGGCGATTGGTCGCAATGAACTGGACGAAGCCGAGCGACAGGCCCGGCTGGCCGCCCGGTTGGCCCCCGAGCACCCGGAGGTCGAGGCGCTGCAGGGCATGCTGGCGCTGCGCCACGGCGAGGTGGACAGCGCGTTGGCCAAGCTTTCCAGTGCCGCCCGACAGTTGCCTGGCGATGTGCGCGTGCTCTACGCGCTGGGCTTTGCCTACCTGCGCAAGGACATGCTGGCCTTCGCCGAACAGGCGTTCCGCCGCGTGCTGGAGCTCAATCCGGGCATGACCGCGCTGCAGGGCCTGGTGGTACAGCTGGCACTGCGCCAGGACAACCCGGCCGCCGCGGCCGACATGCTGCAGCAGACGCTGGCGACGCCGGGCCAGGACACCCCGGGCATGCGCCGCCTCGCCGCTGAGTTGGCCCTGCGCGGCAATGAACCGCTGCAGGCCCGTGACCATCTGCGTCCGCTGCTGGAGAGCGGCCAGATCGACCGCAACAGCCTGCAGTTGCTGCTGATGGCCTGGGAGCGGCTGGGGCGCGATGACGAGGCCCGTGGCGAACTGGACGCGGCCTTGGCCAACAACGATCAATCGCACGATCTGTGGCTGTCGCGCCTGGCGGTGGAGCCGGTGGCCGCCGATGCGGCCGGTGAAGTGATCGCGCGCTGGGTGCAGGCCATGCCGACCCACCTGCCGGCGCTGGAAGCCAGCCTGCGCCTGCACGACATGAAGGGCGATGCGGCCGTCGCCGAAGCCGTGGCCGAACAGATCCTTGCCCTCGAGCCCGGCCGCGCCAGCGCCGAAACGCGCCTGGTCGAAGCCCTGCTGCAGCGTGATCCTGCGGCGGCGATCACCCGCGTGCAGGCACTGATCGAGGCGGCCGATGGCACGGCCAGGCATGACCTGCGCACCTGGCTGGGTGAAGTGCAGGACCGGGCGGGCCTGTACCGCGACGCCCTGCGCACCTGGCTGGACCTGCAGGCCGACGAGGCGACGCAGCGCCTGCCCTTGCCGCCGCAGGCCAAGGCACCGGCCAGCTGGCCCGAGCTGGGTGAGGTGGATCCGGCACTGACCTCGCGGCCGATGTTCCTGTGGGGCGCGCCCGGCGCGGCCTCCGAACGCGTCATGAGCGCGCTGAGTGCGGCCACCCCGCTGGTGCGGGTGGACCGCTTCCGCGCCGATCCGCCTGAAGATGCCCTGCAGAACTACCACACCCTGCAGCGGCTGGCCGAAGGCACGCTGGAGCCCGCCGCGCTGGTGGCCAGCTGGCGTGCCGCCCTGCCGGCACGCGGCATCAACGATGACACCATCATCGATTGGCTGCCGTTCTGGGACAACGCATTGCTGTGGGCCCTGCGCCCCCAGTTGCCGCAGGGCCGCCTGCTGGTGGTGCTGCGCGACCCGCGTGACATGCTGCTGGACTGGATCGCCTATGGTTCGCCCGCACCGACGGCCATCACCAGCCTCAACGAAGCGACGCAGTGGTTGGCGCGCGCGCTGGGCCAGGTCGCCACGCTGCACGAACAGGACCTCTATCCGCATGTGCTGCTGCGCATCGACGAGGCCGGCAACGATCCGCAGGCCATGGCGCAACTGCTGGGCAACGTGTTCGGTCGGCCGCTGCCGCCGGCCCCGCACCTGGGTTCGCCGCGCCTGCCTGCCGGCCATTGGCGCCGCTACCGCGATGTCATGTCGGCCGCGATCGATCTACTCACCCCGGTCGCGGTGCGACTGGGCTACCCGGAAGCCTGAGGAGCCGCATCATGAAGTTGACCAGCAACAGCCTGCGCAACGGCGCACCGATCGACCGTGAATTCGCCGCCGGCGACGCCGATGGTTTCGCGCCAGACCGCAACCCGCACCTGGCCTGGGACGAGGTGCCGGCGGGCACGCAGTCCTTCGCCCTGGTGTGCGTGGATCCGGATGTGCCCACCGTGCCTGAAACGGTCGGCCGCAGCGACATCAGCGTGCCCCGCGACCAGCCGCGCTGTGATTTCATCCACTGGGTGCTGGCTGACATCCCGGCCGACCTGCGGCAGATCGAGGCCGGCAGCTGCAGCGACGGTTTCATCGTCAAAGGCAAGGTGTCACCGCAGGGGCCGCAGGGCAGCCGCCAGGGCCTGAACGATTTCACCGGCTGGTTCGCCGGCAACCCCGACATGGCCGGCGCATACCTGGGCTATGACGGCCCGTATCCGCCGTTCAACGATGAGCGCGTGCACCGCTACTTCTTCCGCGTGTTCGCCTTGGACGTGGCCACGCTGGAGCTGCCGACGCCATTCACCGCCGCCGACCTGCACAAGGCCATGCACGGCCACGTGCTGGCCGAGGCAGCGCTGCACGGGACCTATACGCTCAACTCCGCGCTCTGATCCGATCCCGGCAGGACGACCCCCGGTCGTCGCCGGACACCAGCACCGGGCATGTCCCGGTGCTGCCCCCGTCGTTACCGCTCGACCGCTGACTCCACCACCATGTCCAGCACATAGGCCTGCGATGACGCATCGGCCGGCGGGTTGGCCACCTTGAAGCGCTTCACCCGCAACACATTGCGCACGCCCGCTTCGTGGGTGTAGCCCTCGATGGCATCGTAGAAGTTGCTGAAGTTGCCCGCATCGCCCTGGCGCAGGCCGGCCGCATCGTAGTGCAGCTCGCGCACCTGCAGGCACTGCTTGTCGCGGATCAGCGGGTGCGGGCAGGCCTGGGTCTGCGCCGCCACTTCCAGGAACACGGTATCGCCCGGACCACCAAAGCGGGTTTCCGCCGTGGGCTCGGGGGCGAATACCAGCAGTTCGTCGCCAGCAGTGAGCACCCGCAGATTGCCATCGGCGTCCAGGCTGGCCTTCAGCGTGCCCTGCAGGCGCTTGCCGATTTCGCTATCCAGTGCCATCACCGCCGGGTCGCTGCAGGCCATCTCGGTGGAGGCCATCGGGCCCAGCGTCAGTGCCCCGTCCTTCAGCGCGAACGTGCCGCCCATGCGGTTGCAGGTATTGGCCACCGCCACGCGATCGCCATTGAAATCCAGGGTGACCGGCGCATCGGCGCGGGCGAACAACGCCTCGATGCGCTTTCCGGCCGAATCGGTGGCCGCCTGCAGGCGCCAATGCTGGCTCTGCAGGCGCATCACCTCCAGCTGCTGGGCGGTCTGGTTGGCCGCGGCACGCGCTGGTGCCGGGGCCAGGTCGTCGCCGCTCCCGGCCGGCGCCGGATTGGGCGAACAGGCCGCCAGCAACAGGGCCAGCGGCAGGATCAGGGCAGGGGTACGGCAGCTCATGGCGATCTCCATCAAGGGGTTGGCAAGGCCAACGCAGGAACACCAGGACCGGGGTCAACGCTGCCCTGGCGTGTTCAGATTCCGGCAGGCAACCACAGCAACAGCACGGCGCCCAAGGCAATACGGTACAGCGCGAAGGGGGTGTAGCTGCGTGATTTGACGTAGCTGAGCAGCCACTTCACCACGATGAAACCGGTGATCACCGCGGCAACGAAGGCCACGCCGACGTCTGTCCAGTTTTCCGTGGCCAGCTTGCCGTCCTTGGCCAGTTCAAGGAACGCGTAGGCGCTGGCAGCGAACATGGTGGGAATGCCGACAAGGAACACGAACTCCGTGGCGGCCGCGCGGCGGCTCAGGCCGAGCAGCATGGCCAGGAAGATCGCCGAGGCCGAGCGCGACGTGCCCGGGAACACTCCGGCCACTACCTGGGCCAGGCCGACACCGATGGCCACCGTCCAGGTGACCTGGTCACGGCCGGGCAGGCGCGCGGTATACGCTTCGACCAGCAACATCCAGACGCCGCCGATGATCAGTGCCCACGCCACCGGGGTGACCGTTTCCGGCAGTTCCCAGCCCGCCAGGCGGACCGGCAGGCCGACCACGGCGGTGACCAGGAAGGCGGTGCCGAGCTTGAGCACATAGTCGCGGTTCTCGCGCTGGTGCAGGCCGGTGGCCAGGGCCCACAGGCGCTGGCGGAACACCAGGGTGATGGCGAGGATCGCGCCGGCCTGGATGATGATGTTGAAGAAATCCGAGCGCGCACCCAGCCAGTGCTGCGCGATCAACAGGTGGCCGGTGCTGGAAATGGGCAGGAATTCGGTGACGCCTTCGAGGATGCCCAGCAGCAGGGCAGAGAGCAGATCAGACATGGGGCTGAGCGGTCTTCATGCGGGGGAGCGCGCAAGCATAGCCCATCACGTCACGCACCAAGGCGGTGCGATGGCGCACCTTTGCACCACCATGGTGCGTTGACGTAAACGCCACCGTCACACCGATGGCCGCAAATCAAGCACTTGGCCGAACTGAAAAGTTGGCACGGGTATTGCTGTAACACTCCTGCAAGTTCAATGGCACCCAAATCCAACTCACCCGAGGCCGTACAGATGTCCGTGGAAAACGTTGAGAAGCTGATCAAGGACAACCAGATCGAGTTCGTCGACCTGCGTTTCGTCGACATGCGTGGCGTAGAGCAGCATGTGACCTTCCCGGTCAGCATCATCGAACCGTCGCTGTTCGAAGAAGGCAAGATGTTCGACGGCAGCTCGATCGCCGGCTGGAAGGGCATCAATGAATCGGACATGGTGCTGCTGCCGGACCCGTCCAGCGCTTACGTTGACCCGTTCTACGCCGATCCGACCATCGTGATCAGCTGCGACATCCTCGATCCGGCCACCATGCAGCCCTACGGCCGTTGCCCGCGCGGCATCGCCAAGCGCGCCGAGGCCTACCTGAAGGCTTCGGGCATCGCCGACACCGCCTTCTTCGGTCCGGAGCCGGAATTCTTCATCTTCGACGCCGTGCGTTTTGCCAATGAAATGGGCAACACGTTCTTCAAGGTAGATTCGGAAGAAGCGGCCTGGAACAGCGGCGCCAAGCTCGATGGCACCAACAGCGGCTACCGTCCGGGCGTGAAGGGGGGTTACTTCCCCGTGCCGCCGACCGACTCGCTGCACGACCTGCGCGCTGAAATGTGCAAGACGCTGGAACAGGTCGGCATCGAAGTGGAAGTGCAGCACCACGAAGTGGCCACCGCCGGCCAGTGCGAAATCGGCACCAAGTTCAGCACCCTGGTGCAGAAGGCCGACGAACTGCTGCGCATGAAGTACGTCATCAAGAACGTGGCGCACCGCAACGGCAAGACCGCCACCTTCATGCCCAAGCCGATCGTCGGCGACAACGGCAGCGGCATGCACGTGCACCAGTCGCTGTCCAAGGGCGGCACCAACCTGTTCTCCGGCGATGGCTACGGCGGCCTGAGCCAGCTGGCACTGTGGTACATCGGCGGCATCTTCAAGCACGCCAAGGCCATCAACGCCTTCGCCAACTCCGGCACCAACAGCTACAAGCGCCTGGTCCCGGGCTTCGAAGCCCCGGTGATGCTGGCCTACTCGGCCCGTAACCGTTCGGCTTCGTGCCGCATTCCATGGGTGTCCAATCCGAAGGCGCGCCGCATCGAAATGCGCTTCCCCGACCCGATCCAGTCCGGCTACCTGACCTTCACCGTGCTGATGATGGCCGGCCTGGACGGCATCAAGAACCAGATCGACCCGGGCGCACCGAGCGACAAGGACCTGTACGACCTGCCGCCGGAAGAAGAGAAGCTGATCCCGCAGGTCTGCTCCTCGCTGGACCAGGCCCTGGAAGCGCTG
>DALZLW010000097.1:0-13652 GCA_032007425.1 Stenotrophomonas sp.
AGCCGGAGCCGCTGCAGCAGCCGCCGGACGGCTGGCGGCCGCAGCTTCGGCAGCCTTGGCCGCCGCGGCGGCTTCTTCAGCGGCCTTCTTCTCGGCTTCGGCGCGTTCGCGCGCAGCAATTTCTTCCTCGCGCTTGCGGACGATTTCCTCGTCACGCTTGCGGTCCTTTTCCGCCAGCATCTGCTGTTCGGCCAGGTTGCGGGCACGCGACTCTTCCAGCTTGCGCAGGATGTCGGCGCGCTCCTCGTCCGGGGTCATGCGACCACCTTCCTTCACATAGGTACGCTTCTGGCGCACCTCAACGTTGACCGTGGTCTTGCTGCGGCCTGCGTTGACCGTCACTTCCTGGTGCTTGCGGCGGTTCAGGGTGATTTTCTTCGCCGCGGCGTCGGCGTCCTCGGCGACCTGTTCGGTCTTACCGTGGGCACGGCGAAGGAAGCCGAGGAGTTTGACCTTCTCGGTACTGGTCACGACCTGGTCGGGACCGCTGAACTTCATGCCGGCGCCTGCCAGCTGTTCCAGCAGTTTCTCGACCGGAGTGTTGACCAGTTCGGCAAGCTTGCGGATGGTGGTTTGCTGCGACATTCGGATCCTAGGTTCTTTTGGGCGCCCCCTCGCTGCTGGAGGTGACGCGGATTCTACGCCCTGAGCGGCTCAGGGCCCTGTTCATCGGTTCATTCGCCGCGCTCCAGGCGGGCGATCTCCTCGGCACGTGCGGCCAGGATCAGCGCCGCGGCGCGCTCCTGGTCCAGCCCCTCGATACCGAATTCGGCCACTTCGTCGGCGGCCAGGTCGGAGAGGTCCTCGCCGGTGCGCACGCCATGGCTGGCCAGTGCATAGGCAGTTGCCTCGTCCATGCCCGCGAGCGACAGCAGGTCCTCGGACGGGGTGCCGTCCTCCAGGCCTTCTTCCACCGCCAGCGCCTCGTTGAGCAACGCGTCGCGGGCGCGGGCACGCAGCTCTTCGACGATGTCTTCGTCGAAACCTTCCACGGCCAGCAGCTCGCCAACCGGGACATAGGCGATTTCTTCGACCGTACCAAAGCCTTCGCTGACCAGGATGCCGGCGATTTCCTCGTCCACTTCCAGCTTGTCCATGAACAGCTGGCGCGCCGAGGACTGCTCGGCTTCGGACTTGGCGGTCACCTGGTCCTGGGTCATCACGTTGAGCTGCCAGCCGGTCAGGCGGCTGGCCAGGCGCACGTTCTGGCCACCCTTGCCGATCGCCTGGGCCAGGCGGTCCTCGGCCACGGCCAGGTCCATCGAGTGCTTGTCTTCATCGACGATGATCGACTGCACTTCGGCCGGCGCCATCGCGTTGATGACGAAATTGGCCGGGTTGTCGTTCCACAGCACGATGTCCACGCGCTCGCCATTGAGCTCGTTGGACACCGCCTGCACGCGCGAACCGCGCATGCCGATGCAGGCACCGATGGGATCGGTGCGCTGGTCGTGGGCCAGCACGGCGATCTTGGCGCGGTCGCCCGGATCGCGGGCGCAGGCCTTGATTTCCACCAGGCCCTGGCCGACTTCCGGCACTTCCAGCTTGAACAGCTCGATCATGAACTCCGGCGCGGCACGGCTGATGAACAGCTGCGGGCCACGGGGCTCGGAGCGCACTTCGGCCAGGTAACCGCGCACGCGGTCGCCGGCGCGCAGGACGTCGCGCGGGATGCCCTTGTCCTTGGGGATGAAGCCTTCGGCATTGCCACCGAGGTCAACATAGATGTTGCCGCGCTCGGCGCGCTTGACCACGCCAGTGATCAGCTCACCCACGCGGTCCTGCCAGGCGTCGACCACCTGCTGCCGCTCGGCTTCACGCACGCGCTGCACGATGACCTGCTTGGCGGCTTGGGCGGCGATGCGGCCGAAATCCGGGTTCTCGATCTGGTGTTCGATGAAATCACCGACCTCGACCTGCTCGCCTTCAGCGGCTTCGTCCAGGGCGTCCATCAGGCGGATCTGGCGATCCGGCGATTCCATGATCACGTCGTCGGCGACGACTTCCCAACGACGGAAGGTTTCGTAGCTGCCGTCCTTGTGGTCGATGGCCACGCGGGCCAGCACTTCTTCTTCGGCATAGCGCTTCTTGGCGGCCGAAGCCAGCGCGGCCTCGATCGCGTCGAAGATCACTTCACGCGGGACGCCCTTTTCATTGGCAACCGCATCTACGACCAGCAAAAGTTCCTTGCTCATTGGCTCACTCCGCGCGCGGCTTCTTGGCCGCGGGCTCGTTGGAAGAATTCGGGTTCGATTTCGGACGCTTGGCCGGGCCCTTGGGCTTGCTCGGGGCCAGGCCCAGTGCCACCCAGTCCGGCACGATGCGCGCCTTGTCGATGTTGTCGGCCGACACCACCACGGTGACGTTGTCGACGGTGAACGTGATCGTGCCCTGTTCGGCATCCACCGATTCGATCCGCCCGACCAGGCGGCGGCGGTTGTCCTGCGGCAGCTTCAGCTGGACTTTGGCGTCCTGGCCGAGATGCTGGCCGAACTGCACCAGGGTGAACAGCGGACGGTCCACGCCCGGCGACGAGACTTCCAGGGTGTAGTTCCCGGTGATCGGGTCTTCGACGTCCAGTTGCGCGGACACTTCGCGACTGACCCGCTCGCAGTCCTCGACATTGATGGTGCGCTCGTCCTGCTCGCTGATCAGCACATCGATGTACAGACGCAGCGTGGCACCGCCCGGTGCCGGCAGGTATTCAACGCCCAGCAGCTCGAGGCCCAACGCGTCAACGGTGGGACCGAGCAGATTCGCGATATCGGTTGCCTTGTCGCTCACAGCCTGCCTTGATTCTTTGGAGCCGGGTCATGCCCGGCTGGAAAGTGAATGGAACGGTTCAACGCCCGCCCCGCTCCGGAAACAACAAAGGGCCCGCTGGGCCCCTTGTCCGGTAGAAATCCGGTCACTGGATTCCGGCCGCAGGGCGCGCTGACGCGATCTCCTGCGAAGCCCAGCTTCGCGATGAAGCCGGTGGCGGGATGGCAGCGCCCGGAGGGCCCGCCATCAGATATACCGCCAGCTCGCTGATGATAGCCCCTGCACCGCGCTGGTGCAAGGCTGGCACAGCGGCAGGCATCCATCCGCCCACCGCAGCGGGACGGGAAACACAAAGAAAAACGCCCCCGAAGCCTGGGCTTCGAAGGCGTATTCCTTACTTGGTAGCGGGGGCAGGATTTGAACCTGCGACCTTCGGGTTATGAGCCCGACGAGCTGCCAGACTGCTCCACCCCGCATCAGAAGCGGAATTATAAGGCAGACCTCAGAGAAGCGCAAGAGATCCCTTATCCATCCTGCCGGTTGGCGCCGACCGGATGTGTTGGTAGCGGGGGCAGGATTTGAACCTGCGACCTTCGGGTTATGAGCCCGACGAGCTGCCAGACTGCTCCACCCCGCACCGGAAGTGTTTGAATTGCTGTGCCAATGACCTGGACACTTACCGCAACGATGTTCTGGCTGAACCGCTGCAGTGACAACTCAGGCTGCGCATATTACACGAACTGCGCAGCTTTGTATCGTTTTTTATGACAAATGCGCAAAAGCCTGCTTGCACCACGCCATGATCGGGTTCAGCGCCAGGGTCAGCACGATCAGTGCCAGCGCGTTGACGCCCAGCACGATACCCAGCACGCGGTCATTGTTGCGCGGCAGCGGCTCGCCGACCGGCTCGTCGAAGTACATCACCTTCATGACACGCAGGTAGTAGAAGCAGCCGATGACCGCACAGACCACGCCGACCATGGCCAGCCACAACAGGCCGCCATCGATCGCCGCACCCAGCACGACCAGCTTGGTGAAGAAGCCCAGGAACGGCGGAATGCCGGCCAACGAAGCCATGATGCACAGCACCAGGCCGGCCATCCACGGGTTGCGTGTGCTCAGGCCCTTGAAGTCGTCGATGTTCTCAGCCTCAAAGCCACCACGCGACAGCGCAATGATCGCGCCGAACGATGCGGTGGACATGATGGCGTAAGCCACGGCGTAGAACAGCGCAGCCGCATAGCCCTCGGCCCCGCCGCCGGCGATGCCCATCAGCAGGAAGCCGATATGCGACACCGTCGAATACGCCAGCATGCGCTTCAGGTTGGTCTGTGCAACCGCCATCAGGTTGCCGATGACCAGCGACAGCGCGGCCAGGGCGGCGATCAGCATCTGCAGTTCGGACGACAAGGGGCCGACACCCATTTCCAGCAGGCGGTAGGCCATGCCGAATGCGGCCAGCTTGGGTGCCGAGCTGATGAACAGTGCGATCGGCGCCGGCGCACCCTGATAGACGTCAGGCAGCCACATGTGGAACGGAGCAGCGCCCAGCTTGAAAGCCACGCCGCAGATCATGAACACGGCGCCGGTGATCAGCAGCATGCGCTCTTCCGAATGCGGAATCGCATCGCGGATGACGTCCAGGTGCAGGCTGCCGGTGGCGCCGTAGATCAACGACATGCCGTACAGCAGCAGGCCCGAGGCCAGCGAGCCCAGCACGATGTACTTCATCGCCGCTTCCGAGGCCAGGCCGTTGTCACGGTTGCTGGCGACCAGCGCATAGGAACACAGGGCGAGCAGTTCCAGGCCCAGGTACACCATCAGCAGGCTGCCCGCCGACACCAGCACCATCATGCCGGCGGTGGCGAACAGGATCAGCACCCAGATCTCGCCCTGGAACAGCTTGCGCTCGCGCAGGTAGCTCCAGCCGTAGACCAGGGTCAGCCCACTCAGCAGCACGATGACGGTCTTCATCACGTCGGCGGCGTTGTCACGCACGAACATGCCGTGGAAGACCTCGCCCTGCCCGCCCGTACCGGTAGCCAGCATGACCAGCACCACCGCCAACGCCGCCAGGGCGAACAGGTGGGTGATGATCTTGTTGCGGTTGCTGACGAACAGATCAAGGATCATCAGGGCGAAGGCACTGGCAACCAGCACCAGCTCGGGAGCGAGCGGTGGCAGGTCAGCAGCAGTCAGTTGCATCAGCGGCGAGGTGGTCATTATCTAGTCCTGGAATCAATTCACTCGGCGGCCACTTAGAGCAGCTTGCTCGAGGCGATCTGCATTGCCAGCTTGGCAATGGACGGCTCCATCAGGTCGGTCAACGGCTTCGGGTACACGCCCAGGGCCAGCACGCCGGCGGCAAACACGCCCAGCACCAGCCATTCACGGCCGTTGATGTCCTTCAGCTCCGCAACATGGGCATTGGCCACTTCACCGAAGAAGATGCGCTTGTACAGCCACAGGGTGTAGGCGGCACCAATGATCAGCGTGGTGGCAGCACCCATGGCGATCCACGGATTGCGCTGGAAGGCCGCCAGGATGACCATGAACTCACCGGCAAAGCCCGAGGTACCCGGCAGACCGGCGTTGGCCATGAAGAACAGCATCGAGAACGTGGCGAACCACGGCATCACGTTCACCACGCCGCCGTAATCGGCGATGCGACGGCTATGCATGCGTTCGTACAGCACACCGACGCAGGAGAACATGGCGCCGGACACGAAACCGTGCGAGATCATCTGCACCATCGCGCCCTGCAGGCCAAGGCGGGCCGCATCGGCGTTGCCGGCTTCACGCACCAGCCACAGCGCGATGAACGTGCCGAGGGTGACAAAGCCCATGTGCGCGATCGACGAATACGCAATCAGCTTCTTCATGTCGTCCTGGACGAGGGCGACCAGACCGACGTAGATCACTGCGATCAGCGAGCAGGCGATCACCAGCCAGGCCCATTCCTGCGACGCATCCGGGACGATCGGCAGGTTGAAGCGCAGGAAGCCGTAGCCACCGATCTTCAGCGCAATGGCTGCCAGGATCACCGAACCGGCCGTCGGTGCTTCCACGTGGGCATCGGGCAGCCAGGTGTGCACCGGGAACATCGGCACCTTCACCGCAAAGGCGATGAGGAAGGCGAAGAAGATCCAGGTCTGTTCTGTGGCCGACAACTGCAGCGCGTACAGGTCGGCCAGCTGGAAGCTGCCGCCCTTCAGGTACAGGTAGATCAGTGCCACCAGCATCAGCACCGAGCCGAGGAAGGTGTACAGGAAGAACTTCAAGGCCGCATAGATGCGACGCGGGCCGCCCCAGACACCGATGATCAGGAACATCGGGATCAGCATGGCTTCGAAGAACACGTAGAACAGCATCGCGTCCGTCGCGGCGAAGATGCCGACGGTGACACCTTCCAGGATCAGGAAGGCCGCCACGTACTGGTTGACGCGCTTGTCGATCGCACTCCAGGCACCAATCAGGGCCAGCACGCTGACCAGGGTGGTCAGCAGGATCAGCGCGACGGCGATACCGTCCACACCCAGGTTGTAACCAATGTTGTAGGTCGGGATCCAGGCGCGAGTCTCGACGAACTGCAGGGCATCAATCCCCGGATCGTAGCCGGACAGCAGCGGCAGGCTGGCCAGGAAGGTCAGCAGTGCGACACCCAGCGACGCCCAGCGGGCGGTCTGCGCATCACGGATGGCAAGGATCAGGAGACCACCGATGATCGGCAGCCAGATGAGGACACTAAGTAGGGGCCAGTTCGACACGTCTTCTTATTCCGTACAGGTCATCAACGCAGGTAATGCATCAGCAGGCCCAGCAGGGCAATCAGGCCGATGATCATCGCGAAGGCGTAGTGATAGAGGAAACCGGATTGGGTGCGACGCAGGAGATTTGCCGCCACATCCGCACCACGTGCGACCAGGTTGACCACACCGTCGACGATGTTGCTGTCGATCCAGCGCGACACCTTGCCCAGCTTGACGCTGCCGCCGGCAAAGCCGTCGATCCACAGCTTGTCGAAGCCGTACTTGTTTTCCAGCACCGAAACCAGCGGCGCGAAGGTCTTGCGCGCCTTGCCCGACAAGTCCGGCTTCCACAGGTAGAACACCACCGCCAGCAGGAAGCCGGCCAGGGTCAGCCAGAACGGCGGCAGCATCATGCCGTGCAGGGCGAACGCCACCGGTCCGTGGAAGATTTCGGACAGGAATCCGACCGTGTTCTTCGCTGGGTCGTAGAAATTGACGATACCGGTGAAGAAGTTGCCGGCATGGCCCTTGATCGCTTCATGCGCATGGTGGCCGGCCCAGTCGGTGCCATGCAGCATCGGGCCAATCGTGAAGAAGCCGATGGCGATGGACGGGATCGACAGCAGGATCAGCGGCAGCGTCACCACCCACGGGGTTTCATGAGGCTCATGCGGACCGTGGCCGTGGCCGTGATCGTCGTGGGCGTGGTCATCATGACCGGCATGGTGCGCATCAGCGGCATGATGGTCGTCATGGTGCGCGTCACGGAAGCGCTCCTTGCCATGGAACGTCATGAACAGCAGGCGGAAGCTGTAGAAGCTGGTCACCAGCACGCCACCCAACACGGCCCAGTAGCCGTACGTGGCCACCCAGCTGTGCGACATGTGGGCGTGGATCTCGGCTGCCTCGATGATGGAATCCTTCGAGTAGAAGCCGGAGAAGAACGGGGTGCCGACCAGGGCCAGGGTACCGATCCACATCGTCACGAAGGTGATCGGCATGTACTTGCGCAGGCCGCCCATCTTGCGCATGTCCTGCTCGTGGTGCATCGCGATGATCACCGAACCGGCACCGAGGAACAGCAGCGCCTTGAAGAAGGCGTGGGTCATCAGGTGGAACACGGCGGCCGAATAGGCCGACACGCCCAGTGCGACGGTCATGTAGCCCAGCTGCGACAGCGTGGAATAGGCAACGACGCGCTTGATGTCGTTCTGGACAATACCGATCAGGCCGGTGAAGAAGGCCGTTGTAGCGCCAATGAACAGCACGAAGTCCAGCGCGGTCTGCGACAGCTCGAACAGCGGCGACATCCGGGTGACCATGAAGATACCCGCGGTCACCATCGTCGCGGCGTGGATCAGCGCCGAGATCGGCGTCGGCCCTTCCATCGAGTCAGGCAGCCAGACGTGCAGCGGCACCTGGGCGGACTTGCCCATCGCACCGATGAACAGGCAGATGCAGATCACCGTGGCACTGGCCCAGATCACCGGCTGGTCAAGCACCGGGATGTGCAGGCCGAACAGGTCGATGTTGCCCGACCAGATCTGCAGCGCACCGTTGGCCAGCTCCGGGTCCATGATCTTGGCGAACACGGTGGCGTAATCGAGGGTGCCGAACACCCACAGCACCGCACCAATACCCAGCAGGAAGCCGAAGTCACCGACACGGTTGACCAGGAAGGCCTTCATGTTGGCGAAGATCGCGGTCGGGCGCTTGAACCAGAAGCCGATCAGCAGGTACGAGACGAGGCCCACCGCTTCCCAGCCGAAGAACAGCTGCAGGAAGTTGTTGCTCATCACCAGGGTGAGCATCGAGAAGGTGAACAGCGAGATGTAACTGAAGAAGCGCTGGTAGCCCGGGTCTTCTTCCATGTAGCCGATGGTGTAGATGTGGACCAGCAGCGACACGAAGGTCACCACCACCATCATCATCGCGGTCAGCTTGTCGACCATGAAGCCGACGTGGGCCGCGTACTGGCCGATCTCGAAGAAGGTGTACAGGTTCTCGTTGAACGGCTGGGCACCACCCCAGACCAGCTGGTACAGGGTGAACATCGACAGCGCGCAGCTGACTGCCACGCCCAGGATGGTGACGGTCTGGGCGCCGAGGCGTCCGACCTGGCGACCGAACAGGCCGGCGATGATGCTGCCGAACAGCGGTGCAAGCACCACTGCGATCAACAGACTCTTGGCGAGAGTGATTTCCATCTGTAGATCAGCCCTTCAACGAATCGACTTCGCCGACATTGATCGTGCGGCGTGTGCGGAACAGTGTCACCAGGATTGCCAGGCCGATGGCGGCCTCGGCGGCGGCCACGGTCAGGATGAAGAACACGAACAGCTGGCCGGCCGTGTCACCCAGTTCCCGGGAAAATGCGACGAAGTTGATGTTCACCGACAGCAGCATCAGTTCGATCGACATCAGCAGCACGATGATGTTCTTCCGGTTGAGGAAGATGCCGGCGAGGCTGATGCAGAAAAGCACCGCGCCCAGCGCGAGCATGTGGCCCAACGTGATCATGCCTTGCTCTCCTCGTCGCCGGCGACCGGCTTGCGGGTGGCGTGCACCACCGGCTGTTCGGCGTCCATCTTCACCACGCGCAGGCGCTGACCGGCCTTGACCATGGTCTGTTCGGAAATGTTCTGCGTCTTCAACCCTTCGCGACGGCGCAGGGTCAGCATCACCGCGGCGATCACCGCGACGGTCAGGATGACGGCGGCGAACTCGAACGGCAGCAGGTATTCAGTGAACAGGCTGCGCGCCAGCCAGGTGATGTTGGAGGTGTCAGCCGCCAGTGCCGCGGCGTTATCGGCCGGGAACGGGTTGACCGCCCTGCCCTTCACCCCGATCAGCATGACCATCTGCACCAGCATCACCACCGACACCAGCAGGCCGATCGGCAGGTAGCGTACCCAGCCTTCGCGCAGGTTGCTGGTATCCAGATCGAGCATCATCACCACGAACAGGAACAGCACCATGACCGCGCCGACATAGACCAGCACCAGCGCGACACCGAGGAACTCAGCGCCGACCAGCAGCCACACACAGGCGATGGAGAAGAAGGTCAGCACCAGGCAGAGCACGGCGTGAACCGGGTTGCGCACGCTGATCACCGCCGCGGCCGAAACCGTTGCCGCGATGGCGAACACCCAGAAAGCAATATTTACCCAATCCATGTCCTGACCTCAGCGGTATGCGGCATCGGCGGCACGACGCTCGGCGATCTCGGCTTCAAGCCGGTCACCGATGGCCAGCAGCTGCGGCTTGGTAACGATGTTCTCGCCACGCTTCTCGAAGTGGTATTCGAGCACGTGGGTTTCCACGATCGAGTCCACCGGGCAGCTTTCTTCACAGAAGCCACAGAAGATGCACTTGAACAGATCGATGTCGTAACGCGTGGTGCGGCGCGTACCGTCTTCGCGCTTGGCCGAATCGATGGTGATGGCCAGCGCCGGGCACACCGCTTCGCACAGCTTGCAGGCGATGCAGCGCTCTTCGCCGTTGGGGTAACGGCGCAGTGCGTGCAGGCCACGGAAGCGCGGCGACTGCGGGAACTTCTCCATCGGGTACATCATCGTGTACTTGGGCTTGAAGCTGTACTTCAGCGTCAGCCACAGGCCGGCCAGCAGTTCGAGCAGCAGCAGGCTCTTGAAGTAATGGGTAATCCTGTTCATCACTTAGACGCCCTTTTGAATCACGCCGAAGAACACCATCACGGCGGTTACCGCGATCCATGCAATGGCCAGCGGAATGAAGACCTTCCAGCCCAGTCGCATGATCTGGTCGTAACGGAAGCGCGGGAAGCTGGCACGGAACCAGATGTAGGCACTGGCGAAGAAGAACACCTTGACGAACAGCCACGGTGCGCCACCCTTCCAGATCCAGTCGACCAGCGGCGAGACGTTGCCCAGGTCAACCCAACCCTGGACCGGGCTCAGCCAGCCACCGAGGAAGAAGATCGAGATCAGGAAGCTGATCAGGATCATGTTGGCGTATTCGGCCAGGAAGAACAGGGCGAACGCACCGCCGGAGTATTCGACCATGTGGCCGGCCACGATTTCCGATTCACCTTCCACCACGTCGAACGGCGCGCGGTTGGTTTCGGCCACGCCGGAGACCCAGTAGATGACGAACAGCGGGAACAGCGGCAGCAGGAACCAGTCGAAGAAGCCGGAGCTGCCTGCCTGGGCCAGCACGATGTTGCTCAGGTTCAGGCTGCCCGAAGCGATCATCACGCCGACCAGGGCAAAGCCCATGGCGATTTCGTAGCTGATCATCTGCGCCGAGGCGCGCATCGCACCCAGGAACGCGTACTTCGAGTTGGAAGCCCAACCGGCCAGGATGATGCCGTAGATGCCCAGCGAGGTCATCGCCAACAGGTACAGCAGGCCGGCGTTGGCGTTGGACAGCACGATCTGCGCGTCGAAGGGCACCACCGACCAGGCGGCGAACGCCGGTGCCAGGGTGATCAGCGGCGCCAGCAGGAAGATCGCCTTGTTGGCGCTTGCCGGCTGCAACACTTCCTTGAACAGCAGCTTGAAGACGTCGGCGAAGGCCTGGAAGATGCCCATGCCCACGTACATCGGGCCGTGGCGGACGTGCATCCAGCCGATCAGCTTGCGTTCCCAGACCACGTAGAAGGCCACCGAGATGATCACCGGCAAGGCGATCACCAGGATCTTCAGGATGATCCAGACCAGCGCGCCGATCTCACCGAGGCTGAGCAGCCACTGGTGCAGCGGATCGACCGCGTTCAACAGCAATTCGTTCATGCAGCCACCACCGTTACCCGAGCGGCACCCAGCGGTGCAGTTGCACCGTGGCCCGATTCAATCCAGACCGAGCCCGCGGCGACGCGGGCATCGACCACCACCGGCAGCGTGGCCTTGCCGGCATCGGTGCCGACCTTGGCCATCTGCCCTTCCTGCAACTGCAGGCGGGCGGCGTCTTCGACATTCAGCACGATGCGCGGGGCCGCGTTGAGCGGGTGCGACTGCAGCGCCGGGGCGCGACGCACTACCGCATCGGTGCGGTAGATCGCGGTAGTTGCGGCCACTTCCAGGCCGTCGGCGACGACAGCCGGCTGCGCCGACGCTGCCACGTTGACCGACACCGGCGCCAGGCTGGCACGCAGGCCGGCCAGGTCGGTGAACTCGAAACCAGCGACGGCCAGGTCACCGCCCAGCGCACGCAGCACGCGCCAGCCTTCACGGGCTTCGCCGGGCAGCTTGCCGCCGGCACGGGCCGACTGGGTACGTCCATCGAGGTTGGTCAGGCTTGCGTCGATTTCCGGCAGCGCCCCGATCGGCAGGATGACGTCGGCCACGTCGCGGGTCGAGGCACAGGCGAACTGGCTGAAGGCCACCACCTGGGCACCGACCAGCGCCTTGCGTGCCGCCGGTGCATCGGCGAAGTCCAAGCCCGGCTCGATGCCGTAGATCACATAGGCCTGGCGCGGCTGCGACAGCATCGTGGCCACGTCCTTGCCAGCCGGCAAGACGCCGGCATGGTTCAGGCCGATGGCATTGGCACCCTGCGGGATGCGGCAGAGCTTGGCGCCAGTCGCTTCGGCGAACGCGCGTGCAGCGGCGCGGATGGCAGCTGCCTGCGGGTGGTTTTCGGCGATCCCACCGACGATGAGCACCGTGTTGTTGCCGCCCTGCACCGCCGAACGCAGCTCGGCATTGCCCAGCGCGTCAGCGAACTTCGACGGCGCGACGATCTGCTTGCCGGCGATGCTGAAGGCGAAGTCGAAGTCCACCGGGTTGACCACGTGGATCTTCGCGCCGTTCTGCGTCTGCGCCTTGCGCAACCGCGCATGGAGCAGCGGCAGTTCGTGGCGGATGTTGCTGCCGAGCACGACGATGCGATCGGCGCCTTCGATCTCGGCCAGCGGCAGGCCGAAGACCTCGGCGGTGGCGGCGTCGGAGAAGTCGCGGTTGTTGATGCGGTGGTCGATGTTGCTGCTGCCCAGGCCGGCAGCCAGACGGGCCAGCAGCGCGCCTTCCTCGTTCGAGGTCGACGGGTGCACCAGCACGCCGAGGTTGTCACCCTGGTTGGCCTTGAGGATGTCCGAGGCCGCGGCCAGCCCTTCGGCCCAGCTCACTTCCTTCCACTCGCCGTTGACCTTGCGCAGCGGCTTGACCGCACGGTCTTCGCTGTACAGGCCCTGGTGCGAGTAGCGGTCACGGTCGGACAGCCAGCATTCGTTGACCGCTTCGTTTTCACGCGGCACGGTGCGCAGCACTTCGCCGCGACGCACGTGCAGGAACAGGTTCGAACCCATCGCATCGTGGTAACCCAGCGATTCACGGGCATTGAGCTCCCACGGGCGGGCGCGGAACTGGAAGACCTTGTTGGTCAGCGCGCCCACCGGGCAGACGTCGACGACGTTGCCGGACAATTCGGTGGTCAGCGGTTTCCCGTCGTAGGTCCCGATCTGCAGGTTCTCACCGCGGTACATGCCACCCAGCTCGTAGGTGCCGGCAACGTCGGCGGTGAAGCGCACGCAGCGCGTGCACTGGATGCAGCGGGTCATCTCGGTGGCGACCAGCGGGCCCATGTCCTCGTCGGCCACGACGCGCTTGCGCTCGTTGAAGCGGCTGACCGAGCGGCCATAGCCCAGCGAGACGTCCTGCAGCTCGCACTCACCGCCCTGATCGCAGATCGGGCAGTCCAGCGGGTGGTTGATGAGCAGGAACTCCATCACCGAACGCTGGAACTTCAGTGCCTTCTCGCTGCGGGTGGCGACCTTCATGCCATCCATCACCGGGGTGGCACAGGCGGGCGCGGGCTTGGGCGACTTTTCCACGTCCACCAGGCACATGCGGCAGTTGGCGGCGATCGGCAGCTTCTCGTGGTAGCAGAAGCGCGGGATGGAAATGCCGGCCTTGTCGGCGGCCTGGATGATCATCGAGCCCTTCGGCACGACCAGGGCCTTGCCGTCGATCTCGATCGAGACATGGTCCGGGGGTACGGCCGGGGCGCTGCCTGGGTTGCTGGGTTGCGCGCTCATGCGGCGGCTGCCTCCACCTTCTTGCCGTCAACCATCGAATGACCGTTGACGATGTAGTACTCGAATTCGTCCCAGAACTGGCGCAGGAAGCCCTGGATGGGCCATGCCGCCGCTTCACCGAACGC
>DALZLW010000098.1:0-13587 GCA_032007425.1 Stenotrophomonas sp.
AGGACGATGTAGCTGCTGCGGCGCTGAACGCCCGCGACGTGCGTTGGCTGGACTGGTTCCGGCAGGAATGTGACAAGGCCGATGGCCCCGAGGCGCGCATCCTGCGCATATTCACCGTACTGAAGGGATGGTTCGAATCGGAGGGTTACCGCGGCTGTGCGTTCATCAACACGGCTGGCGAGGTCGGCGATCCTGAGGATCCGATTCGCAGGATTGCCAGACACCACAAACAGAACCTGCTCGAATACACGCAGGAACTTACCGGGCAACTGGGAATCGCGCAGCCGGAAGCGCTGGCGCGCCAGCTGCTGATTCTGATGGAAGGCGCCATCACCGTATCGCGCGTGATGGGTGATTACGACGCCGCAGACAACGCAAGGGATGTTGCGCAGCTGCTGCTGAAACAGGCCCTCCGCTAGCGGCCTGACGCTCCACCGCAATCTGAAACCAGTGATGTATCCACTTTGATTGGAGGCTTTGCCATGTCCAACGCTCAAGCTCGCCCACCGCTTCCCCCCTTCACCCGCGAAACGGCCATCGAAAAAGTACGGCTTGCCGAGGACGGTTGGAACTCCCGTGACGCCGACAAGGTGTCGCTGGCTTACTCGCTCGACACCCAATGGCGGAACCGCGCCGAGTTTACCCAGGGCCGGGAAGAAGCCCGGCAGTTCCTGGCCCGCAAGTGGAAGAAGGAGCTTGAATACCGGTTGATCAAGGTGTAATCGTGACTGAAGCAGGGTGGCCGAGGTCCCTGACTCTGGTGCGGGCCCTGCCCACCCCTGTGAGGTAGCCGCCATATGAGGCAAGCCAACCCGCCACAGGCCTGACTTTCCGCTCACGGAGGCAGGGGACATACTGCGATCATGTTTGATCCGCAGAGAATCCGCGTGAAACTGCTCAACGGGGTGCGAAGCGAAGCGTGGCGCCGACGTGCAGCGCTGTGGAGCGGCGCCGTCGCCGTAGCGCTGGTTGCGATCCTGTTCGCCAAGGCCAGCGACGCGGCGTTCCATCTGTTCCAGCGGATCACAAGCCACTCGCCGCTGTGGGCCCTCGTTCTCACGCCCGGCATCTTTGCCCTTCTGGCATGGCTGACTGGCGGCGTCCTGCGTCCCACCCGGGGCAGTGGCATCCCCCAGGTCATCGCGGCGCTCGACAAGCCTGACGAACCGTTCCGCCAGACCAATCTCTCGCCAATCGTATCGGTCGGCAAACTGCTGCTCACATCGCTCTCTCTGCTGGGCGGCGCATCTGTTGGCCGCGAAGGCCCGACGGTCCACGTCGGGGCGAGCCTGATGTACCTGTTCGGACGATGGTTCGGGTTCAAGGATCCCAAGGAGCTTTCGCACTTTCTCCTGGCCGGTGGCGCGGCCGGCATCGCCGCTGCGTTCAACACGCCGCTTGCCGGCATCGTTTTCGCCATCGAGGAGTTGAGCGGTCGCTTCGAGCACCGCTTTTCCGGGACGCTGCTGACGGCGGTGATCGTCGGTGGCGTGGTTTCCTTGGGCATTCTTGGGAACTACACCTATTTCGGTCACGTCTCGGCCAAGCTTCCCCTCGGGCAGGGCTGGGCGGCCATCCTCCTGTGCGGCGTCGTCGCTGGCCTGTTGGGTGGTCTGTTCGCGCGCGCAGTGCTGGCGACAGTGGCCGGCCGCCCCTTGTGGTTGGGCCGGCTGCGCCAGCGGCACCCGATTTTACTGGCCGCTGGCTGCGGCTTGGTGGTGGTGGGCCTGGCCTTGGTGTTTGGACAAGGTGCATTCGGAACGGGCTACGAGCAGGCGCGGAGCCTGGTGCAGGGCCAAGCCGTCGTGGGCCACGAGTTCGGAGTCATGAAGCTGCTGGCCAACCTGGCTTCGTACGTCGCCGGCATCCCTGGCGGCCTGTTCTCCCCCGCGCTGGCCGTGGGAGCAGGCATCGGCCACAACCTGGCGGTGCTGATGCCGGCGGTCGACCCGCGCGCGTTCGTGCTTCTGGGCATGTGCGCCTACCTGACCGGCGTTACCCAGGCACCGCTGACTTCAGCAGTGATCTCCTTGGAGCTGACCGATAGCGGTGACCTGCTGCTGCCGATCCTGGCCACCGTTCTTGTCGCCCGAGGCGTGTCAGGTCTCGTGTGCCGGGTGCCCATCTACAAAGGGCTCGCAGAGCAACTGCTCGCGCCAAGGCCAGCCGTCGCGCAGTAGCACGCTGCAGCCGCCACGTGCCACCGCACGCGCTACCAAGCAGGCGAACCACGGTGGGGGGCGTAGTGCATGATCGGCTCAGCCACGCCGAAGAACATCAGGCCGATGCCCATGCCGGCGGCAAACAGCATGGCAAACCAGGAGGCATAACTGTAATCGGGGCGGCTGTGGTCTGGGCCAAGCTTGATGCGCCCATAACCACTGATCGCAATGCCGACCACAAAGACCAGGAAGCCTGCGACCGACAAGATGGTGAGCCAGCCGGCGTCATTGGCGGTCCAGTTCTTTGCCGCCGTGAACCAGGTTCTTGCTGCTTCTGGAATGAAGACGGATACGGCCAACAGTAACAGCACGATTGCCGCGGTAGGAATGAACACCTGCGGCAGGATGCGGTGTCGGACAGGAGTGGATGGCGGAGTTGGGCTCTGCATGATTCGCCCGGTTGATGAGCATTACGACGCGAATACGGCCTGCGCTCAGAAATAGAAGCCAATGTTGAGGTTGAGTCGACTATGCCAGCGGGAAGGACCGCCGTCGTCGATTCCAATGCCATCGCCCCCTGCGAACCACATGTTCTTGCCGGCAATCCAGTCCACGTAGGTCAGCATGATCCCTTTCTGCAGGCTGCATCCGGTGACGTTCTGCCATGACTCGCGGACGCCCTGGCTGCGTCCAACCGGGCGCGTCATGCTGAGATTGTTGTAGCAGGTGATGTCATCAAGCCAGCGCGTGCCACCGAAGGAGTAGGCCACGTTTGCGCTGGGGACATCGGCTTCCGACGCAATCTCAAACGGCGCAAGGAACGCTGACATTGCGATTCGATTGCCTGGCACGCTGTAACGGTAGCGAGCCCATTGCAGTTGCGTCGTCCAGCCATCGCGTTTCCACTGGGCATGCAGCGCTGCACCCTGGTGGGCGTGGTGGCGCCGGGTGGTGGTGTTCTGGACCTGGCCGCTGAATGCAGAGGCCCCGAGCAGCAGCTCACCCTCCTGCAGGGTGTGGGTGTGTTCGTATCTGAAATGAGCGCGGTCCCGCTCTTTGTAGGGCAGGTCAGCGGTCTGGGCGACGTCGAAGGAATATCGGTCGTAGCGCGCGCTGCTTCCGTATTCATCGCCCGAAAACCAGCCGGCTATCCAATGATGGTCGCCACTTCGATGGCTGATCGTCACGCCCGGATCGTAATCGTCCTCAATGCCAAGGTAGTAGCCCGAGCCAAACCAGAAGCTCTGGGACACGGTAGGCAGAAGTCCGAAGGGTACCTGCTGGATGCCCGCCTTGAGCTGCGTTGTTTCGTTGAAATTCCACCCGGCGTAAGCATGGTGGACGGCATCGAACCCGTCATACCAGCGATACTGGGCCGAGAAGAACAGGGGGCCTGCGCCTGCTTTGAGGTCCACGCGAAGCAGTTCAAGCTGCAGGCGGCTCGTGGGGCCGTAGTCCAGCCAACCGTAATTGAACCGGACGGCACCTCCCACGTCGACGAACGGTTCAACCAGGGTGTCGAGTGCTTCCTGAGCACGGAGTGTCTCTGTGGCCGTTGCCGCAGCACATAAGAAAATCAGGGGAAATACCTTCACGATAATGTCTCGTGGCCTCCACTTTTGCGAATGAAAGCGTCCAGGTCTAGCGCGTTGGCATAAGCCACCCAAGCGAGGAAGCCTTCCGCTTGGCGCGTGGGGGCTGAATAGGCAGCAACCGGGACGCATCAGGGCGGTATGGAACCATGCTGTTCGTGAAAGCGAGGGGAGGGTGTGGCGGGATGCCAATGATGCTGCCGAATGCGTCGGGCCGACCTTTGCTGCAAGCCCCTCTGGCAAGACGAATCTGGTGTCAGCATCCCGGTGGCGATGGCGCCAGCGCCATACGGTGGCACTCCTTGCCCACGGTCTTTAATATTGAGATTACTGGACCGGTTCGGAGCTCGGGTCTGCGACATTGGCGCAGACCTCCATCCATGAAGATCATTGTGTGCGGCGCGGGTCAGGTGGGGATGACGATCGCGCGCCAGTTGGCCTCGGAAGGTGTTGCGATCACGATCATTGACACCGATGCCGAGTTGATCAGGCGGGCTGATGAAAGCCACGACATCCGCGGGGTCGTCGGGCATGCCTCTTACCCGGATACACTGCGCGAGGCAGGCGCGATGGACGCTGACATGCTGATCGCTGTGACGCGTTCCGATGAAGTCAATATGGTTGCCTGCCAGGTCGCTTACTCGCTTTTCAAAGTAAAGCGCCGGATCGCCCGTCTCCGCCATGTGGGATACACCGCGCGCGACGCCAACGGGCTGTTTGCCGCTGAGCATCTGCCCATTGATGTGATCATTTCCCCGGAAGCTGAGGTCGCCGAAGGAATTACCAGGCGGCTTCGCACGCCAGGTGCCTTTTCGATCCTGCCCCTCGCTCGCGGACAGTTGGAGGTGATCGGAATCGGTGTGACGGATCCAGACTGTCCGGCGGTGGGCGAGCGTATCGGTGACCTCGAATCCAGCGACAGGTTTGAGCACGTCAAGGTCCTTGCTACAACCCGCAAGGGCATCACGTTCATTCCTACGCCGCAGGATCGGGTTGAGTTGGCCGACGAAATTTACGTACTCGCGCGGGCTGAGCGGCGCAAGGCCACGATGGCGATTTTCGGTCATCGCGAGCGCCCCACCGCCACGCTTGTGATCGCCGGCGCTGGCAATGTGGGCATGCACCTGGTTCGCAACATCCGCGCCTTGCTTCCGAAGGCGCGCATGACGGTCATTGAACGCGATCTGGATCGGGCGCGCTACGCGGCCGAAACATTGGGCAGCGATGTCGTTGTGCTCCATGGTGATGCCTTGGATCGGTCCGTGCTTGAAGAGGCCAGGATCGATCAGAAGGAAACCCTGGTTGCCGTCACCAACGATGACGAGTCCAACGTCTTCTGTTCTCTATTGGCGCGAAAATTGGGCTGCCGCCAGACGGTGACCTTGGTCAACAAGAGCTCCTACGCCTCACTGCTCCCTGGAATGGGCATCAACGCCGTGGTCAGTCCGAGCGCGGTGACGGTCTCGACTGTGCTCCGGCACGTCCGTCGCGGGGCGATCGTTGGTTTGCAAACGTTGCGCGAAGACTTTGGTGAAGTGATTGAAGCCACGATTGAAGCCGGAAGCTCGCCACTTTTAACGCGCAGCATCGGTGCGCTCGGCCTGCCCGAGGGCATTAAAGTCGGTGCCGTCATTCGCCAGAACCAGCCACTCGATCTGACAGCCGAAACCCAGATCAGTGCCGGTGACAGGGTCGTGCTGGTGGTGGCATACAGCGAGATGGAGGTTGCCGAGAAGCTTCTCGGCGCAGCGGGCGGGCGGCCGTCTTGAAAGCCAATGGCAGCGGGATGCGTTGGGCGCCAGACCAGGCGACGATGCCTGACAACGGCTTTCGTCTGGTGGGCGCGATCGTTGGACAGGTGCTGTTGGCAACCGCCGCGTTCATGCTGCTGCCCATGGTTGCGGACATCTATTACGACAATCGGGATTGGTTGGCGTTTGGAATGGCTGCATTGGTCTCTGCCGTCTGTGGCGGTGCATTGAGTTGGGGTTATTGGCGTTCGGGTGGGAAATGGGGGAAGTCCGGTCTGACGTTGAGGCAGGCCTTCGCCCTGACCCCACTAAGCTGGGCCGCCGTGTCTGCGGTGAGTGCGCTGCCGTTCCTCTTCTCGGAACACCCCCAGCTTCGCGGACATCTTGCCAACGCCGTCTTTGAAGCGGTGTCCGGTATCACGACGACCGGTGCCACGGTCATGACGGGTCTTGACACGGCGCCGCCAGGCTTGCTGCTTTGGCGTGGGTTGCTTCAGTGGATGGGCGGCATTGGCATCATCGCGACGGCCATCGCCATCTTGCCTGCGCTCGGCGTGGGCGGCATGCAGCTGTTTCGCACGGAGTCCTCGGACCGCTCGCAGAAGGCCATGCCCCGCGTTCGGCAGATCGCTTCCACCATCGGTTATGCGTACATCGGTTTGACGGTCGTGGCCGGTGTGGCTTATTGGCTGGCCGGAATGCAGCCGTTTGACGCCATCGTGCATGCACTCACCTCGATTGCGACGGGCGGCTTCTCGACCTCGGATCAGTCGTTTGGTCGCTGGCAAGTCAACGGAATCCAGTGGCTTGCCACCCTTTTTATGCTGTCAGGGACGCTGCCCTTCGTCTTGTACGTGCGTTTTCTGGCGGGGGACCGAAAAGCGTTCTTCGATCGCCAAGTCAAATCCCTGCTCGGGCTTTTGGCCGTGTCGGTGGTTGGTATAGGAACGTGGTTGGCTGCATCTGGACAGTACGGATTTGAACAGGCCTATCGTTACGCGGCTTTCAGCGTGGTGTCTGTGGTAACCACCACGGGTTATGCCGTGACGGATTACGGGCAGTGGGGCGCTGCCGTCGTGGGGGTGTTCTTCCTGCTGACCTTTGTGGGCGGATGCACGGGCTCCACCAGCGGCGGGATCAAGATCTTCCGCTTCGAGGTCATGGCCGTGATGCTTCGCGTGCACTTCCTGCGCCTTTTGTATCCCAATGGCGTGTTTCCTCGGACCTACGACGGCAAGCCGCTGTCGGACGAGGTGATCGGGTCAGTGGTGGCGTTCCTGACGGTGTTTCTGCTGTGCTACGCCGTCATTACGGTGGTGCTGCTTGGGCTCGGGCTGGACTTCCTGACCAGTGCCAGCGGCGCGGCCACGGCGCTGGCGAACGTAGGACCGGGCTTGGGCGAAACCATTGGGCCCGCAGGTACATTCGCCCCGCTGCCGAGCGCGGCCAAATGGGTGCTGTCGTTTGCGATGCTGCTGGGGAGGCTGGAGCTCTTCACGGTGCTGGTCATCTTCCTGCCTCGCTTCTGGCGGGGATGACGCTGCGTCCTTCGTCGAGCGCAGGTAGCGTCCAGCCGTGCTGGTGGGCTCAGGCCCGCCCCACAATCAACCGCCCGGCGATCAGCAGGCCTTCCAGCAATCGATCGTCGAGCAGCGTATCGCTGTCGCTTTCGCCACGTGTCTGCTGGGCCGAGTGCAGGATTTCCAGGATCGTGCCCAGCGCATCGCGCTCCATGTCATCAAAGGCTGCGGCCTCGCCAATCGCGTTTGCCATGGGGCGGTTACCGATATGGCGGATGGCAAGTTGAAGGGGCGTGCGTTCCTGCGCGGCCAGCATCATTTCCAGCGTAGCGAAGGCGGCATCTGGAAGCTGTCTGGCCGGTTCGCCGATCAGTGCATACAGTCGTGAAGCAAAGGTGCTCAGTGGCCATGCGTATCATCCCGTCGTTTGAAGCCACCTGCGCCGAGGCGCAGGGTGGCGGGCGATGCGGGTTAGCATACCGGTAGAGTTACCCGAAACCGGCGGATCGGGGATCCCCGCGCATCGCCCGCCGTATGACCGGCAGAACAACGCATTCTCCGCCGTGCCCGAAGGCAGGAGCGAAGCTTCAATGGGTAACTCTTGTTCGAGATGCTAATCCCGGCTGATGTTGTTTGCACCAGCCCGATCATCCTGCCCGCGCGATCTTTTCACCGCTATCAGGAAATACGCAAAGTGGTGTGGGGCGTCATCCCTCTGTCCTCCTTGCCAGCCGCCACACGTCCAATCACGTCGGCGGAGGCGGCGATCACCGCAACGGCATTGTGGTCCGCAGCAACTGCATCGCCACCGCGTCAAACGGCGTGATGTCCTGCATCGCCCGGCTCATCGCAACTGCGCCTTCCACGCTGGCAATCACCAGAGTGGCCAGCGCATCGGCGTGCGCGCGGCCGTGGCCATCGGCAACGAAGGCGTCCGACAGGCGGCCTCGCCAACGAACGAAGGCCTCAGCAGCGGCAGTGCGCGTGCTGCTGTCAGTCGCGTCTATGGGCTCTTCCACGGCCGCCGCCAGGATAGGGCAGCCTGCCGAGAACCCGGAGGCGAGCAACCGTTCCCGCCATCGGTCCAGGAACAAGCGCAGGCCATGATGGCCGCCCTGTTGCAGCAACTGGACCAACAGCGTTTCGACCTTGTCGCCGGCCACGGTGGTGGCGCGTGCCAGCAGTTGCTGCTTGCCGCCGGGGAAATGGTGGTAGGTCGAGCCCAGCGGCGCGCGCGCCAGCTTGTTCACCTCCCGGATGCTGGTCGCGTTGAGGCCGATCCGCGCCAGCATCTGTGCGGCCGCGTCGAGCACGCGTTGCGGGGTGTCCGTGGCTCGTGGACTCATGGCCGATCCTTGCTAAGACAATCGTCATAGATTAGCGTACGACCGTTCTATATCGGTCGTCATAATTCGATGAATCTCTGGTTTCGCTTGCTGTGCCTGCTGCTGGCTACGCCGTTCAGGCCCCGGCTGGAGGCGCCCTTCGGTGTGTCCCGGCTGACGTTCCGGGTGCTGCCCAACGATCTAGACAGCAACCTGCACATGACCAACGGGCGCTACTGGAACATCTTCGATCTGGGCCGGCTGGACCTGATCCTGCGCATGGGGCTGGGCAAAGTGGCGCTGCAGCGTAAATGGGCGCCCATCGTCGGCGCGGGCGCCATCCAGTTCCGGCGCGAATTGAAACCCTTCCAGCGCTTCACCCTGGAAACCCGCCTGGCCGGGTGGATCGGCACGCGTGTGGTGATGGAGCAGCGCGTGTTGGTCGGGCCGGAACAGAAGGTGATGACCCGGGCGCTGCTGGTCACCGGCATCTATGACCGGCGTGCACGTTGCTTCGTCAGCATGGACGGGATGATGGCGGCCATCGGCCTGCAGACGCCGCCGTCACCGGCGCTGGGCGAGGCGGCGGAGTTGTTGCTGGCCACGGATGCGGCCATGAAAAAGGAGTAGACGAGGCGCGCTGTAAGCCGGGTCTTTGCGCGGTGATGGCCCAGCGAAAGGCGCCGGGATTACACTGCGTGCTTGACCACCGCATCTCCGCGCCGCCGCGCGCCGGGAACACGGTCCGCCACGCTTCGCAGGGACGACATGCAGATCATCTACATCCTCCTTTGCATCGCCGGCACGCTGTTGCCGTTGTCGATGTTCGTTCCGTGGCTGTCTGCGCATGGCTTTGATGTGCCACTGCTGCTGCAGCAAGCCGTCGCAACCCCGATCTCCGCTTTCGCCTGGTCCGACGTGCTGGTATCAGGCATCGCGGTGGCGGTGTTCGTGATCGCCGAAGGCCGCCGCCTGCAGTTGCGGCGCTGGTGGTTGCCGCTGGCCTGCCTGGCGATTGGGCCGTCGTTGGCCTTGCCACTGTTCCTGCTGCAGCGCGAGCGCCATCTGGCCAGCATCCGGCTGCCGCTGGCGACCCGCTGAAGCGGGAGTGCCTTGATGGCGCGGGGGGGGGGGCGCGTTGCCTGTTGCGCCAAACTTGTAGTAACGTAACTACATCGTATCTGGCCGGAGCTGTCGCCATGACCGTCACCACTTTGTCCAGCCGTGAATTGAACCAGGATGTCACCCGGGCCAAGAAGGCGACCCGGTGCGGGCCAGTAGTGATCACTGACCGTGGCCGACCGGCGCATGTGCTCCTCAGCTTCGAGGACTACCAGCGGTTGACCCGGCAGCGCCGCAACATTGCCGATGTGCTGACGATGCCTGGCCTTGCCGACATTGCGTTCGATCCGCCATCCCTGTCCCTTGGATTGCGCCCGGCTGACTTCTCATGATGTATGTGCTGGATACAAACGTGTTGTCCGAGCTGCGCAAAGGCACCAAGGCCGATGCCGCAGTGAAGGCCTGGGCAGCCAGCGTGGACGCTGCCGACCTGTTTGTCTCCGTCGTTTCCATCATGGAACTGGAGTCGGGCGTGCTGTCGATTGAACGCCGGGATGCCGCGCAGGGCGCGTTGTTGCGCGCGTGGCTGGAGCAGCATGTGCTGCCTGAGTTCTCGGCGCGTACGCTGCCGATCGATACCGTGGTTGCCCAGCGCTGCGCTCGGCTGCATGTCCCGGACAGGCGCGGCGAACGCGATGCGCTCATTGCCGCGACGGCGCTGGTGCATGGAATGACCCTGGTCACCCGCAACGTCAATGATTTCGCGCAGACGGGCGTCGCGCTCGTCAATCCGTGGGTGCCGTAGCCCGTTTCCGATCAGGGCTGGCGTAACCCATGACGTCCATCCTGCGGCGGCGGTATTTCACAGCGGTCAACGCGTGCCCGCCAACGGCATCCGCAGGGTGAACACGGTGCCGTCGATGGCATTGGATACCGCAGTCAGGGTGCCGCCATGTGACTGCGCGATCTGCGAGGCGATGTACAGGCCCAACCCGAGTCCGGCCTGCAGGCGTTGTTCGGCCGAGCGGTGGAAGGGCTGGAACAGGCCCTCCATGGAGGCCGGCGAAATCTGCCCGGCATTGGCGACACTGATCTCCAAGGTCCGCGCCTGCGTATCGGCGTGGCCACGCAACACGATAGGAACACCGGTGGTCCCGTGGATGGCGGCGTTGATGATCAGGTTGGCCACCAGCTGCGCGAGCCGGTCGGCATCGCACACCACCACCGTGGGCAGCTGCAGATCCACCTGCAGCGTCGCATCGGCATACGGCGCCAGCGCGTCCGTGGCGGCACGTTGCAGCGCACCGGCCAGGTCGCTCCAGGGCTGCTGGCGCAACGCCAGCCCGGAGCCCAGCCGGGCCCGGGCGAAATCCATGGTGACGTCGATGAGCTCGGCCATCCGCTCGGCGCTGTCGTCCAGGTGCTTGAGCAGGTTGTTCTGTGCCGGCGTGGTGCCTGTGAGTGACAACAGCTCGCTGGTCACGCGGATGGTCTGCAGCGGGTTGCGCAGGTCATGGGCGAGCACGGCGATGAATTCTTCGCGCAGGCGACTTTCCTGCTTCAGCTCTTCGTTGGCCAGCTGGGCTGCGCGCAGTTGATGCTCCATGCGTGCCGAGGCCGGCTCGACGAAGGCGTTCTGCACCGTGCTGCGTTCGCTGTCGATCAGGCCGGCGACCACGCCGGCCAGCCGGTGCATGGATTGCAGGATGTCATCGGTGACGGTGCGTGCTTCCGGATCCAGCGTGCACAAGGTGCCGAAGATGGAGCCATCGGCCAGCGCCACCGGCACCGAGATGTAACTGCGGAAGCCGTACATCGGCGGGATCAGGCTGGTGCAATGCTGGGCGTGTGTTTCGTAATCACTGAACCAGATCGCTTCTTCGTTGCGGGTCACGTCCAGGCAGAACGTCTTGGCCAGCTCCAGCTTCATGCCCTGCACGATGTGCAGGCCAGCGCGGTCCAGGGCGTGCTCGGCGGTCCAGTCGGTATCGGTGACGGCCCCGATCAGGGCCGCGCGCATGCCGGTGACTGCGCAGGCCAGCTCCAGGCAGGCGCGGAAGGCATTGGGATCAGTGGTGCGCGACGCTGCGTTGCGCTTGGCGTTCAGGGAGGTGCGGCTGGGCATGTGCTCATTGTGTCACGTCCTCGGCCGGCAGATCGTCGACGTCCTCGCAGCGTTTTCCCGCTGCGCACAGACGGTCCAGCAGCGCCAGGACCACGCCGTTGCTCCAGCCAAACCCATCCTGCAACGGGTACTCGCCACCGCCGCCGCCGCGTGCCGAGCCGTCCACCACGTACTTTTCCACCAGCTTGCCTTCACGGGCATACACCTGCTGCACGGTGCGCAGGAAGCGGGTGCCGATCTGGCCGGCCAGCGGCTGCAGGCGATACCGCTGCAGGCCATCCACGGCGACCCATTGCAGCGGTGCCCAGCCGTTGGGGGCATCCCATTGCTGGCCGGTGCGCACGCTGGTGGTGAGCAGCCCACCGCTACCCAGCAGCTGTGCGCGGACGGCGGTGGCGGTCTGTTCGGCCTGCGCCTGGGTGGCGATGCCCAGCCACAGCGGGAACAGGGCGGCAGCGGTCAATGCCGGACGCGGGTTGCCGCTGCGCAGGTCCAGGTCGACGAAATGACCGGTCTGTGCGGACCACAGATGGGTGGCAATGGCCGCGCGTCGCGCGTCGGCCTGTTGCTGGTAGTCCCGTTGTGCGCGGCGATCGCCACTGACGCCGGCAGCGTGGGCCAACGTGGTTTCCAGGTGATGCAGCAGGCTGTTCAGATCGACCGGTATGATCGCGGTGGTATGGATGCTGCCCAGTTGTTGCGGGTCATCGAGCCAACGCGAGCTGAAATCCCAGCCCGACTCCGCGCCGGCACGCAGGTCGCGGAACAACTCGGATGGCACCCGCTGCGGCACCTGCGCGGCGGTGTGCAGGTCATCCATCCACGATTCGGTTCGTGGCACCGCGCGTGCATCCCAGTAGCGGCTGAGCAGGCTGCCATCGGCCATGCGTACCGCGCGAGCCTGGGCCTGGCCGGGCGCCAGTTGCGTGGCACCCTGCATCCAGAATGCATGTTCGGCCTGTAACTGCGGCCGGTAGCGCTGGTAGGTGGCCTGTCCTTCATGGCCCGCCAGCAGCTCCACCATCAGGCTGAAGAACGGCGGCTGCGAGCGGCTGAGGTAATAGCTGCGGTTGCCATTGGGGATATGGCCGTAGGTGTCGATCTGCCAGGCGAAGTTGTCGACCATCTCGCGCACCTGCTGCCAGCGTTGGCTCGATGCCAGGCCCAGCAGGGTGAAGTAGCTGTCCCAGTAATAGACCTCGCGGAAGCGGCCGCCGGGCACCACATAGGGGTGGGGCAGGGGCAGCAGCGATCCGGGCGCGGCCTGCAGGTCATCGCGTCGGCTCAACACCGGCCACAGTGCTTCGATATGCGTGCGCAGGCGCTGGCCGGGTGCCGGGGTGTACGGCGGTGGCGGGGGCGGTAGCTGGAACTCACGTTCGATGAAGTCGTGCAGGGCAAAGCCGGGCTGGTCGCGCTGCTGCTGCCAGCGCGCGAGGATGGCATCGGCGCTGTCCTGCGGCACCGCATCGGCAAAGGTTTTCTGGTCGCTGAACAACTGCGCGCGCTGGACCTGCTGGAACAGGGGCTGCAGCGCCTGGTCCGGCGGCAGCGGTGGCGCGCCATGGCCGGTGAACGGGCAGAGCAGCAGGACGAGCAGGGGGACAAGGATCCGCATCCGGTGGTCTCCATGGCAGGCGCTTCCACGGTTGAAGAATCCGCCGTAAGCGCTGATACGCGGTCACGCGCCGTACGCGCGCCGTACGCGCGATGGCGCACGGTCAGCCGGTCAGCCGGTCAGCCGGTCTGCATGCGGCCACTGTGGGTATGGCATTCGCCGAACCGGGCGTTGCTCAGTGCCTGGCGGTTATCGCAATGCCGGCAGGTCAACACGGTGCCGCCGGGCATGCGCTGCAGCTCATCACCACGCGCATGATTGACCTTGCCGCATTTCTGGCACTGCGCGGTGACAGCGTTGATCCGCTCGATGCCACCGTCGGTATCGGGGCGGGCATCGAAGCTCATGATCTGGAACAGGCCGGTGTCGGGCATGGGGGGCTGGGCTGGTGGAGGAATGATGGCAGCGTACGCCGGGAGGCTGTCACGGGAC
>DALZLW010000099.1:0-13551 GCA_032007425.1 Stenotrophomonas sp.
ACCGACTGAGGTACTGAGCGTCCGACCGCCTGAACACAAAAAATCGGACACTCTCCTGTACCGCGCGGAAGAAGTCCGTCTGCGTCCCCGGTGGGACGTCATCGCCCCAGCATTCAACCACACGCAAGGCGCCGAACTCGATGAACACCGAGTCGCCCAGGCTTGCGTGCTTCAAGAACGCCTCCTTGTTGGCAGTCGGTACGGCAGCAAGAAACCCGTCGACATAGCTCACAGCGTGTCCTCCAGCGCGCGCTGCGGAGTGCAGCATTGGTGTTTTACGCCAGTTTGCGTCCATTTCTGACATCCGGGCGACGAACGGCAGTTGGGCCGCTTGCTGAATACGACGGCGGCGTCCTTCTGGACTACCGCCGGCGCCGCCAAAACCCTTGCCGCGCAAGGGCCCACGGCAGATCACCCCGCCGCCATGGAGCGCCTGAACCTCTCTGGAAACCCACGTCCATCGAGCGCTGCTCTTTCAGCGGGAGTTGGCCGGCCGACCGTGAAATTAGCGCGTCCTGCCACGGCGCTGCCTCCAACTGCGTGCGCCGTACTTGTTCACCATCGAACCACGAAACGAGAGGTCATCCCATGAAGTATTCGCTCATCGCCGCGGCCATGGCCGCACTCCTGCCGTTCGCCGCCTCCGCCGCCGATGGTCTGTCCTACAACCATGTCGAGGCCGATTACGCCAAGACAGACGCCGGGCGGGACGGGAAAGCCGATGGCTGGGGCTTGAAGGCCTCCTATGCGGTGCATCCCAACGTGCACGTGTTTGCCGATGGCTCCCGCCAGAAGGTCAGCGGATCCCAGGACACGCTCAATGCGTTCCGCGTCGGTGCTGGCTTCAATCACGAGATTGCCGCCTCGACGGACTTCATCGCACGGGGTGCCTACAACCGCCATGACGCTGGTAAAGCGTTGACATTCAACGGCTACAGTGTGGAAGCTGGCCTGCGCACGGCTTTTGGCGAGCACATCGAAGTGCTGGCCCTGGCGGGCTACGAGGACTACAGCAGGAAGCACGCGATCAAGCCGCAGGGCGAGGCCTATGGACGGCTCGGCGGTCAGGTCAAATTGAACAGGAACTGGGGGCTTGGCGGCGACCTGAAAATGTACGGTGACGGTCAGAAGGAATGGACGGTCGGACCGCGCCTGAGCTGGTAATCGACCTGCGACGCACCGTATGTAGCGGCATCAATGCCCGGCCGCCCAGCGTGGCGGACGGGCTCGCGGCGCAGCCGCCTGCGCTGTGGTGATCAGCTTCCCTGGTACTGCTTTTCTTCCACCAGCGTGGAGCCGGCGAGGCGGTTGATCGAATTCTTCACTTCAACCCGCTCGCCATTGGTGCGGTAGACCCCGCGTGCCAACTGGATGAATGCATCATCGAAGTCCTGCGCGGCTTCCTTGGCACGCAGGGCATCCTGGATGTCCCACATCTGCTCGTTGATCTGGCGCAGCTGCAGCTTCAGCCCAGGCAAGGCCGGTTGCGATTGCTGCAACCGCTCCCAGATCGGCAGCAGGCCCTGCAGTTCGGCCTGCACGTTGGCCAGCTTGGTGGCGTCGGCAATGCGCGCTGCCTTGATTTCCAGGATCGTGATCTTGTCGACCAGTTCGCCAATGGATACCGGGGTGAGGATGGCTTCCACGCAGTGACTCCCTATAACAGATCCGCATGATAACCCGTGCCATCGCAGGCGGAACGGGCGGAGCCGGGTTCAGCCACGCACCCGCTGTACCAGGCCCTTGAGGAAGTAGCGCATCAACTGATCGCCGGCGCGCCGGTAGTTGCCATGGCCCGGCTGCCGGAACAGGGCGCTGAGTTCCGGCTTGGTCACCGGGAAACCGCTGCTGGCGAAGATCTCGAGGATGTCGACGTCGCGCAGCTGGAAGGCCACCCGCAGCTTCTTCAGGATCATGTTGTTGTCGATGCGGGTCTCCACGGCCCGTTGCGGCTGGCTTTCGTCACGTCCGCGCAGGTGCACGATCAGCCCGTCAAGCACATGGGCCAGCGCGGCGTCGCTGCAGGTTTCGTAGCCCGGCTCGTTCTCCGCGCGCAGCCAGGCATTGACCTGCGCGGTGCTGACATCGAAGGCAGGGTCGGCCATGGCCGCAAGATTGACCAGGTGGTGATCACCCAGGTCCAAGGCAAAGCGCAGGCTGCGCAGCACGTCGTTGTTGATCATGGAGGGTCCGGTCACCGGCAGGCAGCGCCGGGGCCGTCATTGTACCCGTGGCTGCCAGCCGCGACCCGGCCGGGCCTCAATCAGCCGTCTGGGCAACACGCGCAGGCGACGACAGTGCCAGAATGGGTGTCCCGACCCTTGGAGCTGCTCGATGACCCGTACCGTCCTGATCACTGGTGCCACCTCCGGCTTCGGTGCCGCTGCCGTCCATCGCTTCGCCAAGGGCGGCTGGAAGGTGATTGCGACCGGCCGCCGTGCTGAACGGCTGCAGCCGCTGGTGGACGCTTACGGGGCCGATGTGGTCCACGCCGCTGCCTTCGACGTGCGTGATCCGGTGGCCATGGAAGCCGCGTTGCTGGCCTTGCCGCCTGCATTCGGACAGATCGATCTGCTGGTGAACAATGCCGGCCTGGCTCAGGGCACGGCGCCGGCGCAGCGTGCCAGCCTGGACGACTGGCGGACCATGATCGATACCAACATCACCGCGCTGGTCACCCTGACCCATCGACTGCTGCCACAGTTGATCGAGCGCAAGGGCGCAGTGATCAACATCGCCTCGGTGGCGGGCGTCTATCCCTATCTCGGTGGCAATGCCTATGGCGGCACGAAGGCCTTTGTCAGCCAGTTCTCGCTGGGCCTGCGCTCGGACCTGCACGGCACCGGAGTGCGCGTGACCACCATTGAACCCGGCATGGCAGAAACGGAATTCACCGTCGTCCGTACCCATGGCGACCAGAACGCTTCAGACACGCTCTACGCCGGCGCCAATCCGATGACGGCTGAGGACATCGCCGAACAGATCTATTGGGTGGCCAATCTGCCGGCCCACCTCAACATCAACCGGTTGGAGGTCATGCCGGTCAGCCAATCGTTTGCAGGCTTCCAGGTCGCCCGCCAGGGCTGATGGCCCATCTCGCCAGGGCGGCGTGGCCGCTCTGGCGTCCGGCTGTTGCAGCCGGTGGGCCGCACTTACTGGGCTTTGATCGCCATGCCCTGCAGGCCGGTACCGTCCAGTTTCTGCTTGGCGTCGGCCAACTCGCCGGCACTGCCATAGGGCCCCATGCGCACGCGGTAGACGGTCTTGCCATTGATCTGGGCCGACTCGACGCGCGCGGGCAGTCCGATCATGGCCAGCTTGGCCTTGGTGGCCTCGGCGTCACCGGAGGCCCCGAAGGCGCCTGCCTGGAGGATGTAGCGCACGTTGGTTTCCGTTACAGCCGCCGCAGGCGCGGCAGCCGGCGTGGCGGCAGGTTGTTGACCGCTCGACGCGGGGGCGGCACTGGCCCGGGTGGCTGCCACAGGGCCCGCCGGTGCGGATTCAGGGACAGCCGCAGGCAGCGCCTGGTCAGCGGTCGCGGTTGTGGCTGCAGTTGTGGTGCCTGGCGTTGCACGTCCTTCCAGCGCGGCCTGCGCGCGCTGCGCTTCGGTGCGGGCCTTGCGCTGGTCTTCGGCGCGCGCGCTTGCGGCCAGCTCGGCGTCTGACATTTCAACTTCCTTGCCCGGCAACAAGGTGTAGAAGTCGTACTGCGGGGCTGCCGGTGCCTGCGTTGCAGGGGCCTTGCCCGGCGCGCGCGTGGCAGGAGCGGTGTCGACCTGGGCGCCGACGTCCGTATCGGCGTCGGCGACCGGGGCCGGTTGTGCGTTCGGATCCGGGCGTGGGATGGCGCGCAGGAAGCCGTCGGCGTCTCCCTTGAACAGGTTCGGTGCCGCCAGGAAAACCACCGCGGCAATGGCCACACCGGCGACAAGCCACACCCATCCGGGTGTGCCTTGGCTGCTGTTGCGCCGTGCCTGGCTCTTGCCGCGTCGTGCTGCCATGTCTACTGCTTCTCCGTGCTTACATCTTTTCCGGGGCGCTCACGCCCAGGAGGTCAAGGCCGTTGGCCAATACCTGGCGGGCGGCACAGGCCAGCACCAGCTTGGCGTTACGGATGTCCGCATCTTCCACCAGTACCGGTGAACCGTGATACCACGTATGGAAGGCATGCGCCAATTCGCGCAGGTACTGCGCGACCAGGTGCGGTTCCAGCGCCAGGCCCGCGGCTTCCACTACTTCCGGATAACGCGAAATCTCGGTCATCAGGGTCAGCGATGTTGCATCGTCCTGGCCGGACAGATGGGCCAGACCAATGCCCTGGTCGAAGCCCATGCCCTTTTCCTGCGCCTGGCGCAGCAGGCTGCACACGCGCGCATGCGCGTACTGCACGTAGAACACCGGGTTGTCATTGCTCTGCTGACGGGCCAGATCGATGTCGAACGTGAGCTGGGAGTCAGGTTTGCGGGCGATCAGGAACCAGCGGGTGGCATCGCGCCCAGCTTCTTCGATCAGATCGCGCAGGGTGAAGTAGCTGCCCGCACGCTTGGACAGCTTCACTTCTTCGCCCCCGCGCATCACCGTCACCATCTGGTGCAGCACGTACTCCGGCCAGCCTTCCGGGATGCCGACTTCCAGCGCCTGCAGGCCGGCACGCACGCGGGCCAGCGAACCATGGTGGTCGGCGCCCAGTTCAGTGATGGCACGCTCGTAGCCGCGCTGCCACTTGGACAGGTGATAGGCCACATCGGGAACGAAATACGTGAAGGTGCCGTCGGACTTGCGCATCACGCGGTCCTTGTCGTCACCGAAGTCGGTGGTGCGCAGCCACAGCGCGCCGCCTTCTTCATAGGTATGGCCGGAGGCCTGCAGCGTCGCCACCGCCTCGGCGACCTTGCCGTCGGCGTACAGCGAGCTTTCCAGGAAGTAGATGTCGAAGTCCACTCCGAAGGCCGCCAGGTCCAGGTTCTGTTCGTTGCGCAGATAGGCGACGGCGAAGCGGCGGATGGCATCCATGTCCTGCACATCACCGGTGCCGACCACTGCGGTGCCTTCCAGCTCCACGGTCGCGCCGGTCAGGTAGGCCTTGGCCACATCGGCAATGTAATCGCCGCGGTAGCCATCCTGCGGCCAGTCGGCGTGGTCAGGGTCCAGGCCATTGGCACGTGCCTGCACCGAACGCGCCAGGTTCTCGATCTGGACGCCGGCATCGTTGTAATAGAACTCGCGCTTGGCGTTCCAACCGTTGGCGTCCAGTACGCGGGCTACGCAGTCGCCGATGGCCGCCGCGCGGCCATGGCCGACGTGCAGCGGACCGGTCGGGTTGGCCGAGACGTATTCAACGCCGACGGTACGGTTGTTGCCCGACAGGTTGCGGCCGTAATCGGCCCCTTCCTTGATGACGCCAGCCGCCTCGCGCTGGTAGGCGCTCGGGGCCAGATGGAAATTGATGAAGCCCGGGCCGGCGATTTCCACACGGCTGACATCGGGACTTTGCGGCAGGGCCTCCACCAGCGCCTGTGCCAGTGCGCGCGGGTTGCTGCGCGCGGCCTTGGCCAGCAGCATCGCGGCATTGGTGGCGAAATCGCCGTGTTCGCGGGTCTTCGGACGCTCGACCACGAACGCCGGGGGCAGGGTGTCGGTGGCCAGGGTGCCGTTGGCGCGCAGCGCTTCGATGCCTTGGCTGATCAGGGCGCGGAGGAGATTTTTCACGAGGCCTGCTGGAATATGTGCGGCGGAATCGCCCATTTTAGCCGATCCGGGCCGTCAGGGCGGGGCCTGCGGCGCCGACACTGCCGACGAGGGTTACCCGTACGGCGTTATGTTCATGGTGCGGTCCGGCCGGCCAACCAGCCGCGATCAGCAAAGGAAACCGGAGCACCTTCGCCAATGACGAAGTGGTCCAACAGGCGGATGTCCACCAGCGCCAATGCCTCCTGCAGGCGGTCAGTAAGCCGGCGATCGGTGGTCGAGGGCTCTGGATCGCCAGAAGGGTGGTTATGGGCGACGATGACAGCTGCCGCATTCAGCTCCAGCGCACGTTGGACCACCTCGCGCGGATGGACCACGGCTGAATTGATGGTGCCGTGGAACAGGTCTTCACACGCCAGCATGCAGTGCCGGTTGTCCAGGAACAGCACCGTGAACACCTCCCTGCGCTGGGCCCGCAGGCGTGCCTGCAGATAGCGACCGGCGGTAGCCGGCGACGCGGCCACCGCGTCGCCGGCGCGCAGGCGCTGGGCCAGATGCCGATTGCCCAGTTCCAATCCGGCCAGCAACATGCAGGTCCGTGCCGGCCCCAGCCCTGGCACGCGCAGCAGCTTGGCCGGTGGGTGATCCAGCAGCTGCCGCAGGGAGCCATGTTGGGTGAGCAGGTCGCGGGCACTGCTCACCGCATCCTGGCCGCGGCGGCCCGAACCCAGGACCAGGGCCAGCAGTTCAGCGTCCGACAGCACGCTTGCCCCTTGGGCCAGCAGTTTCTCGCGGGGGCGTTCGGCGGTGGGCCAGTGCTTGATCGACATGGGGGACAGCATCCTCCTGCCGCGGTTGCCAGACCATCGCCTGGTGGCGGGCCGTGTTGTCAGACTTCCTCGCCATCGCTGATTGGATAGGCCCTGAGAAAGGCATGGAGTTCATGGTTGCCTGACAGGCCCAGCTTGCGCATCGCATCGGATTTCTGCCGGCTCACGGTCTTGGAGCTGCGGCCGCGTTCGTTGGCGATCATGGTGATGCTCAGTCCCCGACGCAGCGAGTCCAGCACTTCCCGCTCACCGGGCGAGAGTGACGTCCGTCGTCGCCGCTGGCCGAGGTCCCGGGCCTGCAGGTGGCTGCGGAGCAACTGTGAGATGTAGGTATGACCGGCAGCAGCGCTGCGAACCGCCAAGGCCAGCTCGTCGAAATCGGCCGCCTTGTCCAGCACCCCGCGCACGCCCTGGTGCAGCAGGGCCGCCAGGACACTGGGACTGGCGGTGCCGGTCAGCACCACCACGGGCAGCTGTGGATGGTTCTGGCGGATGCAGTCAAGCAGGGCCGGTCCATCCGGGCCGTCATTGGGCATGGCCAGGTCGGTCAGGACGACATCACACTTCTGTTGCTGCAGCAGGGCCAGCAGCGCACCGCCGCCGCCCACCTCACCTACCACGTCGATGCTGCTGTTTTCCAGCAGCACCCGTATGCCCTGCAGGATGATGGGGTGATCGTCGGCAATGATGACACGCAGCTGCAAAACCGGGCACCTGAATTCAAGAAGAGGTCAAGGCGTCAATGAAGAATGCTGTCTGACTTCACCTGCCCGTGGCACGATGATCCTGCCATACATGTACTTATGTCCGGCGCTCATATGGGCTGCAATACGGGCTATACCGGCCGTTCGGGTAAGCTACTGCCTTTACTGTGCACAGGATTTTCCCGGTGGCTGACTCTCCCAACGCTTCCCCGGCGCCGCGTCGCCCTCTGGAAGGTCAGAAGCTTCTGTTATGTGTCGGCGGTGGCATCGCCGCCTATAAATCCCTGGAACTGGTCCGGCGCCTGCGCGAAGCGGGAGCCGAGGTCCAGGTCGCCATGACCGCTGGTGCCCAGCAGTTCGTCACCCCGCTCAGTTTCCAGGCCCTGTCCGGCCACCCCACGCGCACCACGCTGTGGGACAGCGCCGCCGAACAGGCCATGGGCCACATCGAACTGGCCCGCTGGGCCGACCGCATCGTGGTGGCGCCGGGCACGGCCGACCTGCTGGCGCGGCTGGCGCAAGGCCAGGCCGATGACCTGGTCACCACGCTGTGCCTGGCCAGTACCGCGCCCCTGACCTTGTGCCCGGCGATGAACCACCGCATGTGGTTGCACCCGGCCACCCAGGCCAACGTGGGCCTGTTGCAGCTGCGTGGTGCGCAGATCATCGGTCCGGTGGACGGTCCGCTTGCCGAAGGTGAGTCCGGCCCCGGCCGGCTGGCCGAACCGCAGGACATCGTCGCCGCGCTGTCCGGTGCCAGCGGCGCGACGGCGCCAGCGGTGGCCCAAGGGCAGGCACTGCGCGGCCTGCGGGTGCTGATCAGTGCCGGACCGACTTACGAAGACATCGATCCGGTGCGCTACGTCGGTAACCGCAGCAGCGGCAAGATGGGCTATGCCCTCGCGGCGGCGGCCGCGCGGCAGGGCGCGCAGGTGGTGCTGGTCAGCGGCCCGGTGCAGCTGCCAACGCCTCCCGGAGTGACGCGGATCAATGTCCGCTCGGCCGCGCAGATGCGCCAGGCCGTGCTCGAGGCGCTGCCGGCAGACATCTATATTGGTGCGGCCGCGGTGTCCGATTACACCCCGCGCAAGGTGTCGGCGCAGAAGCTGAAGAAGACCGCCGATTCCCAGTCGCTGGTGCTGGAGCTGGTCCGCACCCCCGACATCCTGGCCGAGGTGGCCGCGCAGACCCAGTCGCTCAAACTGGTGGTCGGCTTCGCCGCTGAAACCCACGATGTGGAAAAGTACGCGCGCGGCAAGCTGGTCGATAAGCGCCTGGATCTGGTGATCGCCAACCAGGTCGGCCAGGCCGGTGCCGGTTTCGAGAGCGATGACAATGCCGCCACTGCCTACTGGGAAGACGGCCACCAGGTATTCCCGGCCACGTCCAAGACGACGCTGGCCGACCAACTGCTCGCCCTCGTGGCGGAAAGGCTCACCGCATGACCCCTGCAACCCCGTCCCTGCAGCCGCTGCAGGTCAAGCTGCTCGACCCCCGTTTCGGTGACAGCTGGCCGCTGCCGGCCTATGCCACCGAAGCCAGCGCCGGGCTCGACCTGCGTGCCGCACTGGAAGCGCCGCTGGTACTGCAACCAGGCGATGCGGCGCTGGTGCCCAGCGGCATGGCCATCCACCTGGCCGACCCGGGGCTGTGCGCCGTGATCCTGCCGCGTTCGGGGCTGGGGCACCGGCATGGCATCGTACTGGGCAATGGCACGGGTTTGATTGACGCCGATTACCAGGGGCCCCTGCTGATCAGCCTATGGAATCGCGGGCGTGACGCCTTCACCATTGAACCGGGTGATCGCATTGCCCAGTTGGTCGTGGTGCCCATCGTCCGGGTCAACCTGCAGGTGGTGGATACCTTCACCGATTCCGCCCGCGGTGCGGGCGGGTTCGGGCACACCGGAGTTCGCTGACAACGGAGGACGCAATGATCGCCAGAGCGGGTAAGGCAGGACGGGCACTGAAAGGACGCAGCGGCCCCTTGTTGGTCGTGGTCCTGCTGGCTCTGGCCGCCTGGTTCGGTGGCTCGGCCGTACAGCAATGGCGTCAGCAGGCCGTGGGTTCGCAGTTGCAGGCTGCCCGTGACGCCGCCGTCGATGGCTTGCAACGGAGCCTGTCCGGGCAACAGGCGCGGCTGGCCCGGCAACTGGCCAGCGGCGCCGTGCAGCAGGCGCTGGCTGCCGGTGACGCCCAGGCAGCGGCCCTGGCGCTGCGCGCGGCCTGGTCCGGTGCCGAGGACGTCCAGGTGTTTGCAGCGGATATGGAGGCGGCCTACGCCGATCCGAAATCCTTTGGCTATGCGCGTCTGGCATTGCTGGAAGCAGCGTTGGCGTCTTCCAGGCCGCTGGCGCGGGTCGTCCGTGACGGCGGCGGGCCTCGCCTGGGCTTGGCGGCGGCGGCACCTTTTGGCGCCCGCGACACGGCGGTGGTCTACCTGCGCCTGCCGCTGGTCCAACTGACGTCTGCGCTGGATGCGGTCACACTGCCCGATGGCGCCTACCTGTCGCTGCGCCAGGACGGCTATCACGTGCGTGAGCGCGGTGTGGCGGAATTGGCTGGCAGTGCCGATTCACTGGCACGCCCGATCGACGGCACGGGTTTCCGGCTGGCTGCGGCTGCGCCGGCGGTGGACGCCGGCCCGCTGGATCTCGGGCCTATCCCCGCGGCCATCGTCAGCCTGTTGCTGGCGCTGATCGCGGTATTGGTGCTGGTGGGGCGCGGCAGGCTGCCCATGCCGAAGCGCGCAGGCGCCCGTGCCCAGGACAGCGAGGGACCGACCCTGCGCGAAACCCTCTCCCAGGGCCCGGTGTCGGCGACCGCACCGACGGCACAGGCCGGAACCGGACCGGCTGGCAATGATTCCGGAGCCGACACTGCGTCGCCCATGCCGCCGCCGTTGTTGCCGGGGCTGGCCGACACCGTGCCTGCAGGCATCTTTCGTGCCTATGACGTCCGCGGGATTGTCGACAACGAGCTTACACCGGCCCTGGCGAATTTGATCGGCCAAGCCATCGGCAGCGAGGTGCTGGCCCAGGGGCTGCGCGAGATCGTGGTCGGCCGCGACGGCCGCCTGTCCGGTCCCGGGCTCAGCGCAGCACTGATCGAGGGCCTGCGGCGTACCGGGTGCGACGTCATCGACATCGAGCTGGCCGCCACCCCGGTCGTGTATTTCGCCAGCCACCACCTGCGCACCGGCAGTTGCGTCGTGGTGACCGGAAGCCACAACCCGCCCGAGTACAACGGCTTCAAGGTTGTCGTCGCCGGCCAGACGCTGTCCGGCGACGCGATCAAGGCGCTCTACACGCGTATCGTCGACGGTCGGCTTGAGCGGGCGGCCGAGCCGGGCGGCTACCGCCAGTGCGATGTCAACGCTGCCTATGTCCAACGCATCGCCGATGACGTGCAGCTGGAGCGCCCCCTGAGCGTGGTCGCCGATGCCGGCAATGGTGTCGGTGGTGTGCTTGCCCAGACGCTGCTGGAGGCCATCGGTGCGCAGGTCATCCCGCTGTACTGCGACGTCGACGGCAACTTCCCCAATCACCACCCCGATCCCAGCGAAGCCGACAACCTGCAGGACCTGGCACAGATGGTGAAACGCTTCGACGCCGACCTGGGCATTGCCTTTGATGGCGACGCTGACCGCTTGGGCGTGGTCATACCCGATGGGCGCAGCATTCCGGCCGATCGCCTGCTGATGCTGTTCGCGGCCGATGTGCTGGTCCGCAATCCGGGTGCCATGGTGATCTACGACGTCAAATGCACCGGACGGCTGGCGGAGTTCATCCTGCGCCATGGCGGCAGTCCACTCATGTGGAAAACCGGTCATTCCTTGATGAAAGCCAAGATGGCCGAAACCGATGCCGAACTTGCCGGTGAAATGAGCGGCCATTTCTTCTTCCGCGAGCGCTGGTTCGGCTTTGACGACGGACTGTACGCGGCCGCCCGCCTGCTGGAAATCCTCACCCTGCATGCCGAGTCGCCCCAGGAGGTCCTGTCGGCGCTGTTGCCAACGGGGCTGGCGACGCCGGAGATCAAGGTCCCGGTCCATGGGCATGATCCGCATGCGCTGGTGGCGAAGGTTGTCAGCGCCGCGCAGGCGGTGGACAGTCCGTTTGCCAGCGGCCGCATCGTCAGCATCGATGGCTTGCGGGTGGATTTCGCCGACGGCTGGGGCCTGGTCCGCGCCTCCAACACCACCCCGGTGCTGGTGCTGCGCTTCGAGGCCGATGACGCGCAGGCCATGGGACGGATCCAGGCTTTGTTCCGAGCCCAGTTGCAACCCCTGTTGGGAACCGACGAACCCGGGTTCTGACCCGGGAGGCCCGCGCGGGGCGTCCGGCGTCAGCCCGCTGCCTCCGGGGGCGCTTTCAGTTGCCTGAAGCGGGCCAGCGTCTGCTCGATTTCCGCCTGAAGCTCCGCCCGTTGTTGTTCGAAGCTGCGTTGCAGCCGCAATTGGGCCCGTAATTGCATGTGACGTTGCTGCACCGTGGCGGCCTGCTTCTCTGTCACCTCGGCCCCGGCCAGTTCACGGTCACCGGCCGTGGCCAAGGCGCCGGCCAGTGCCCGGCGCAGGCTGTCCACATTGAACCGTGCGGTGCTGATGCTGTTGTCGAGGATGCCAGTCCGCTCGTTGAACACACGGCGCAGGGCCGCTTCATCGGGATAGTTGGCCAGCAGCGCCTGTTCCGTCCGCAGCCGGGTCTGCCGTGCCATGTCGTCCAGCTGTTGCTGGGCCTGGCTGGCGATGGCCTGGGCGCGCTCGGCATCGGTCAGCGCACGCTGGACCTGGCCACTGCGCGTCCCGCTGCTGGCATTGAACTCCTCACGCGCGTTGTTCACCGCATCGCTGGGCAGGGCATCACTGCAGATGCGTTCGCTGCCCTGGTTCCAGCAATACAGTTTTTTCTGCCTTGGGGCGTCGGAGGCCTGGGCCGGGCCAACCACCGGCATGGCCAGCAACAGCGCTGAAGCAATGGCGGCAATGGCTGTCGGCATGTCGACCTCTCCCCAGGGACCTGGCTCAGCGCGTCGGGCGGGTCCCGTAGCGCGAACGGTAATCTTCCAGCGACTGCCGGTAACCGACAAGTTCCGGGTTTCCAGACGCGAAATCAAGCAGGTCGGCCAGGGTCGCCACGGCGACCACGGGGATGCCGACTTCTTCGGCCACGGCCTGGGCCGCCGAGCGCTTGTCCGTGTCCGAAGCGATTTCCTGACGGTCCAGGGCAACCACGATGCCCGCCGGCGTACCGCCCGCGGCGCGGATGATCGCCAACGCTTCACGGATCGCCGTGCCCGCGGTGATGACGTCATCGACAATCAGCACCCGCTTGCCCGTCATGTCCGCGCCGATCAGCTGACCGCCTTCACCATGGTCTTTCACTTCCTTGCGGTTGAAGGACAGGGGCAGGTCACGGCCACGCTGGGCCAGCTCGCAGGCCATTGCCGTTGCCAGCGGAATACCCTTGTAAGCCGGCCCGAACACCACGTCGTACTTCAGGCCGGCGGCATCGGCGGCCTCGGCATAGCAGGTGCCGAGCTGGGCCAGCCGGGCGCCGGAATCAAAGCGGCCGGCATTGAAGAAATAGGGGCTCAGGCGGCCGGACTTCAGGGTGAACTGGCCAAAACGCAGGGCGTCGGCACTCAGGGCCAGTTGCAGGAAACGGTAGCGATGGTCACTCATCTAACTCTATCTATGGTCATCTCTGGAATGTTAAGCGTACCGCAGGCCGCGCCCTGCCGCCCGCCCAGCCGGTCCCGGAACGTGACGAACCGGTATGCTTGCCCGGTTCCCGCCACGATTTCCGCCTTCCGCATGCGCATCATCAGCTTCAACGCCAATGGCATCCGTTCCGCCGCCAGCAAGGGCTTCCTTGAATGGTTCCGTGGCCAGGACGCCGACATCCTCTGTGTGCAGGAAACCAAGGCGCAGGAGGCGCAGCTCACCGACCCGATGTTCCGCCCGGACGGTCACCACTGCTTCTACCGCGACGCCATCACCAAGAAGGGCTACAGCGGCGTGGCGATCTACAGCCGGCGTGAGCCGGACCAGGTGCTGACCTCACTGGGCTGGGCCCCGTTCGACGATGAAGGTCGCTACATCGAGGCCCGCTTCGGCAACCTCAGCGTGGTGTCCTTCTACATCCCCTCCGGCAGCTCCGGTGACCTGCGGCAGGGCTTCAAGTTCGAAGTGATGGAGTGGCTGCGCCCGATCCTGGAAGAATGGGCGCGCAGCGGCCGCGATTACGTACTGTGCGGTGACTGGAACATCGTGCGTTCGGCGCTGGACATCAAGAACTGGAAATCCAACCAGAAGAACTCCGGCTG
>DALZLW010000100.1:0-13537 GCA_032007425.1 Stenotrophomonas sp.
GCCATGGATGGCGAAACGCGAGGCACGCAGGGAGCGGCTTTTGCCGTCCCCCACACCACAGTCCCGACCGCCCAGCGCGCAGGACCCGCTCTACAACGCAGCCACCCACAAGCCCCCGCCGCTGCCAGCGGCCAACCAGCCCGACTGCTATAGTCGAACAGGCACGACGGGCGCGGTGTCCGTCCATACCAAGCAGGGAGTTGTCATGGGTCTCGTACAGGCGGTGGCAGGGGCAGTCGGTGGCGTTCTGGCCGACCAGTGGAAGGATTTCTACACCGTACCGGCCGGCCTGCCGGCGACCGCCGCCGTGTTCGCTGCGGTCCCCAACGGCACCAATGCCGGGCGTGGCGCCAATACCCGCGGCTCCTCCAACATCATCAGCAATGGCTCGAAGATCATCGTGCCGGAAGGCTATGGCCTGCTGCTGTTGCAGGACGGCGCGATCACCGGCTTCGTCGCCGAACCGGGCGGCTATGAATGGCGTTCGGATGACCTGAACTCGCAGTCCATCTTCGCCGGCGACGGCATCGTCACCCCGCTGATCCGGCAGAGCTGGGAACGCTTCAAGTTTGGCGGCCAGCCCGGCGGCCAGCAGGCGGCGTTCTTCGTGTCGCTGAAGGAGCTGCCGGACAACCGCTTCGGCACCCAGTCGGAAATCTACTGGGACGACGGCTTCCTCAATACCCAGGTCGGCGCGATGACCCGCGGGTCGTATACGCTGAAGATCGTCGACCCGATCCTGTTCGTGAAGAACTTCCTGCCGGCACGCTACCTGCAGCCGGGCGAAGTGTTCGATTTCACCGATCTGGAAAACGCCGCCGCCAGCCAGTTGTTCAATGAAGTGGTGAGCTCGCTGGCACCGGCATTCAGCCTGTACACCAACGATCCGTCCAAGGGTAACCGCATCACCCGCCTGCAGCAGGATTCGCTGGGCTTTGCCAAGAGCCTGTCCGATGCGGTGGAAAATGGCTACCAGTGGAGCTCGGACCGTGGCCTGGCCATCGTCAAGACCGCCATCGTCTCCATCGAGTACGACCCCAATACCCGCGAACTGCTCAAGACCGTGCAGCGCGCCGACGCGCTTTCCGGCGCACGCGGCAATTCCAACCTGCAGGCCAGTGTCGCCCAAGGCATCCAGTCCGCCGGCGAGCACAGCGGCGCAGCCGGCATTGTCGGCCTCGGCATGGCCAGTGGCATGGTGGGTGGTGTCGGCAGCCTGCAGCAACCGGTCGCGCCGGCCGCACCTGCCGCCGATGACCCGGTGGCACGGTTGAAGAAGGCCAAGGAAATGCTCGACCTCGGCCTGATCACCCAGGCCGACTATGATGCGTTGAAGGCCAAGGCACTGGGTCTGTAAGCCCCGGAACGCGCGCGTCCATGTCCAACAACAGCACCCCGCCCCCGCTGCCTCCGTACCCGCCGGCGCCGCCGCCGTCGGGGCCGGGTTCGCCGCGCGATGTGCCGCCCCTGCCCGGCAGCTTTCCGCTGGATACGCAGACGCTGCCGCAGCCGATCCGCGATGAAATCGAAGCGCCGGATCCGCTCGCCATTGATACGGCTTCGGTCGAACTGAAGGACGGCGCCAACCGCTGTCCGAAGTGCGGCGCCACCGAGATCCGGCAGAAAGCCGGCACGGACGTGCTTGTCTGCTTGTACTGCCGCAACGAATGGCATGGCGGAAGGGTGGAAGAAGCCTTTGGCTTCGGCGAGGGACTGGACACCCTGCAGGGCACCGTCATCGCCTCCGGCGCCCGCGATATCGATGCGGGCACCAGCAGCCTGATGACCTACAAGTGCACCGGCTGCGGCGCCGAAGTCACGGTGAATACCGAAACCAGCATGACGGCACGCTGCCACTGGTGCCGCCATGTGTTCGGGGTCAACGAGCAGGTGGCCAATGGCGCGGTTCCCGATGCGGTATTGCCTTTCCATATCCGCAAGGACGATGCCGTCGCACGCATCCGCCAGTTCGTCGACAAGCGCCGGATGTTCGCCCTGAAGGCGTTCAAGGACCAGTTCACCCCGGAAAACGTGGTCGGCGTCTACCTGCCCTACATGATCGTCGACAGCCGGGTCAGTGGCCAGGTCAGTGGCAAGGGTGAGATCCAGACGCGGCAGTACACGGTCGGCAGTGGCGACAAGAAGAAGACCTACTACGATGCCGACGTCTACCAGGTCGACCGCGCCGTGGACTTCACCGTCGATGACCTGCCGTTGGAATCATCGTCCGCGCGCGGCAACCTCGACACCCGCACCAATACCAACAACATCATCAACGCCATCCAGCCATTCGACACCAAGAACGCGCTGCAATGGAACGCGTCCTACCTCAATGGCTTTACGTCGGAAAAGCGTAACGTCGATGTCGAGGCCCTGCGCCCGCGGCTGGAAGACCAGTTGCTGTCGATCACCCGTGCGCAGGTGGAAAGCTCGGTGCGTCGCTACGACCGCGGCGTGCGTTGGGAACAGGAACAGCTGGAAGTGCACGGCACGCGTTGGGTGTCGATGTACCTGCCGGTGTGGCTGTATTCGTATCATCAGCCCGGCAGCAACGGCGGCATGCTGCACTACATCGCGGTCAACGGCCGCACCGGCGAAACCATGGGCAGCGTGCCGGTGCAGCAATGGAAGCTGCTGCTGGCCGCGCTCACCGCCGGCACCTTCATCGAGGCAATCGCGATCGCAATCCTGGTGGCAACGCTATGAGTGATGACAGTGGGCTGTGGTTGTTGGCGGCCGGCCCGGCCGGGGCCGCCGCCCTTTACTGGGCTCTGTACCGCTATTACCGCAACACCGACAAGTCCCATGCCTTCGAGCGGGAGACCACGGTCGTAGCCAAGCCGGTGATTGCCGAAGACCGCAAGGTCGACCGGATCACCGGCACCCGTGAACGCCGGATCCGCGGTGAGAACGGGCGCGACTACCGCACGCGGGTGGCCCGGCGGCGCTGACGCGGCTTCCGCCAGACCCCGCCCCACCCGGCCGGCTAGAACGCCAGCTGGGTCTTGAGCCCGACCACGATCACATCCGGGCGGGCCGACACACCGCCGGGGTGCACGACGTACTGCAGCGCCGGCTGCAGCACGGCGCCCGGCAGCAGCTGCCAACGGTAGTAGGCTTCGGCACTGTATTCGACCCGGCCGGCGCTGCGCTGTCCGTCACCCGCCTGCCGGTAACGCGGGTTCACCTCGGTGGCCGCAACACCCAGGCCGATCTGGTCCTGCGCACGCGTCGAACCGATGCCGGTATAGGTCGCGATGACATGGCTGGTCGCGTCGATGGAACCGGTGCGGCGATCCGTGCGCACCAGGTCCATCTGGACGCGCCAACCGGCCTGATCACTGCTGCCGTTGCCTCGGCTCAGTTGCTGGCCTGCGCTCAGCCATGCCCCGTAGGCGCCGCTGCGCATGGCCGCATCGAGCCCGCTGTCCGCCCACGCCCGGCCATCGATATCGCGCCAGGCATCGGCACGTGGTGCGCTGCTGTACCAGCCACCGAGCGCATAACGTCCCTGCCGTCCGCCGATCTTGCCGTGCCAGCCCAGTTCCACCGGCGTCAGCGTGCCGACGGTGCCCGCAGGCGCGAGGCGCAGGCCGCCGCTGCGTTCATTGGCGTAACGCGGGTTGACCTGGTACGCACTGGCACGGATGTAGAGATCATCACGCGGCGCGTAGCTCAACACGGCGCCCCATTGGCTCAGCGGGCCATTGAACCAGTAGTCACCGACGATCATTGCCGGTTGGCTGCCGCAGAAGCTCAGCCCCATCGCCGTGCAGTCCAGCGCGTTGAAATCATCACCCACCGCCAGACGGCCGATCTTCACGCCATGGCGTCCGTCGCCCCACTGCTTGCCCAGCCACAGGCTGCCCAGTCGCCACTGCTTGCCGCGGCCATGGGCCTCCTGGCCCTGCAACAACTGTCCCAGGCCGGCGCGCTCGTTGAGGTTGTCGCCATCGCGATGGCTGAGACCGACCTCGCCGCGCATGCCGGACCAGCCAAACAGGCGCTCCAGATCGAGCTGCGTGCCCAGCGAGAGCTGCCCCACATGGGTTGCCGTATGCCGGGTGCCGCCGGAGAGGTTGGCCGCATCTTCGGAGGTGTAGCCAAGGGAGAACTGCAGGCCGCGCGCGGCAAGCGCGGCACGGCCGCCGTCCACGTCCGCCAGCAAGGTCGGTGCAGCAGTTACTGAAGAAGAAAGCAGCAGGCCGGTCAATGGCAACCACTGCCAGCGAAGGGGGGGCAAACACATGGCAACGCAACTCCTGCGCGGCACGACGCCACGACAGTTGGATTCAGGGGGAACGAGGCAGGATCAGGCCAGCAGTTCGCTGTGATCCAGGTCCTCGGGAGTGATGATGCGGAAGCGCGTCGGCCCAGGCGGTGGTGGCGCTTCCAGTTCGCCCAGCTGGTGCAGGATATGTTGCAGTGCCTGCGCGGCCTGGGCTTCGGGATCCTGGTCGATCACGGCGGCGATATGGCCGCCATCCATCAACTGCGCATGCTCCCGCGTGGCCTCATGGGTGATCCACACCGGTACCGTCGCGGGCGGCCTTCGCTTCAAGGCCTTGAGGATGCCCGCCGCGGCCGATCCCGTATCGTAGATCGCCACGACGTCATCCAGCTCGGCGAGCACGCCATCGAGCAGGCGCGCGGCGATGGACGGCTGATCGGCGTGGGCCAGTGGCTCGCGCAGTTGCAGATGGGAAAAACGCTCGTGCATGACCTTGCGGAAGCCCGCCACGCGTTCGCGGTGGTCCACGTAATCGGTGGATGCCACCAGCAGCAGCACCTTACCGGGACGCTGGGCGAAACGGCCGAGCAGGTAGCCCGCGGCCCGGCCTGCCTTGAAGTTGTCGATGCCCGCGTAGGGGTGGCTGCCGATATTGGACACGTCGCTGGTCAAGGTCACCACGGGCGTGCCACGTGCCTGCACCCGCCTCAGCGCGGCGCGCATGACAGGCACGTCGCGGACGAAGGCGATCAGGCCCGCGCGCGGATGCGGCGGCCGCTCCAGGTAACGGATCAACGATGCCTCGTCGTGCTCATCCCAGTACAGGCGGTGCAGGCTGATCCGCGAGCCCAACATCTGCACCTGGCCCATCAGCGCCTTTTCCAGCCGCTGGTAATGCGGCGTGCCAACCGTGCCCATCACCACGTCGATATGCAGCACGCCATGGCGGACACTGGGTAGCACCCGGCGCAGCTCAAGCTGTCGCGCGGCGGCGATGACCCGCTGCCGCAGGGCCTCGGACACGCTGCCGCGCTCGTTGAGCACGCGGTCCACCGTGCTCTCGCTGACCTGCGCCAGCTCGGCCACCTGGGCCAGGCGGGCAACACGACGGGAACGCTCGGCGGGGGCTTGGGACATCGGCTGCGGGCCTCTCCACGGATCAGCGAAAGCCCCGGACAGCACGACCGTGCCGTCCGGGACGGGGGGCTTACGGCGTGCCCTTGGGCAGCGCGTAGGCAATCACGTAATCACCGCGGTTGTCATTGGTCCCGGTGCGGGTTGCACCGCCAGCCACGACCACCACGTACTGCCGGCCATCCTTGCCGATATAGCTCATCGGCGCGCCCTGCCCCCCTACCGGCAGGCGCCCTTGCCACACCACCTTGCCGGTGCTGTTGTCCAGTGCACGCACATAGTAATCCAGCGTGCCGTGGAAGAAGGTCAGGCCGCCCTTGGTGACCAGCGGACCGCCCATGGTCGGCATGCCCAGCGGGATGTCCACGCCCGGGGTGATCCCGCGCACCGGTGCATCCTTGATCGTGCCCATCGGCACCTGCCAGCGCACCTTGCCACTGGCCAGGTCGATGGCGGTCATGCTGCCGAACGGCGGCTTGAAGCACGGCACGCCCAGCGGCGAGACGAACATCGACCGCTCCACGCCCCACGGAGTGCCGGTCTGGGCGGAGTATTCACCTTCGGTGGAAGGCTTGTAGCCGATGCGCGCGGCTTCTTCCTGCTTGATGAATCGGCCCCACTGCGCCATGCGGATATCGTTGACGATCAACGTGCCGGTGCTGGCATCCATCGCGCCACCACCCCAGTTGAAGCCACCGTAGTAACCCGGGTAGATCAGCGTGCGCTGCTTGTCGGACAACGGGGTGAACTCACCTTCCCAGCGCATCTGCTTGAACTGGATGCGGCAGTAGAGCTGATCGAAGATCGACGCACCCCACATGTCCGATTCCTTGAACGGCTCGGTCCCCACGGAAATGGCCGAGTGCGGCTGGGTCGGCGCAACGTTCATGCCCGGCATCGCGTCGGTCGACACGGCGCGTTGCTCCACCGGCACCACCGGCTCACCGGTGCGGCGATCGAGCACGAAGACCTGGCCACGCTTGGTCAACTGCACCAGCACCGGGGTGATGGCACCGTCCTTGCCTGGCATGTCATACAGGATCGGCTGCGAAGACACGTCGTAGTCGAACTGGTCGATGTTGGCGGTGCGGAAGTGCCAGCGCTCCTTGCCGGTCTTCAGTTCGACGGCCACCACCGCATCGTTGTACTCATCCGAATACGGGTGACGGTTGCCGGTCCAGAAATCCGGGGTCTGGTTGCCCAGCGGGAAATAGGCCAGGCCGAGTTTCGGGTCATACGCCGCCGTGCCCCAGAAGTTCGGGGTTTCCAGCGGATAGAGTTCACCCTCGGGCAGCGGCGTACTGTCACTGGCACCGCGCTTGGCATCCCAGGCCCAAAGCAGCTTGCCGGTGACCACGTCGTAGCCGCGCACCACGCCACCGGGCTCACCCACGGTCAGGTTGTCGTTCAGGCGTCCACCGACCATCACCACGCCGTCGGCCACCAGGGGTGCCGAAGTCACGTTGTAGGTGCCTTCATCGCCGGTCTTGGGCGACGGGGCAATGCCCACGCTCAGATCGACGTAGCCGTTGTTGCCGAAGTCTTCGCAAAGCTGGCCGGTCGCTGCATCCAGTGCCAGCAGGCGGGCATCGATGGTGGTTTCGATGATGCGCTTGCGGCAGATGCCCGGGGTAGTCGGTGCGGCAACGGCGGCATTGCCTTCCACCGGCGTGGACGCAGCTGCAGGCAGCGCATCCAGGTCGGCGTAGCCCACGCCACGGCAGCGCTTCCAGCCCTGGGTGCTGGCGCTGACCACGGCCTTCGGATCAAAGCGCCACTTTTCCTGCCCGGTGGTGGCATCCACCGCCATCACTTTGCTCAGCGGCGTGCACAGGTACACGGTGTCGTCCACCTTCAAGGGGGTCACCTGGTACTCGGCACCGTCCACCGCCAGATCGCCCGTGCGGTAGGTCCAGGCCACCTGCAGGTCCTTGACGTTGCCGGTGTTGATCTGGTCGAACTGCGCGTAGCGGTCACCACTGGTGGTGCGGCCATAGGCCGGCCAGTCATTGCCGGCCTCGACGCCTGCGTCGGCATGCAGCACCGGGGCAGCGCTGCCGTCGGCCACCACCGTGGGGTGCGGACGGAACATGCCGGCAAAGAACGCCACCAGCCCGATGCCCAGCACGCCGGCGATCGCCGCCGCGGGACGACAGGCCAGCGCCTGCTGGCCATCGGCGCGGCGCAGCAGGGGCGCGGCGGCGGCGGCGACGATGGCCACCACCAGGAAGGCGATCAGGCGCGGCACCAGCTGCCAGAAGTCCAGGCCGACTTCCCACAGCGCCCAGACCAGGGCGATCACCAGCAGCGCCAGTGCCGACCACAGGGCAAGTGCGCGCAGGCGCAACAGGCTGACGCCGGCCACGGTCAGCAGCGCGCCACCCAACAGATAGAACCAGGAGCCACCCAGACTGATCAGCCAGACGCCGCCAGCGGCCAGCACCAGACCGAGCAGGGCGAAGACACCGCCGGCGGTCTGGGCGAGCGTTTTAAGGACTCGTTGCATGAATACCTCGGAATGCGGGCAACAGGCTGCGCCAAGCGCTGCCGACAGGCTGCACCGCTTACAGGATTGGATTGAAAAGCGCGTGGCAGGCCGTGGAGAAAACGCATCCACGGTTGGCGTGCGCTACCGGTTGCGAAAACCTGCGACGCAATGTCGCAGGCCTTCGGCGGCGAGGATGATAGCCACGCGAATGACGCAAAAACCCCAGCTTGACGGAAAACCGTCAACGCGCACGTAGGCGCCGCCGCTTACTCCAGCACGCCGACACGCTCGAGCACCGGTGCGGCGGCCATGTCGTTGGGATTGGTGCCGGGCGCTCCCTGGGGCACGGCCATGCCACGCGCCTTGTAGAAGGCGACCCAGTGCTCGGGGAACTCACCGGTCTGCAGATCACGGAAGTTCATCGGCTGGGTCTGGAATACGTGATGGGCACGGAACGCGCGTTCGATGAAGTCGGAGCAGTAGTAACTGTCTTCCGACTGCACATACGTGGTGTTGTAGGGTTTGCCGAGCAGGGTCCGCGCCTTGGCCACCGCTTCGACGATGGCCGGCTGCTGGGCTGCCTTCAGGCGATACACCACCACGGTGCGCTGGCGCTGGCGCGCATCGGCGAGGAACGCGGCCAGCGGCTGTTCACGCGAGCCCTCGGCATCGGCGTGCAGCACGTGTTGCTGGTCGGCCGCCACCGCCAGAAGCGCAACGTGGTCGTAGCTGAGCGTGCCCGCGCGGCGCGTCGCCTTGTCGATGGCCGCGCTCAGGCCGGCATTGCCGGCACTGACGAACAGCAGGTCGCCGTTGCGCAACGCGATGGACGCCGGCGCGGCACATGCAAGCGCAGGCAGGAGCAGGACAAGCAGCAACAGACGGCGCATGGAAGCTCGTTCAGGCAAGGAGATCGCGGCGATTGTACCTGCCCCTTCCCCACCCGGCCCGCGCCCGGCTACGCTGGGAGCCCTTGCCCCGGACCGCGCCTGCAGCGCTTCTTTCTTGAATCATTCAGACAACAAGGCCCCGTTCGCCGACCGGGACAGCGAACGCGTGAAACTGGCCCTGTCGGCCGGCGCAATCATCGGCACCTGGTTCTGGGACGTACGCAACGACCGGTTGACCATCGATGCCGCCCTGGCCCGTGCGTTTGGGCTTGACCCGGCGCTGGCGCACACCGAGCTGCCCTTGGCCCTGGTAGTGGAGACCGTGCATCCGGACGACCGAGATGCCCTGTCCGCGGCGATCAGCAGCGCGGTGGCCCACGGCGGCCGCTACGCGCACCGCTACCGCACGCGCGGCCATGACGGCCAATACCGCTGGCTCGAAGCGGTGGGCCGTGTCGATCTGGATGCGCAGGGCAAGGCCATTGGCTTCCCTGGGGTGATCATCAACATCGACGACCGCCTGCGCCTGCAGGCCGAGCGCGACCAGGCGCACGGCCTGCTGCAGTCCTTCATCGCCGCCGCCCCCGGCGTGGTATATGCCAAGGACCGCCAGGGAAGGATCCTGATCGGCAACCAGGGGACCACCGCGCTGATCGGCCTGCCGCCCGAACAGTACGTCGGCCGCACCGATGCCGAACTGCTGGGCGACCCCGCGCAGGCGGCCGCCGTGATGGCCACCGACGAACGGATCATGGCAAGTGGCCGCTCCGAACAACTGGAGGAGGCCGTCAGTTTCCCTGACGGGACACGAGCCTGGTGGTTGTCGACCAAGGCCCCGCTGCGCGATGCCGCCGGCACCGTGATCGGTCTGGTCGGCACCTCGCTGGACATCACCGACCGCAAGGCGGTCGAGGCGCGCCAGGTCGAAATCGAAGAACGCTACCGCCTGGCCGCACAGGCCACCAATGATGCGATCTGGGACTGGCGCCTGGCGGATGGCCATGTGGTGTGGAACGAGGCCCTCAATACCTTGTTTGGTTACCCGCTGGCCGAGACGGACGCGCAATGGTGGCTGGACCACATCCACCCCGAGGACCGTCCCGGGGTCGACAGCACGATCCATGCGGTGATCGATGGCGGCGGCACCAGCTGGACCAGCGAGTACCGTTTCCGTCGCGCCAATGGGAGCTATGCCGTGGTGCTGGACCGTGGTGCGGTCCTGCGTGCTGCCGATGGCCGGCCACTGCGGATGATCGGCGCGATGCTCGATCTGTCCGGGCGCAAGGCCGCCGAACAGGCACTGGCGCAGAGCGAGGAGCGCCTGCGCTTTGCCACCGAGGCCGGTGATCTGGGCTTCTGGGATGTCGACCTGGTGAACGACATCCTGATCTGGCCGCCACGCACGCGTGCCATGTTCGGGATCTCGGCCGATGCCCCACTGGACATGCGCGACTTCGAGAACGGCCTGCACCCTGACGACCATGCCGCCACCATGGCCGCCTTCCACGCCGCCGCCGATCCGGCGCGGCGCTGCCTGTATGACGTGGAGTACCGTGCAATCGGCAAGGAGGACGGCATCGAGCGCTGGGTCTCGGCCAAGGGCCGTGGCCTGTTCGAACAGGGTCGCTGCGTGCGGGTGCTCGGCGTGGCGATCGACATCACCGCGCGCAAGCACGCCGACGCGCGCCTGCATGACCTCAACGAGCAGCTGGAAACCCGCGTGCAGCAGGAAGTCGCCGAGCGCACCCGGGTCGAGGACGCGCTGCGACAGAGCCAGAAAATGGAAGCCGTCGGCCAGCTCACCGGCGGTATCGCCCACGACTTCAACAACATGCTGGCCACCGTGATCGGGCCACTGGACCTGCTCGCCGCGCGCTTTGGCGACAGTGATCCGCGGGCCAAGCGCTACATCGACATGGCCATCGACGGCGCCCGTCGCGCAGCGCAGTTGACCCAGCGCCTGCTCGCCTTCTCGCGCCAGCAGCCACTGCAACCGGTCTGCCTGGATGCGAACCGGCTGGTGACGGGCATGACCGACCTGCTGGTGCATTCACTGGGCAGCAGCGTGCGCCTGCAGACCGTGCTCACTCCCGAACTGTGGTGGGTGCACGTCGACCCCAACCAGCTGGAAAACGTGATCCTCAACCTGGCGGTGAATGCCCGTGACGCCATGCCCGGCGGCGGCCGGCTGTCATTGGAAACCAGCAACTGCGCGCTCGGCCCGCTCCCGGAAGAGGCCCACCCACGGGTACCGCCGGGTGATTACATGCTGCTGACCGTCACCGACAGTGGCAGCGGCATGAGTGCGGAGGTGATGGCCAAGGCCTTCGACCCCTTCTTCACCACCAAGAACGTGGGCCACGGCACAGGGTTGGGGTTGTCCCAGGTCTACGGCTTCGTCAAGCAATCCAATGGCCATGTCCGCCTGCGCTCGACGCCGGGCACCGGTACCACGGTCAGCATCTACCTGCCCAGGCAGGCGGCGGAATCACCGGCCAGTGAGCCGCTGGCAGCGCATTGGCGTCCAACATCCGCCGTCCGCGATGCGCTGGTCCTCGTCGTGGATGACGAACCGGCGGTGCGGCGGTTCTCGGTGGACGCCCTCACAGAGCTCGGTTACCGGGTCATCCATGCCGACGGCGCGGCCACCGCGCTGGCCCTGCTCGACGCCCATCCCGACACAGTGTTGTTGTTCACCGACGTGGTGATGCCGGAGATGGACGGCCGGCAACTGGCCGATCTCGCCCGCCAGCGCCGACCGGATCTGGCGGTGCTGTTCACCAGCGGTTACAGCCGCAATGCGCTGGAAACCACCGCCAACCATGCCGGCACGCTGGGGCCGGACGTGCAGTTGCTGAGCAAGCCGTTCACCGTGGACGCGCTGGCCGCACGCGTCCACGCCGTGCTTGGCGCGGGGCCGCGCTGAATCGCGCGCGCCCCATGTGGCATCACGCCCTCGCCGGGTCCGTCTGGCGATAGGCCGGATAGTCGATGTAACCCTGTGCACCGCCACCGTAGAAGGTGGCACGGTCCGGCTCGGCCAGCGGCCAACCGTTCTGCAGGCGCGCGACCAGATCAGGGTTGCTGATGAAGGGCGCGCCGAATGCCGCCAGGTCAATTTGGCCGGCGGCAATCATCTCTTCAGCGCGTTCGCGGCTCATGCCACCGGCGAGGATCAGCGCCGTGCGCGGCAGGTTGCTGCGGATGATCGCCAACAGGCCGGCCATGCCGCCCTCGCCCGCACCGCAGGTCACCGTGTTACCCATCTGATAGCCCGACTGGTCCATGACATGGACATAAGCCAGCCCACGCTTGCCGATTTCGGCAGTCAAGGCAGCGTAAGTGGCGTCGATTTCATCGTGCAGCGGCATGTCGAACAGCTGGCCATAGGGTGAGATCCGGATGCCGGTACGCGCCGCGCCGATCCGCGCGACCACCGCATCAATGACTTCCAGGCTGAAGCGCAGGCGGTTGTCCAGGGTATCGGCAGCGTACTGGTCGTCGCGGTCGTTGACCTTCGGGTTCATGAACTGCTCGAACAGGTAGCCGTTGGCCGCATGGATTTCCACGCCATCAAAACCGGCTTCGATGGCATTGGCCGCTGCTTGGGCGAAATCGGCGACGATGCCGGCGATCTCCTCCGTGGCCAGCTGGCGTGGTGCCGGCGGCTGGACCAGGCCGGGCTTGCCCGCATCGTCGTAGCCGAAGGCCTGTGAGGCCTTGGGCTGCAGCGAGCTGGCGCTGACCGGCAGCTGCCCATCGGCCTGGATGGTCGGGTGTGAGACCCGGCCGACGTGCCAGAGCTGGGCAAAGATGCGGCCACCGAGCGCATGCACCGATTCGGTGGTGAGCTTCCACCCGGCGATCTGCGCCGCGCTGAAGATACCGGGATTGAACAGGTAGCCCTGCCCCTGGCGGGAAATCGGTGTGCCTTCGCTGACGATCAACCCGGCCGTGGCGCGCTGGGCGTAATAGAGCGCGACGCGCTCGCTGGCAATGTCATCTGGTTGCTGGCCGCCAGCCCGGCCTATCTGGCCGCGCACGGGGTGCCACAGCAGCCCGAGGACCTGCTGCAGCACGCCTGCCTGCTCTACCGCGGGCAGTTCGGTACCCAGCGCTGGTATTTCCGTCCATCGCCAGCGGCAGCGCTTCAGGTGCTCAACGTGAGCGGTCCGCTGTGCAGCAACAATGCCGAGATCCTGCTGGCCGCTGCGATCGCCGGCCGCGGCATCGTGCTGTTTCCCAGTTGGATGTACGACGCGGGCAGCCTGCGTCGCGGTGAACTGGTACCGTTGCTGACCGACTGGTCGGCAGCACCGTCGGTGGACGCGGCGCATATCCAGTTGCTCTCGCCTGAAAACCGTCGGCGCTCGCGCAAGGTGCGGGCGGTCACCGAGTTCCTGCTGCAGGGTTTTGGGTCGCCACCGTATTGGGACCGTGGGTTGGCTGGTACGGCGGCGGATGCGGATTGAAGCGGGATTGCTTCCGGGCGCTCTTGCTGTCGCTGTCGATGCGTTCGGGAAACGTCGCGCCCGACGTTTGCCGATAGCGGCAACCTCGCGCCGCCGCAGGCGCGGCAGGAACTCGAATCATTGCGTGACCTAAACCTAGGCTTCCGGCAGTCGCAGCAGATTCATGCAGGTTGAATCAAAGTGGCTCGCCTTTCGCGCGGCAGGGCGACCTGAACAGAATCCAGCGGCCCTGACTCCAGTTGGTCTCCAAGCATCAAGGCGATTCCACTGCTTCCGTAGGTCCGTCGTTCATAAAGCTTGCAACTTCCGATCGCCCTGATGC